>PAOF01000025.1 GCA_002707905.1 Fidelibacterota bacterium
GACATTATAATTTTCCTTTCAAAATTGATTTTAAATATTTTCCAGTATACGATAATTTATTTTCAATTATATCCTCTGGTAATCCTTGAGAAATTAATTTACCACCCTTATGTCCTCCTTCAGGACCTAAATCTATTATCCAATCAGCCATTTTTATCACATCAAGGTTATGTTCAATAACAATTACAGTATTTCCTTTATCAACCAAACGATTTAAAACTTTTAATAACATTTTTACATCTTCAAAATGTAACCCTGTTGTTGGTTCATCAAGAATATAAATTGTTCTTCCAGTTCCTATCCTAGATAATTCAGAGGATAATTTAACTCTTTGAGCTTCTCCACCTGATAATGTAGTAGCTTGTTGACCCAATCTAATATAACCTAAACCTACGTCTTTTAAAGTTTGCAACCTTCTATTAATTTGAGGAATATTTTCAAAAAAAGTAAATGCTTCTTCAACTGTCATTTTCAAAACATCAGCAATATTTTTATCCTTAAATTTAATTTCTAGGGTTTCTCTATTGTATCTTAATCCTTTGCATATTTCACAAACAACGTATACATCTGGTAAAAAATGCATTTCAATTTTAATAATTCCATCTCCACAACAAGATTCACATCTTCCGCCCTTTACATTAAATGAAAACCTTCCTGGTTTATACCCTCTTAATTTTGATTCTGGTACATTTGAATATAATTCTCTTATAAAAGTAAATACTCCCGTATAAGTTGCAGGATTTGACCTAGGTGTTCTTCCTATAGGAGACTGGTCGATATCTATAACTTTATCTAAATATAATAAACCGTCAATTGATTTATATTCTAGAGATTTCTTTCTTGAGTGATTTAGTTGACTACTTAAAATTGGAAAAAAAGTTTCATTAATTAGAGTACTTTTACCAGATCCAGAAACTCCTGTAACACATATTAATTTTGCAAGAGGAAATTTCACATCTATATTTTTCAAATTATTACCTGAAGCTCCAAATAATGATATAAATTTTCCATTACCATTTCTTCTTTGAATCGGTAATTCAATTTTTTTCTTACCAGAAATATAAGGGCCCGTAATTGATTTCCTAGATTTTATTATATCTATTGGTCCACCTGCAAAAACAACTTCTCCGCCATTTTCTCCAGCACCTGGGCCCAAATCAATCACATAATCAGCTCTTTCAATTGTTTCTCTATCATGCTCAACTACTAAAACTGTATTACCAAGATCTCTTAATTTTTCAAGAGTATTTATTAATCTTACATTATCTCTTTGATGTAATCCAATTGATGGCTCATCTAAAACATATAAAACTCCCATTAATTGAGAACCAATTTGAGTNGCTAATCTAATTCTTTGAGCCTCACCTCCTGANAAAGTAGTAGCAGTTCTNTCAAGGGTTAAATATTCTAAACCAACATTAACTAAAAACTGTAATCTTTCTTTTACTTCTTTTAAAATTTGTTCAGCTATATTTTTTTCCATTTTTGAAAGGTTTAAATTCTTAAANAAANTTAATAAATCTTCAATNGATAATTTGGATATTTCCCCAATATTATNATCAGCAATTTTAANAGATAAACTTTGTTTATTTAATCTTGANCCCTTACAACTAGGACATTTTTGCATGCTCATAAATTTTTCTATCCAATCTCGAANACCTGTTGAATTNGTTTGATGATATCTACGTTCTAGATTTTTAATAATTCCTTCAAAACCTCCATCATATTCACCTNTAAATTTTTTTGATTTGTAAAANANTTTTATTTTATCATTTCCTGTTCCATNTAATANAATACTTCGANCTTTTTCAGATAATCTATACCAAGGAGTAGTAAATTTAAATTCATAATGCTNTGCTAAACTTTTTAAAATTGAACTATACCAATTTCCTCTTGGCTGTTCTCCTAATGGAACAATTGCACCTTGAATAAGTGATTTTTTTTTATCTGGAACAAGTAATTCTGGGTCNATTTCCATTTTTGAACCTAATCCATCACAGGTCTTACAAGCACCATATGGAGAATTAAATGAAAACATTCTAGGAGATATTTCTTCAATACTCAAATCACATTTTGGACATGAAAAATTTTCACTGTATAAATGTTCTTTTTTAGGTAAAATATTTACAATAATCAGTCCTGATCCCATTTTTAAACCAAGTTCAATTGAATCTGTAATTCTTTCTTTAATATCTTCATCTATGATAATTCTATCAATTACTACTTCAATATCATGTTTTTTATTTTTATCCAAAATTATTTTTTCAGATAAATCTTTTAACTTTCCATCAACTCTAATTCTTACAAAACCCTCTCTTTTTAAATTTTGAAGGATTTCTTTAAATTGACCTTTTCTCCCTCTTATGATTGGAGCTAAAATTTGCAATTTAGTACCAATATCATTTGATAAAACAGAATCTACTATTTGTTGAAGAGTTTGTTTTGAAATTAAATCTCCACATTTATAACAAAATGGCTTTCCAATTCTAGCGTATAATAATCGTAAATAGTCATGTATTTCAGTAACTGTTCCAACCGTAGATCTTGGATTTCTTGATGATGACTTTTGTTCTATAGAAATTGCTGGAGATAAACCTTCAATATAATCTACATCAGGCTTTTCCATTAGTCCTAAAAATTGTCTTGCATAAGCTGATAAAGATTCAACATATCGTCTCTGACCTTCAGCATAAATAGTATCAAAAGCCAAAGATGATTTTCCTGACCCAGACAAACCTGTGATTACGACAAATTTGTTTCTNGGAATATCTATATTAATATTTTTTAAATTATGTTCCTTAGCACCTTTTACAATTATTTTCTTTAAAATAGACATTTTNACAACCAAGTAAATTATTTCTTAAAATATTTTAATCAAATAATAAAACTCAATTAAATAATTAAATATTATCATTATATAATAAAACTGTTGGAAAATCAGAAATAATTCCATCAATACCATTTTCTAATAACCATTTTTTCGAAGGGATNTTATTTACTGTCCATGCATTTATTTTCAATCCTCTTTTTTTATAAAATAAAATTAATNTTTTNTTTATTAAATGTGCTTCAGGATGTATAAAATCTGGATGAACAATATTTACAAACCAAGGTTTTGATAAAATTAGTGGGACATCAAAATTTGACCATAAATAAGCTGTNACAAAATTTTTATCAATTATTTTNATCAATAATAAAANNAATGGNTTAAAACTTGAAATGAAAACCCTATTTTGTATTTTTTTTTCTTTTAAAATTTTTAAAACTAATGGTACAGATTTTAAATCAAAAACTGAACTTGATTTGATTTCAATATTAAAAATAATATTTTCNGGTAATTCATCAATCAATTTAGATAACTTAGGAATTGAAATATGATTTTTATTTAAAAATTTAGCAGCTGTATTAAATTTTTTTATTTCAGAAAAATTTTTATTTGCAATAACTCCTAAACCATTAGTTTCAATTTCCAAAACAAAATTATGAGAACAAATTATATGATTATCTTTAGTTTTTACAACATCTACTTCAACAACCCTAATACCATATTCAATTAAATTTTTAAATCCTTCAATTGTATTTTCTGGNACTTCATTAGGCACACCTCTATGTCCAATCATCAAAGGACCATTTTTAAATAGATAATCAGTATTTAAAGGCTTCCAGAAAAATAAATGTTTTAGGATAAAAATAAATAAAGAAAAAATTATTATATAAGAGATCATTCAGATTGTAATGAAAGTTTATTCTTTGAAAAATTTTCAATTGATTTTTTATCAAAATAAATAGTTCTATATTGATTAGTTAGATAAAGAGGGGTTTGATCTTTATAATGAATAGAATTAAAATCTCCAGATTGACCAGTAGTTAAAATAAATGCCGTGCTATCTAAATTTGAAAAGTCAACTATTCTTCTAAATGAAGCCCCAGCGGTTTGAGAAAAAGGTTTTGAAAAAGAATATTCTCCATTATTTATAGTTGTTGATGAACCCCCTGTTTCGAAAGGACCAATGTTAAAATTAAAAATTCTATCTAGTATCTTAATTTCATTTCCAATTGAATGACGAAATGTTAGCTTGTGTGATCTTCCCCACCACCAATTAACAGATGAATAACCAAGTTCGTTTTCAAGTTCTGAAACTGCCTCTTTAACTGACTTTATTATTATATCATCTAAATTTTCTACATAGTTTAACGTTTCAATATTATCTACCCATGAAGAATATTGTCCACTCATTAGTCCCTCTAAATTTCTTAAAGATATTGCCCAATTTCCCCGACCACCAACAGGTCCTATCCAAGAAGAATANACATTTTCTCCAATAACTGTCATTTCATCAGAATAAATATTTTTTAGCATTTTCATTAAAATTGTACTAAAAATTAAAGGTTCTATACTATTCTTTTTAAAATTTCCATCCCAATTATTTAGTAATTCAATCGAGTGTTTAATGTTGTTATTCAAAAAATTGTAATTTTGAAAAGAGAAAACTATTTTATTTGATATTTTTTTTGCGAATGGTGAGATAAGATCATTTTGAATTATTTTCATATCATTTTGATTTAAATCTTTTCTATCATTTATCAAATCAAATATTCTATCATAACGTGAACTATTATGCCATAAACTAGAAACATAGTAATTATAATCATTAGAAATTGTTTTATTNTTTGCAGTTATTATATATCCCCTATCAGGATTAAACTCATATGGCATTTCATCAAAAGGAATATAACCCTTCCAGTCATACTTTGAAGTTTCACCAGGTAATGGTAAAAGAAAATTTCCACCATCTCTAATTGGTATTTTACCAACTGCTCTCCATCCAATATTNCCATNAATATCAGCATAAACTATGTTTTGAGCTGGAGCAGACATTCCTGAAACAGCATCGGAAAAATCACTCCAGTTAGTCATTTTATTTAACTTTATAAAAGATTCTATTTCATTCCAATATTCGTTACCAACCCAACTAAATGAAAAAACATTACTTAATTCTTTTGTTAAAGGATGAATATCTGAAATGATAGGACCTCTATGTGTTTCTCTAATTTCAATTAATTTTTCTTTATTGCCTCTAATTTTAATTTTTTCATACCTTATTTTCATATCAATATATTTTCCATTAAAAAAATATTGATTTTGATTATCTGGATTTATTTTTTCATGAAAAAAATCTAAATCATCAGACATTAAATTAGTAAAACCCCAAGCTGTTTTTTCATTCTGTCCAATTATAATAAATGGTATACCAGGAAAAGTAACACCAGACACATTAAAATCACCACCATTAAGATGCATCTCATACCAAATTGATGGTTGAATCATTCCTAGATGAGGATCGTTAGATAAAATTGGTTTCCCAGAGATTGTTTTTGAACCATCAACAACCCAACTATTTGAGCCTAGATGCCCTGAAGCTGTTCCTAAAATATTTCTTAATTTCTCATCTATTTTAACAATTTTTTCTCGAATTTTAGAATTATCAAATTTGATTTCTGGNAATTTATCTGGTTTTTCATTAGGAAAATATGGCCATAATTCTAAAGTTTTCTTTTCACCCATCATAGATGCAACTTGACCAAACAACATTTCTGGATGCCAAGATTGTGAAAGTGAATACGCCATTAATTTTGAAAAACCTGAAATATGATATGGTTTCCATTGAATTGGCTTTATTTGTAAAATTTTAAACTCAACAGGTAGGTTGTTTTTCAAATCTTTTATATACTGATTAACACCTTCACAAAATTGATTCAAAATATTTAATGAATATTTATCTAAATCATTTACCATTTTTTTAGCGGTTCTAGGTATACCCCAAGTATGTATAAATTTATCTATCTCAAAACTTTCTTCACCAAGAATCTCTGACAATCTTCCTTCTGAAGTATATGCGTTGATAGTTAATTGAAACAATCGTTCTCTAGCCATTATATAACCAGCTGAAAAGAAAAGATCATCATTATTTTCAGCAAAAATATGAGGTGATCCAAAATCATCAAAATAAACCTCAACATCTTTTTTTAAATTTTTTAAATTTAAAAGCCCATCATATTTTATTTTTGGAGATTTAAAATAATTAAATATTAAAATTAAAAATAAAGTAAAAAGCAAAATAAAATAATTTTTTNTATTAAAAATATTTTTATTTCTTATAAATTCGGGTATCTTAAAACTAAATTTTTCTTTCATAACAATCAAATTTTAAACTATGATAATTTCTATTGGAACAGATCAAAAAACTAAAATAGTTGATGAATTAATTTCTCAATTAAAAAAANGAGATTATGAAATTATATATTATGGGCCAAAAGATAAAGAAAATTTAGACTGGACCCAAACTACGATAAACGCAGTTAAATTAGTATTAGAAAACAAAGCTGATGAAGCAATTGTTTTATGTGGGACTGGAACTGGTGCAAGTATTGCAGCAAACAAATTTAATGGAATAAGAGCTGCACTATGTAATGATTCTGAAACTGCTGCAGGTGCAAGAAAATGGAATGATGCAAACGTTTTAGCTTTGAGTTTAAATAATTTAAATTTTCAAAATTTAAATGAAATTCTTGATAGTTGGTTTANAACCAAATTTTTAAATGACACATGGAATAAAACGCAGATTAATATCTTAAAGAAAATTGAATCAAATAATTAAAAAAATAATTTTCGANGTTGATAATATTTTTTCTCACCCTTTTATTTTTTTAGTAAATAAATAATATTTNTCTTGAAAAAAATTACTTTCATAAGGCATGCTAAATCATCTTGGGATGTATCAAATATGCATGATTTTGATCGACCTTTATCNGATAGAGGTNTAAAAGACGCAAAATTGATGGGAAAAGTTATAATGAATGAAAACATTGATTTAGACAAAATTATTTCTAGCCCAGCCAATAGAGCTATTAATACTGCTAAAATAATTTCATCAAAAATAAATTATCCTTTGAATAAGATCGATATTAATGATGAAATTTATAATTCCAGCACTTTTGATGTTTTTTCAATAATTAAAAAAATCGACTCAAATCAATTTAACCATATAGCTCTGGTTGGTCATAATCCAACATTTCATAATTTAATTGAAATAATATCAAATTATAATATTTTAAAATTACCAACCTGTTCCATTGTTACGATAGTTTTAAAGTTAAAAAAATATTCAAATATAAAAGAGGGAATTGGGATAATTGATAAAATTAGGTTTCCAAAGAATTTTAAATAATAANCTTATTTGAAATAATCTTTGTACAATGGTAATTGTTTTAAATAATCGAAAAGATAAATGATTCTCAAATGTGCATTAGGNAAAATAACTTTTAAATCTTTTTTATGCACCCATCTACATTCTGTAATTCCCTCTTTTTCTGCTGGAATTAATTTTATTTTATGATCACCTNTAAAATTCATCAAAAACCAAGTTGTTCTTTTTTGAATTTTTTTCTTNTTGAATGATTTAATATAATATGTTGGAATTAATCTTTTTACGATTTTAAGTTGATTTAATGGTAATCCCGTCTCTTCAAAAACTTCTATTTTTGCTGTTTTTTGATCTGTATCACCATATTTNTATTTNCCTTTAGGTAAATCCCATTTACCTCTTTTAAAAATAAATAAAAAATTTTTTTTATAAAATACTAGACCACCAGCTGTTCTTATTCTCTCCATTTATTTATGAGATTGCATGCTAAAAAGCAATTCATATTGTTCTTTGGATAAATTATCAAATAAAACATTATTAAATCTAATTGAATAATTTTCTATCTCTTCTGACCAATGATTTGATTTTAGAATTTTTTTATTTTTGTAATTAATATGTGAAAGAACGTATCTCATTGCATTTAATCTAGCAATCATTTTATTATCAGAATTTATAATTACCCATGGATTTTTATTAGTAGATGTTTGNTTAAACATTTGCTCTTTGTAATATGTAAAGAGATCCCATTCTTTCGCTACTTCTAAATCATTTTCAGATAATTTCCAATATTTTAATGGACTTGATTCTCTAAGCTTAAATCGAAGNGTTTGACTTTTTTGTGAAACTGAAAGATAAAATTTAATTAGAATAATTCCTTCTGATTCTAATTCATCTTCCCATTTATTTACATTTTTCATGAAAAATTTATATTGGTTTTCAGAACAATAATTCATTACTGGTTGAATTAAAGCTCTAGAATACCATGAACGGTCAAAAAAAACTAATTCTCCAGTTTTTGGCAATAGCTTCTTATATGTATTTAGCCAGTTTTTACTTTGATTATCAGAAGGAACCCCTAATTCCTCTACTCTAACTCTTTTTGGCATTAATCGCTCGATAAATCTNCTTATTGTTGCTCCTTTACCAGCTGCATCTCTTCCTTCAAATAAAATNGCTACAGATTTATTATAATTGATGACCCACTCNTGNAGTTTTAATAATTCAATCTGAAGCAATCTTTTTTCNTCTTGATATTGNTCATNTGTTAATTTTTTATATTGTGTTCTGTTATAAATAATCATTAANTAAGCTTCAGCNCCAATTTTTAGAAATTCTTTCGCGTTTTCCAATGTGATATCTGTAATATTTTCACCTGAGATCATTCTTGCAATTTCAGCAACTTTTTGTTCGGTGTTTAATTTTGCCACCTCAATTGACGATCTTTTTTTAATAACAAATTTTCTGACCTGAAAATGTTGATCTGCAAATGATGCAATTTGTTGTAAATGTGTGATACAAATTAATTGATGTTTTTGTGAAAGATTTTTTAATTTTTTACCTACTAAACTTGCTATGTCTCCACCGATTCCAGAATCAATTTCATCAAAAATCAAAACAGGAATTGAATCAAAATCAGCCAATACAGTTTTAATAGCCAACATGATTCTGGACATTTCACCACCAGAGGCTATTTTAATTAACTTTTTTAATGGTTCACCTTCATTGGGTGAAATTAGAAATTCAATATTTTCAATTCCATATTCATCTACATATACCGTCTTTTCTTTAAATTGAATCATTAATCCATTAGTATTTGAAATTGGAGAAAATTCAATATCAAATTTTATTCCTTTCATTCCAAGATCATTTAGCTCGTTCTCTATTTTTCTTTTTAAAGTTTTAGCCCCTTTTTCTCTTCTAGTTGATATTTCACTAGCTAAATGATATAACTTTTGTTTCATTTCATATATTTCATTTTCAAGATTCTTTATTTGCTCATCTTTATTATTTAAATTTTTTAAATAATTTTCTATTTTATTTTTATAATCCATTATTTCTTGAAAACCATTTCCATATTTATTTGTCAAATCTTTATATAATTGCAATCTATCATTTACCCATGATAATCGTTTAGGATCATAATTTATTTTTTCACTATATCTTGATAGCTCATAAGAAATATCTTCAAGTGAAAAAATAGATTCATTCCATTGATCAACTTTTTCTTTCATACTACTATCAATTGAAGATATGGAATCAAAAGCTTTTAACATACCTCTTAATCTATTAAGAATTGAATCATCTTCTTCAGACAAAGAATAATTAATTTTTAAAGCTGTATCTTTCAGTTGTTGTGAATTACTTAAAATAATTAATTCTTCTTCAAGCTGTGGTTGCTCATTAATTTCAAGTGATGCACTCTCAATTTCTTTGATTTGAAATTTATATAATTCTTCTTTTTCTTTACTTAAATCTTCAGAATCAATTAAATCTTTCAATAATTTTAATTTTTGTTCAACAATTTTATATAATTTATTATACTCATTTTGTTTTAAATCTTTTAAAGCAAAGTGATCTAATAATTCTCTATGTTTATTTATATTAAATAAAGATTGATGATGATGTTGACCTAATATATCAATAAGTAAAGATCCAATTTCTTTTAATTGTGCAATTGAAATCTGATTTCCATTTAAAAATGCATGACTTTTACCATTTTTAGCAATCACTCTTTTTATAATTAAAGATTGATCTGAAATCCTAAAATTTTCAAGCTTAGTATCTGTTTTTTTGATATCAAAAGTTGCCTCTACAAATCCTTCATCTTCTCCAGTCCTTATCATTTCTGTGGAGGCTTTATCTCCTACAATCAGATTAATTGATCCAATTATAATTGATTTACCCGCTCCAGTTTGTCCTGTAAAAATATTTAAATTTTTACCAAATGAAACGTCCAATTCTTCTATTAAAGCATAATTATTGACTTTTAATCTTTTTAACATATTCTAATTTAATGTTCATAAATAAAAAAAACTCCTGTTTCCAGGAGTTTTTATAGGAATAAGTTGATTTTTTGTTCTAATACGCAGCTTTAGTAGTGCTGATAATAGCAGCTGCAATCTTATATGGATCTCCATTTGATGCAGGTCTTCTATCTTCTAATCTTCCTTTCCACCCATCCTCAATTGTTCCAACTGGAATTCTAATAGATGCTCCTCTATCAGATACACCAAAAGAAAATTTATCAATTGATTGAGTCTCATGTGCGCCTGTTAACCTCTGGTCATTATCTGCACCATAAACACTTATGTGTTTTTCAATATTTTTACCAAATGATTCACAAATTTTAGTAAAAACTGATTCATCACCTGCTGCCCTCATTTTTCCATCTGAAAAATTCGCATGCATACCAGAACCATTCCAATCACCTTTGATGGGTTTGGGATGCCAGTTAATAGCTATGCCATAAGATTCTGCATTTCTTTCGGCTAAGTAACGTGCAACCCAGGTTTGATCACCTGCTTCTTTTGCACCCTTAGCAAAAACTTGATATTCCCATTGTCCTGATGCAACCTCTGCATTTATTCCTTCTACATTCAAACCTGCATCTAAACATTGATCCAAGTGAGTCTCAATAATATCTCTTCCATAAGCATTTTTTGCTCCTACACTACAATAATATGGACCTTGAGGTCCTGGAAATGCATTTGCAGGAAAACCTAATGGCAGATTGGTTTCAGGGTCCCACAAAAAATATTCTTGCTCAAATCCAAACCAAAAATCATTATCGTCATCATCTATTGTTGCGCGGCCATTTGATTCATGCGGAGTTCCATCTGCATTTAAAACCTCAGTCATAACCAGAAAACCATTAATTCTATCAGGATCTGGATATATTGCAACTGGTTTTAATAAACAATCAGAGTCACCACCTGTTGCCTGCTGAGTAGAACTTCCATCAAAAGACCACATTGGGCAATCTTCAAGTTTACCTGAAAAATTACTTTTGATTTGTGTTTTGCTTCTTAAACTTTGTGTTGGCTTATAACCATCAAGCCAAATGTATTCTAATTTTGATTTTACGCTCATCTAAATTCTCCTAAATATAATTATTTATTTTATTATGTTTTTTTTAAAAAATCTAACAAAATTATTAAGTTTTAAAATATGATGTCCTAAATTTTTTAAGCTAGATGTATTTTTTTTTTTAACACGAAACTATACCTAAAAAAAATGAGTAATAAGGGGTGATTAGGGTAAAACAGTTAAGATTACTTAAATTTTTTAGGTATAATTATTCACAAATTTGAAAAAAAAATTAAATTACCCTATAGCTTCTTTTCCCCTCTCACCTGTTCTTATTCTAATACAATCTTCAACTGATGAGATAAAAATTTTACCTCTTCCTTCTGCGATTTCTTTTTTTGCAACTTCACATATAGCATCAACAACGGGCTCAACAAAATCATCATTTACAGCAATTTCAATTCTAATTTTATTTGAAAGTTCAAGTTCATAAGATATTCCCCTATATACTTCTTCAACCGGAACTTCTGAACCATGTCCTTTGGCTGTTGAAACTGTAAATTTTGAGATTTTAGCCTTTAAAAGACCTTCTTTTATATCGGGAAGTAATTCGGGTTGAACTATTGCAAGAATCATTTTCATTAAATCATCTCCTATTTATTTATATATTTATTATTTAATACATAAAAATATAGGTTTTTTTCAATTTCTTTCATATTAAATATAAAATTATGCACTAGAAAAATTATATAGTTTGGGTTGGTTGGGGGAGAAACCAAGACAGGATTTCAATTTTTACTATAATAATTTCTCTAGGCATAATTTTCATTAACGACTATTTACTTAGTTTTTTTGAAAGCCAGCATAAGATTCCATTCCATGCTCACTTACATCTAAACCTTTCAATTCATCTTCCTCAGAGACTCTCAACATGTCAGCAGCTTTAAGGGCCATAAAAACAATATACATTGTTACAAATGCCCAAATTGGTATTACGATACTACCAATTATCTGCGCACCAATCGGATGACCGCCAAATATTCCAGTAGCAATTCCACCCCAGATTCCACATAAACCATGAACAGGCCATGCTCCAACTGGATCATCTATCTTAGCGCTGTCAAGAATCATTATTCCGATAACCACTAAAATACCTGCTACCAAACCAATGATAATTGCTTCACCATTAGTAACTG
>PAOF01000026.1 GCA_002707905.1 Fidelibacterota bacterium
AAGGAACCAATAATCACCCCTTATAATTTGAAAGAATTTATACTACCAACCAGCTACATCCTCATCTGAGAAACCATAAGCTTCTTGAAAAGTGTCTCTAATTGTTGATAATAAAGCTCCATGATAAGCATAGAATTCCGTATATCCATCCTCAGGATAAACAGGAGATGTTCCCATTGCGTTTGATACATCTTCAAGATCTGCATCTGAGATTAAAGCAAAATCATTATATTGAAGAGCAATTGTGAAACCTCTCATTTCACCCCAATGCTTATTAAGATCTGCTACAAGTGGACTTGTTGGTCCAGCTGTTGAATCTGCAGGGTAAAGTGCTGCCATATCAGCCGCAGTATCATTTATATAGTGAACAACTGTCGCCGCTATAACTTTTTCCCATGTATTGACAATAATATCACGTTGTGCTAAAATTTCTGAGATATCAGCTTGATTGTGAATTAAAGTTCTACCTTCTAAATATGCATCCATTATTGTTTTNGTNAAATCNACAGTACCACTAGCGGCACCAGCATCTCTTTTAGCTGCATTTTTNGAAATTCCATGGTTGTATTCAGTNATAAAGTCTATTGNACCATCTTCATTTGAATCTTTATANCCTGGGCTTTTAATTTCNGCATCAGTATAGAAATTATAATCTACAGCNGCTCCGAAATAACCAAAAGATTCATCCCAATGATGTTCCATTTCNGTATANNNACCACCTTCNGAACTNGNTTCNGCATTACCATCATCCTCTAAACTTCCTAAATAATTTGAAGTTCCTTGTGANTATGGAACNGCACCTAATAATGTTTTNTTTATCATTTGAGATAAATCCAAACCATCATCACTTGTAAANGCTAAAAATGAACCTANATTGCTTTCTACTGCACTTTTCTCAGCGACTATAGCAAACCATTCNGTCATTAACTCATCAGCAGTTTTTCCAAAACNNTANACTACTTCATCATCAATTTTACCAATNAGATTTTTCCCAGTNGATATNCTTGAATATTTAGCTTCNAGAGGTGCAGGGTCTGTAGAAGTTTGAGATGTCAAATCTAATGCATCATCATAATTATAAAGATTAGTTAAATCTTCAACTGTTAAGGGNGATGCTCCTTCAGATGACAAACGACTAGTAAGAACCTTAATATCATTTAATAACAANTTTCTTACAACCTGACCAGTGTATTTGACACTGCTCTCACCTTCATTGAACCTACTATCAAAAGCATATGAGGTAGGGGTTTCAATTGCAGCTGGTTCATCATCAGTTGTATCTGTTGAATCAACTTGATCTGATGTATCACCAGTATCAACTACATCTTCTGTTTCATTTTTTTCATCTTCACATGCAGTGAAAAGAATAAAACCAAAAAGAAGATATATTATCATTTTATTATTCATCGTGTGTTTTCCTTTTTAAAATAAGTATTCAATACCAAAATTTATTTGTCTTCTTGCTCCAGGAAGAATACCTGAACTTAAATTTGCAGATTTTTGCCCTGGGTTAGAATGGAGTCTAGAACCAATATAAATTTCATCAGTCAAATTTTTACCTGTCATAAACATTCTATAACTTGAACCAAAGTTATAATTAAATGATATATTATAAATTCCATAGGATGGTATAGAACCTGATATTCCTAAATTATCAGGTTCAATGATATTCTCAAAATCTGTGAATACACTGCTAACATATTTATAATCAAACATTATATCAAGGTTATNGATTGGACTTATCTCTAAACCAATAATTAGAGTAGACTTAGGTGAGTAGGGTAATTCATTCCCTTCAATTGANATTGTTGAACCATATGATCCAGATACATAAGAAACAATTTCTCCATCAAGAACTTCGGTTTGTAAATATGTATAAGTTGCAAAAATATTTGGTATAAATTTGTTAAAATCAGAAAACTTGAACCTAGAATTAAATTCAATTCCATAGGTTTGAACTTTACCTAAATTTTTAAAAGCAGTACCTCTACCAGCTGCAACTAAATTTTCAATATCAAGATGAAAACCTGATAACTCAAAATTAATTAAATTCAAATCTCCNCGTAAACCTATTTCTTTATTCCAACTTTTTTCAGAATCAAGATCTAAACCACCACTTGAAATATTATCTCCAAAATTAAGAATTTTTAATGCCCCACTAGAAGGAGGTGTAAAACCTCTATGTATTCCAGCAAAAAGATTCATTCCAAATAAAGACTTACTAAATCCTATTCCAGGTAAAAAAACAACTAAATTCTTATCTTGATATAAAGACCCAGATAATCTATCTACTCTTTCTTGTTCAAATACCTCTAATCTTAGGCCTGGGCTTATTGTAGCAAATTCAAAATTAATTTTTTCAGAAAAATATGTAGAAAGTGCCATAGTATGATAATGATGACTTTGACCTACAATTTCAGGAGAGTCAGTATCATTTTCAGACTCTATGTAGTAAATCCCATCCCTTGAATCAACATTCATACCTGTTTGTTTATCATCAATAAATCTATCCCAATAAATTCTTGCACCCANATCTAAATTAGCTTTATTTCCAAATATAGAATGTTCGTATTTATAATTTTGATCATATCCAATTACATAAAAAGTTCTTAATATTCCAAAATTATCTACACCACCACCAACTCTCATTAAATCAGCACTACTATAATATGGTTGTGGTCTTGGTGATTCTGATCCATAATCACTTGCTTTGATGAAAATATCATTTTCTCTCCACCATCTACGATCAAAATAACTTACAAAAGNAGAACTAGTTTTAGTTAATTTTGAGNTAATATTTACTGTTTCAATAAAATCAAANGATGTTCTAATTAATTTAAAATTATCATTATTTTTAGGATTAAAATTAGGATTATTTTCAAATGACCATTGAGTGAGTCCTGTATAAGTAGCATTTGAATTTTCATAATTTAGGTTTGCTTTAATGTATATATTTCTTTTATCTGAAATTTTATTTGTTAGTTTAAAAGTGGAATTTATCTGTTCAAANTCATTATTATCTCTGAAGCCATCTCCTCTTTTATANAAAATTTGCAACTCNGGATTTAATTTTTCNGTNCCCCAGCCTCCGACCTCTGAAAATAAACTTAAATAACCATTTTCTCCGCTAGTTAATCTAAATAATCCACCAAAGCTATTTCTTGGACGTTTTGTGAAATAGTTAATTATACCCCCCATTGTTTGAGGTCCAAAAGCTATAGCACCACTTCCCTTTATAACTTCAACTCTACTTATTCTTTCAGATGGTGGATTATAATACATATTGGGATATATATACAGAGCTGGCTGAATTGGAATACCATCTTCCAAAATCAAAGTTCTTGAACTTCTTCTAGGGTTTAACCCTCTTATTCCAATACTAATTCTAGAATTNCCAATCCCATCATCTGCAAAACCTGAAATTCCAGGTATTTTTTCAAGAATTTCTTGNGTACCTATTGGACTAATTATTTTCATTCTTCTTGAATCTATGATTGTGGCTGCTCCTGGTAAATTTTCATAAGAAGATTTCGAATCACTTATAATGTTTAACTTTGTCATAACTATNGGTTCTATTGACAAAAAAACTTCTAAATTATATGTATTGTTNATTTCTATNTTAACAGTCTCAGAGTAATCCTCATAACCAATGAAAGTAATAAATATTTCATAATCTCCAGGAGATATAGTTTTAATAAAGAAAAACCCATCTTTGTCACTGCTTGAACCATAATCNGAACCATCTTTAGATTTTAAGATTACGTTTGCACCTGACAATGGAATTCTTGAATCAGATTTGAAAACATAACCTTGAATTGTGTTTTCAGAATTTTGGTTTTTTACTTTATTACTTATAACAGAATTGGCATTAATATTAATTGATATAGCATATGAGNTAAAAAAAATAAATAATAAAAATAAATTTTTAATANTATGATTCATTTATATGTTAGAAAATCTTAGGATTTTCGGTTTTGATATTTTCTTCATTTGGAAGNGAAAGATTTCCGTAGCTTCCTTGTTCTTCTTGTTCTACTTGAGGTTCAAGAATAGCATCATCTTCACATCCACAAAAGAAAAATATANTAATTGATAACAGATATTTTCTTATTTTCATACCNNTAATTTTATAAANAGAATNATACANGTCAAGAAATAAATACGATAATTTTAGTCTTATTAGTTAAAATTTANCTTATATGACTAAAAATACCTTATTTAGTTTCATTTTTATGTATGTAGATTATTAATTTATTAAGTGATAATGAAAAAAATTAAATNGAACTTTATTTTTTTCTTCTTCGATTTATTGCTATGCCTAATTCTTTTAGTTGATTTTCTCCAATATCACTTGGGGAACCATCCATTAAACTNATTGCACTAGTTGTTTTGGGAAAAGCAATAACATCTCTGATTTGCTTTACACCAGCTAAAATCATTACCAATCTATCAAATCCAAAAGCAATCCCGCCATGAGGTGGTGCTCCAAAATTTAATCCTTCTAGTATAAAACCAAATTTTTCTTTTGCTTCTTTTTCTGTAAAACCTAAGACTTTAAAGATTTCAATTTGCACTTTAGGATCATGATTTCTTATTGATCCTCCAGCAATTTCCCAACCATTNATAACTAAATCATAAGCTCTTGAACCAGCTTTTCCTGGNTCATCCGAAAATGANTATAAATCTTTTTCTGATGGAGAAGTAAAAGGATGATGAACAAATGTCCATTTATCNGTATNTTCATCTTTTTCAAATAAAGGATAATTTTCCACCCATAAAGGTTTAAAGTCATCATGTTTGATCAAATTATTTCTTTCAGCTATTTTTAATCTTAGAGCTCCCATTGTAGANAATACAGTTTCTCTNTCNCCTGCTCCAAANAAAATCAAATCATTTTCATTTAATTTTAATGACTTGATAATTTCATTTTTTAAGTCTTGATCAAAAAATTTAGANACTCCACCAACAAGNTCTGACTTAGAAAATTTCATCCATGCTAAACCACTTAATGGGGTTTTTTTTGATTGNGATGAAAACTCTTTCACAAAATCAATTAATTCATCAATAACTTTTCTNGAATATTCCTCTGCATTGGGAACAACAATTGCTTTGACTGTAGATAAATCTTTTACCGCTGAAAAGTTTGATTGGGATGTATATTTTATAAAATCTACTAATTTTAAATCAAATCTTAAATCTGGTTTATCACTACCATAAGTTTCCAATGCTTCATTATAAGAGATACTAGGAAATTTATTTATTAATTCGNAATTAATTACATTCTTAAAGATACTGCAAACCAATTCTTCAACAGATTGTTTTATATCTGATTCATCAATAAAAGACATTTCAATATCAATTTGCGTAAACTCAGGTTGTCTATCAGCTCTAAAATCCTCATCTCTAAAACACTTTACTATTTGAAAATACCTATCAAATCCTGAAACCATTAAAATTTGTTTATATTGTTGAGGTGATTGAGGAAGTGCATAAAATTGACCTTTATGAAGCCTGCTTGGTACCAAAAAATCTCTTGCTCCTTCAGGAGTTGCTCTCATTAGAACAGGAGTTTCAAATTCAATAAAATCATTTGATGATAAATATTTTCTTACTTCTTGATAAGTTTTATGTCTGATAAGCATGTTTTTTTGCATTTGGTCGGTTCTTAATTCCAAATATCTATATTTTAATCTTGTCTCTTCAGATGCACCTTCTCTATCACTAATCATAAATGGTAATGGCTTAGATTCATTTAAAATAATTATAGATTCAATATTAACTTCAATTTCACCGGTTAAAAGCTCTTTATTGATAGCCTCACTATCTCTAGAAACAACAGTTCCTTTTACCGATATAACATCTTCAATAGAAAGAGCTTTAGCAGTTAAAAAAGCTTCTTCAGAATCATTTTCATCAAATTTTATTTGTGTTATACCATACCTATCTCTTAAATCAATAAATATAAGTCCGCCATGATCTCGGGTACGATAAACCCAGCCATTCAATGAAGTAGTTTGATCAACATTAGATGATGTTAACTCTCCGCAAGTATGTGTTCTTTTAAACATAATAATTTATTTGATTAAATATATAAAATTATCTTGAAATAATTTTTAATCGATTTTGAGCTCTCATTAGTGATGCTTTTGCTCTAGTTTCGTCCCCTTCATTGGATTTTAATCTTTCATTTGCTCTTTTTAAAGCAGCTTCAGCTCTCATTTTATCAATTTCACTTTTAGATTCAACAGTTTCAAGCAATAATAATAATTTATTATCTTTGAATTCAGCATATCCACCACTAGTTGAATAAAATGAAGAAGAATTTTTATTATCGACTTTAATTTCACCAATGTCTAAAGCAAAAATTCCCTTTTGATGATTTGACATTATACCAAATAATCCCTCTAATCCTGGACATCTTACATAATTTATAAATTCAAAATCAATTGATTTTGTAGGAGTTACAATTTTTAAATCAAAATAACTCACTCAGAATTCATTCCTTTTGCTTTTTCTACTACTTCATCAATAGTTCCAACATACAAAAATGCTTGTTCAGGAAGGTCATCAAATTCACCTTTTATAATTCTATCAAAACCATCTACACTATCCTCGAGTTTAACATACCTTCCAGGGGTACCAGTGAATTGTTCTGCCACGAAAAAAGGTTGAGATAAAAATCTTTGAATTTTTCTAGCACGAGCAACAATGATCTTATCATCATCAGATAGTTCTTCCAATCCAAGAATAGCAATGATATCTTGTAATTCTTTATATTTTTGTAAAATCTTTTGAACTTCTCTTGCAACATTATAATGTTTATCTCCTACTACATTTGGATCAAGAACCCTTGATGAGGATGTTAATGGATCTACAGCAGGATAAATTCCAAGCTCAGAAATCCTTCTATCAAGAACTGTTGTAGCATCGAGATGTGCAAAACTTGTAGCAGGCGCTGGATCTGTTAAATCGTCTGCAGGAACATATACTGCTTGNACNGAAGTNANAGAACCTTTATTAGTTGAAGTAATTCTTTCTTGAAGTTCCCCCATTTCTGTTGATAAAGTTGGTTGATAACCNACGGCAGATGGCATTCTTCCTAATAATGCTGAAACTTCTGAACCTGCTTGAGTNAANCTAAAAATATTATCAACAAATAATAAAACATCTCTACCTTCTTGATCACGAAAGTATTCTGCCATTGTCAATCCAGTTAAACCTACTCTCAATCTTGCACCTGGAGGTTCATTCATTTGACCAAACACCATAACTGTTTTATCAATAACCCCAGACTCAGTCATTTCTCTGAATAAATCATTTCCTTCTCTAGTTCTTTCACCTACACCAGAAAAAACAGAATATCCACCGTGTTCAGTAGCAATGTTATGTATTAATTCTTGAATTAAAACTGTTTTACCTACACCAGCACCTCCAAAAAGACCTGTTTTACCNCCTTTTGTATATGGCTCCATTAAATCAACAACTTTTATTCCCGTTTCTAAAACTTCTCTTGATGTACTCAAATCTTTATGTTCTGGAGCTTTACGATGAATTGGAGAATTTATCTTCGTTTGAGGAGGTTCCTTTCCATCAATTGGATTACCAAGAACATCAAAAAGTCTACCAAGTGTTTTTTCACCTACGGGTACAGTTATNGGTTTGTCAGTGTCAATTACTTTTTGACCACGAATTAAACCATCTGTTGAATCCATAGCAACAGTTCTTACAATTGAATCACCNAGATGTTGAGCTACTTCTAAAATTAATGGTTTNTCATCATTTCTTTCAATTGATAATGCATTTAAAATATTTGGCATTTGTCCATCTTCAAATGACACATCAACAACTGCTCCCATTATTTGTGAAATTTTTCCTATTTTTTTCATTTTTTTTTACCTTAATTTGTTGCCAAGGCTTCAGCTCCACCTACAATTTCNAACATTTCTTTAGTGATAGCTGCTTGCCTAGCTTTGTTAAAATCTAAAGTTAAATCTTTAATCAATTCTTGTCCATTTTCAGTAGCATTATCCATAGCTACCATCCTTGCAGCCTGTTCGCTTGCATATGACTCTAAAAGATATTTCCATATTTGAAAATTTAAATGNCTAGGTATTAATGATTTTACAATCATTTTTTTTGAAGGTTCAAATAATTGATCATCATTTGAAAAATTTGATTTTTTTTCAAAAGNGATAGGTANAAAATTTTCAAATCTAGGTTCCTGAACCGCAACATTCCTAAACCAATTATATACTACATTTACTTTACCTATGTCATTTTCTAAAAATTTATTAATTACATCAGATGAAAATTTCATAGCATCATTAAAGTTAAGATCATTCCAAAAGTCATTATAAGAATCTACAATATCATAACCTCTACTATTAAAATGATCACTTCCTTTTTTACCTATAAAAAATAAATCAATATTTTCTTTTCCGAGNAACATAACTCTTTCTTCAGCTTTTCTTATAATATTTGCATTAAATGCACCAGCCATTCCTCTATCTGAAGTAACAACTATTAATAATTCCCTTTTAGATTTTTTTGATTGAAAAAGTGGAGATGACGATTCATCAATATTAGATATTANAGAAGAAATCATATTTGCTAAATTTTCCTCATATGGCCTTGCTTGTTCCATTCTTTCTTGTGCTTTTCTCATTTTTGCAGCAGCTACTAATTTCATAGCTTTAGTTACCTGTTGAATACTCTTTACAGATTTAATTCTATCTCTTATATCTTTTAAATTTGCCATTTTTGTCTATGCAAATGTTTTTTTAAAATTATTTACAGCTTTCTCAAGATNATTTTTAATTTCATCAGTTATCTCAGATTTATCAATAATATCAGNCAAAATTNAACTCTCTGATGTTTCTAAATATGACAGAAAACCATCTTCAAAATCTTTAATTTTCTCAATAGGAATTTCATCTAAATGTCCACTATTTCCTGCCCAAATTATTGCAATTTGTTTTTCAACAGAGAGTGGTTCATATTGACCTTGTTTTANAATCTCAACCATTCTTTCACCTCTTGTTAGTTGTCTCTGTGTTGCTTTATCAAGGTCAGAGCCNAATTTGGCAAAAGCTTCAAGCTCTCTATANTGAGCTAAATCCAACCTTAACATACCCGCAATTTTTTTCATTGCTTTAATTTGGGCATTTCCTCCAACCCTTGATACGGAAATTCCTACNTCAATAGCAGGTCGAATTCCAGCATTAAACAAATTTGATTCTAAATAAATTTGCCCATCAGTTATTGATATTACATTTGTTGGAATATAAGCTGCAACATCGCCCTCTTGAGTTTCAATCACAGGCAAAGCAGTNAAAGAACCTGAACCTAAATCTTCACTTAATTTACTTGCTCTTTCAAGAAGTCTACTATGAAGNTAAAAAACATCACCAGGAAATGCTTCTCTACCTGGTGGTCTTCTCAAAAGAAGTGACATTTGACGATATGCTTGTGAATGTTTAGATAANTCATCATATACAACTAATGCATGACCTCCTTTATCTCTNAAGAATTCTCCCATTGTACAACCAGAGTATGGTGCAATAAATTGTAATGGAGCTGGATCAGATGCATTTGCAGTTACTACAATTGTATACTCCATTGCTCCGCTCTCTTCTAATTTTGCAACAACTTGAGCAACTGTTGAAGCTTTTTGACCGATTGCTACATAAATACAATAAACTGGATCTTCACCATCATGTGTGGATTTTTGATTAATAATTGCATCTATTGCTACAGCAGTTTTACCAGTTTGACGATCACCAATTATTAATTCTCTTTGACCTCTTCCAATTGGAATCATACTATCAATTGATTTTAAACCAGTTTGTAATGGCTCAGTNACAGGTTGTCTTTGCAAAACACCNAGTGCTTTTTCTTCAATTGGNTTAGATATTTTATTTTTTATTTCTCCTTTACCATCTATNGGTTGACCTAAAGGNTTNACAACNCTTCCCAACATTTCTTTTCCAACAGGAACTTGAACAACTTTACCAGTTCTTTTAGCAATATCACCTTCTTTAACTTTTTGACTTTCACCAAAAAGTACAAGCCCAACATTATCTTCTTCNAGGTTTAAAGCCATACCAAAAACATCGTTAGGTAATTCTACTAATTCAGAACTCATAACATTCTCAAGCCCACTTACCCTNGCTACACCATCTCCAACATCTAAAACTTCTCCAACTTCAGAAACATCAATGTTAACATTAAACTTTTCTATCTCTTCTGAAAGCAAGCTCTTTATTTCATCTATTTTTATTTCCATATCANTTAAAACCTTTTTCTTAATATTAATTTATTTGATCTTTTAATCTTTTTAATTGCCCTTGNATTGAACCATCAATCAAAAAGTTGTCAACNCTAAGTTTTACTCCACCAATTATTTCAGATGAAACATGAAAATCAAGTTGNATCGATTCTTTGAAAAGTTTGTCCATTTTCAATTTTAAAATATTTTGCTCATCTTCATTTAACTCTTTAGCTAAATAAGCTTTTATTTTTATAATTTTGCTAATTCGATTATTTTGTTTTGTAAAATTTTGCGTAATTTTTTTTAATAAAGACAATTCATTTTTATTTGATAAAATACTTATCATTTCACAAACAACTGGATGACATTTTTTGTTGAAAATTTTAGATATAATCAAAGATTTATCATCTCCATTAATTGATTTTGAATATAAAAAACTTCTAAATGTTGAATCTTTTTGAAAAAAAGTAAGAATAATATTTAAAGATTCATTCACCTCNTTAAAAATTTTCATTTTAGATGCAATATTTATTAAGGAATTAGTGTAAATTTTTACTTTAGATTTATGCTTCATTAATTTTATTAACTTTTTCTATTGATTCATTAATTAATTTCATATTGTCATCTTTATTAATATTTTTCTTAATTAATTTTTCTGCAATCATAATTGAAAATGAAGATAATTCATTTTTAATTTCACTTAAAACTTGATTTTTTTCAGCTTGAATTTGCANTCTAGCCTGATCAATNATTGAAGTTGCTTTTTGTTTAGCTTCTCGTTCAATTTCTTCTTTCANGTTTTGTGCTGTTTCTTTGGTNGATAACAATAATTTTTGAGATTCAGATCTAGCATCACTCAGTATTTTTTCACCTTGTTCATTTAGAGTTTCAAGTTTTTTTTCAGCATTTTCAGCTTTTTCAATAGCTGTTCTTATTTTTTCTTCTCTTTCATTAAGCATTTTCANCAATGGTTTCCATGCAAATTTTGAAAGAAGAAACATTAAAAGTAAAAAACTTAAAATNGTCCAAACAAAAAGACCTGGGTCAAGAACAAGAAGAGGGTTTGAATCATCTGCTGANTCTGCGGCATAGGAAAANTTAACAAGAAAAATTATTGTTAAAACTTTTAGTNTACCTAAATCAAAAAATAATTTTGATATGAAATTTTTCATAATCTACCCTCCTCTATTGCTTGAATTTTAATTTTAACCAAAAAAGATCGTTGCAAATGTAAGAGCTTCAGCTATNATTGCAACACCTTCAAGAAGGAACAAAGGTAAATTTATAGCGGCAGTAATATCCGCTGCAGCCTGAGGCTGTCTAGCAATACTTTCTGCTGCTGCTGCTGCGAATCTTGAAATACCAATTGCAGCTCCAATTACGATGAGTCCCATACCTATTGGAATTAATGTAGTAGCTTCCATTATTTTATATCTCCTAATTAATGATGAACGTTAATAGCCATACCTATAAATACAGCTGATAGTAATGTGAAAACATATGCTTGAACTATTGTAACAATAATTTCAAGCCCTGTAATAGCCGATACAAGAGGTACTGCAAACAATGCAATACCAAAACCAGCCATTGAAGTTTTAAAAACCTCTGCAAAAATAGCAATAAATGATAAAATTGCTAAAATAGCAATATGACCACCAGTCATGTTTGCCGCAAGCCTCATTGTAAGCGCAAACGGTTTTACAAACATTCCAATAATTTCAATTGGAATCAAAATAATATAAACAGGCCATGCCAAACCCTTTGGAACGATATTTTTCCAATGATTAATAAAGCCATGAGCCATAGTTCCTGCTATTATTATTGANATAAATGTAATAAATGACAATGCAGAAGTTACCCAAAANTTTCCAGTTGCAGTGGCCCCACCATGTAAAAGATTATTCACAAAAGCATCTTCTCCATATTTAAGACCAAAAATAAATCTACTTGANGCCCCTATGAAATCAAAAATAGGAATTAATCCAATACCATTAGCAACCAATATAAAGAAAAAATAAGTTAAAATTAATGGAGTCCAAGTATCTGACCACTTAGAACCAATATTTGGNTTAACAATTGAATCTTTTATAAAAGAAACAACGGCCTCTAGTGCATTTGACATGCCNCTAGGAACTTTATTTTTACTTTTGATATAAATTCTTGTTGGAATTATTACAATGAGACTAACTATTAAACATGATAGCCAAATCATCAATACATGTTTAGTTACAGAAAAATTGATTCCAAAAATAGTTGGGAGTTCAAAAATTAAATCTTTTTCTAAAGAAGAGTTGGAAATGTGATGAAGAATATGATCTCCAACACTTTCCATAACGCTTTGACTTTTTTCTTTAGCCAAAAGTTTTTTATCCTTTATTAAAAATATGTTTAATAAATAACGCTTCCATTAAATGAAACGATATGAAATAACCTATGAAACTAATAAAAAAAACATGTTGATTAAAAGAAGAAAAATTGAAAAATAAAATTAATAAAAATCCATACACTAACATTTTCAAAAAAAATGATTGAATCATAAATGATGTCAATTTTTTAGGACTATTTTTAAAAGCATAATATACAATATTTGAAGAAAATAAACTTCCAATCAAGGGCACAATTAATCCTGTCAAAATTTCCAAATGAAAATTAAAAAAAATATAAAAAATAAAGTACGTAATTGAAGAATAAAAAATGATATACGTGGAATATTTTTTTGAATTCATTTATTTGTTCCAAATAGTTTTAGCAAGAATATAAAATGAAATAACTAAACCAGTTATTAATCCAAATAAGGTAAAAATAAAATCAGTTGATAACCATATATCAATAAAATAACCTATTAAAGAAGCCAAAAAAATAGTGGATGCTTGATTATAAACAATATTAAGGTGAGGAGCAGATTTAGAAACAATAGATGAAAATTTTTTTATTTTTTCAATCATCTTTCATCTTAGGCTGTAACTCATTTTTTGAATCACTTAAAGAATCATTTGTATCCAAGTCACATCTTCCTTGGAAAGCTGCCCCCTCTTCAATTGTCAATTTCCTATAAATGATATCTCCATCAACTTTTGAATTCTCTCTAAGAATTATTTTTTGAGCTCTAACATTACCATGAATTTGACCACCAATTGTAGCCTCACTTGCAATAACGTTACCTTCAACAATACCTGTAGTTGTTAGCCTAATTATTCCAGAAGTTATAACATCTCCTTTAATTTTACCTGAAATTATAGCCCCTCCGCTTAATTTTAATTCACCAGATATTATTACATCTTCTCCAATCATTGTTTCAACATGTTGTTTATTAGGGTCTTTTCTTTTCATCGCCAAATTTAATTCTCCAATCTGTATTCTGAAATAAATATACTTGGATCAATTGGTTCACCATTTTTCCAAATTTCAAAATGTAAATGAGGTCCACTTGTTTCACCACTATTACCTACTAATCCAATAATTTGTCCCCTTTTAACACTCTCTTTTTCAAAAACTAAATTCTCAAAATTATGACCATAAAATGAAAAGTAATCCCCACCGTGATATATAATAATTGTATTTCCAAATGGATATTTCCAACCTGAGAATAATATTATACCATCTGCAGTTGAATGAAATGGCGTTTTCAAAGGAGCAACAATATCCAAACCTGAATGATGCTTAGATTTTTTTTCCGTTTTTAAATTAAACTTTTGAGAAATAAAACCTGAAACTGGTGAAAAAGATGGAATATTTTTTATGTAAGAAACCGGAATGTTTTGTTCAACATTATTTTCTAATAAAGTATCAGGATAAATATTCTTTGAAATACCCAGAGAATTTCTAACATAAATATCCATCTCATTAATTCGATTTAGGTCCCTAGTCATTTGCAAAACTTTATTTCTCTCCTCCACCATTTTATCATATTCTTTTATTACCGAAGAAAATTGATGATTGATATCATATGATTTATAAATTGAAAAAATACTTCCTAAAATAATTATAAAAATTAAACCTAATAAAATTAATAAAGTTTTCAAATTAAACTGAAACTTATATGATTTATCTGTTTCTTGAGAAAGTATTACAAATGTAAATTTTTTTGAGACCACAATTTTATTTATTCAATATTTATCCTTCTAAAAATTTCGATCAATCGATTAAAATCATCATCGGAAAAAAAACTAATTTCTACTTTCCCAGTTTTATTTTTTTTAGAAATAATAACTTTGGTTCCCATGATTTCAATTAATTCATTTTCAAAAACTTTAAAATTATCAGAATTAAAAAAGTTGTGTTTTGATCGAATTATTTTAGAATTTGAATTTTTATTTTCAACTTTATTTTTATTAATGTATGAAATGAATTCTTCTGTTGACCTTACAGATTCTTCTCGCTCTAAAATTCTTTTCCATACTTCTTTAATTTTACTTGAATTTTTTATTCCTAGTAATGCTCTGGCATGACCTGGAGTTATTTCATTGTTTCTTACACTTTCCATTATTTCTTTTGGAAGCTTCAACAATCTTAAAGTATTTGAAATGTTTGTTCTGCTTTTACCTACAATTTTTCCAATTTCCTCATGTGAAAAACTATGTTTTTCAATCATCGTTTTATAAGCCTGAGCCTCCTCAAAAATATCCAGATCTTCTCTTTGTAAATTTTCAATTAAAGCTAACTCCATCATTTCCAAATCGGTTTCAATATTTAATACATAAGCTGGAATATCTTTTAAACCAGCAACTTTT
>PAOF01000027.1 GCA_002707905.1 Fidelibacterota bacterium
TTTATTATGTTAGTTTAAGTTTGTTAAAAGACTCAGCAAAAATTGCAATTATCTTTACTCATTATAAATACCTGAGCCAGGAATTAGCACCTTAAATATTAATTATGGTTGCTAAGGTTTCGATGGGCCTGATCCCTCCACCTTTCTGGATAAATAACTCAGCTGAATTGTCAAATAACGAGAGTATAATTTTAGTAATTATTATCATAAAAGCAACTATAATTAAATTATTAAGTGAATTATAAAAAGAAACGTGCAAATCGTGCAAATAACCTTGGTTTTTAAAAATATTAACATTAATATACGTCATAAATTTTTAAAATAAATGGTACAAAGATATATTTCATCAGAAGAAGTTTCTAACATATTGGGTGTAAACGTCTCAACCATCAAGCGTTGGACAGACGCTGGTAAATTAGATTGTGTAATCACTGCCGGAGGTCATAGAAAATTCTTGATGCGCCATGTTTCTGCATTTTTAAATGATAATTCTAAATATAGATCAAAGTTAAATATTTTACCGTATGATTCGTCAGAAGAACGACAATTAAATCAACTAATTTTAACAGGACAAATTTCTCAACTTAGGGATATTTTTTTAGACAAAGCACTTGCAGGTAATAGAGAATTGTGTAGTCAAATTATGACAGGCCTATATTTATCGGGAACAAATCTTTATAAAATTTATGACGATCTAGTTTCTCCTGTATTCAGGCACATTGGTAGTGAATGGCATGCAGGAAGAATGCCTATTTATAAAGAACATATTGCCACAAACACATTACAAACATGTATTCACGGTCTTTATTCAATAATAAATAAACCTTCTAAAAAGGAAGGTTTGTCCATTTGCATTGGAATAAGAGGTGATATGCATGATATTCCACTTATGATTATTGAACAGATTCTTCTAACAAGAGGTTATGATGTCATAAATACAGGAATTAATACTCCTTTGGATAAAATTGAATCTCTATTTGATATATCACACCCAAATCGAATATATATTTCATGTACATGGATTGAGAATGAATCTCATGTTATAGAAGATTTAAACAAAATATTTGAAATCAACCAAAAAATTAATGCTCAAATTTTCTTGTGTGGACCACTTTTTAACAAATTAAAATTATCTAAAGATTATAATTATAATTTCATTAAATCATTTAAGCAGTTATCATCTGATTGACCTTACCTAATAGGAGATAAATATGAAAGTCGCAGTTTTTGGTGGAACAGGTTATGTGGGAAGCTACATAGTCGAAGAATTAGTTAATCAAGGTTTTACACCTAGATTATTAGTTAGAAATGGAAGTGAAAAAAAAATAATGAAACCTAGAAAATGTGAAATTTTTAAAGGTGATATTGATAATACTAATATAGTTGAAGAAGTAATCAGTCAAGCTGATGTTGTAATTTATTTGATAGCAGTCATAAGAGAGTTTCCAAGAAAGGGTATTACTTGGGAAAAGTTACAATTTCAAGCGGCGAGATCTTGCATTGATATATCTAAAACTCATAAAGTTAAAAAATTTATATTAATGAGTGCGAATGGAGTAAAACCACACGGAACAAATTATCAGAAAACTAAATTTATGGCAGATGAATATTTAAAAAATTCAGGATTAAATTATACAATATTTCGTCCTACTTCACTTTTTGGTGATCCTAGAGGCAATGGTAGGCCAGAATTCAACACTCAAATATTAAATGACATGTTGAGTTTGCCAATTCCTGCACCATTGTTTCATAATGGTTTAGTTCCCCTAAATGCGGGGGAATTTTCATTTAGCCCAATTCATGTAAAAGATGTAGCATCAATTTTTGTTAAATCAATAAATAATGAAAGTATGCTAAATAAAATTTATAACTTAGGAGGACCTGATAAAGTTTCCTGGAAAAATATGATTAAAACAGTTTCACAAGCTGTAGGNAAAAAAAAATTCGCAATACCTGCTCCTGTNTTTGTTGTTAAATCAATAGCTTCTATATTTAAGTATTTTAAGTGGTTTCCAGTTACCCCTGAACAATTNACCATGATTATGGAAGATAATACGTGTGAATCAAAAGAGTTGTTTGAAAATCTCAAAATTAATCCCATNCAATATAACGCNGAAAATCTTTCATATTTAAATATGAATAAAAATTGATATCATTTATACAAAAATTATATAACGGATTAGGTTTTTATTTGTCTTGGTGGGCCTGTGTAATGGGAGTTGTAAAATATAATCAACCATATTTTGGTCCATTTGTGATGTTGCTTTTTATCTTTTTCCATCTTTTAATGATAAAAAATAAAAAGAAGGAAATTTTATTTCTAAGTATTGCTGGAATTATTGGCTTCTTTGTTGATTCAATTAAAGCATTTTCAGGATTCATTACTTATAATGGAGTTTTTTCAGATAATCTAGCACCCTTATGGATAATTGCCATGTGGATAGGATTTGCTGCAACAATTAATCATTCAGGAAGTTGGATAAAAAAAAGATATTTAATTGCAATTCTTTTGGGTGCAATATTCGGCCCATTAAATTATTTCGTCGGAAATAATATGGATGCATTATCTATTAACATGAATTTTTCACAAAATATATTAATATTGTCATTTGTGTGGGGAGTTAGTGTTCCATTTCTTTACTATTTGGCAGAAAAAATTAATCCGATAAATAAATGAAGCTATCTTTATTAATATTTTTAACATTTAAAATTTTAATTTGTCAAAGTAATGAATATATAGTGAACGAATTACATACAACATATGGGTGGAATCAAATAAATGATAATAGAAAAGAAAATGATTTCCCTGCAGTTTTTACTAAAGAGATTTTTGGTGCTGAATATCAAGCTCTAATGATAAAAGATACTATATCTGTAAATTCAAAAAAAATAATGAATGTGATTAGTAACGTTGAAAACTATGATACTATTTTTGTTAGTTCAAAACTCGTTTCAACTACTGTAATATCAAGAAAAAAAAACATGATTGATGCTTATCAACATTTACCTGTTCCAATTCCATTTATAAGTGACAGGCACTATATTTTTAGAATGTCTGGTTTNGANGATNAANCAAATGAAATTTCATGGATTTTATTNAATAAAAATGATAAAAATCATATTGACTATGTATTAAANAGAGAAAATTTTTTAGATNATGNAATNTTTTTGAATACTGGTGTAGGCATTTGGAAAATAAATAAATTANACCAAGATGTTAGTGAGGTTTCATATAGGGTATATATGGATACTGGTGGTAGATTACCTAAATTTTTAGTAGAATGGCTAAACAAAACNGCAGCAAATAATATTTTTAATGATGTNAAAAATGCNTCTTTAAATTAATATGAATATAAACTTTAAAGATTTANTTAATGTAATTGTAATTTTAATGCTTTCATTGCTTTTTGCTTTTTTTGCAAATCCACAATTTGCTATTATTGAAAATACTCCATTTTTTATTTTAGTTATGTTTTCAATATATTTTATACATTGGATTGTTTTTTTACCTTCATATATTGCTCAAACTGAAAAGTATTTTGATATAACAGGAACTGTAGCATANTTATTCTCATTATTGTTAAGTATTTATTTTTTGACTNAAACTCAAAATATAATTAATGTCAGAAGTTTAACAATTTTGATATTAATATTTGTTTGGTCAATTCGTTTAGGTTATTTTTTATTTTCTAGAATAANTCGAGATAAAGTAGATAAAAGATTCACAAATTTNAAAAAATCTTTTTCTAAATTTTTTGTTACCTGGACAGTATCTGGTATGTGGGTTTTTATCACTTCCTTAAATGGTTTAACAGTTATCATTAATAATGTTTCATATTTTAATGATTTATTCTATGNAATAGGATTAGCAANATGGATTATTGGTTTTTCTATTGAAGTAATTTCCGATGAACAAAAAAAACGTTTTAAAAGGAATGTTGAAAATAAAAATAAATTTATTTCAACTGGTTTGTGGAAATTTTCACGCCACCCTAATTATTTTGGAGAGATGTTANTTTGGATTGGAATTTCGATCATATCTTTTCCAACATTAACTGGCTTTCAATATTTGACATTAATTTCTCCTTTTTTTGTCATTTGGCTTTTAATAAATATAAGTGGTATTAATCTNCTAGAAGAAAAAGCAGATTTAAAGTGGGGGAGTGTTAATTCTTATATTAAATATAAAAAACACACACCNGTCTTAATTCCATTTTCTAAGACTTTTAGATCATGAAGAAACTATTATTTATATTACTAACTATCAACCTCACAACAAGTTGTACTGGACAANCAATGAAAGATTTAAAACCTGTCGAAAATGTAGATATTCAAAGATTTATGGGAAAATGGTATGTTATTGCTATAAAACCTAACTGGATTGAAAAAAATCCNTTTAATTCAATTGAGGAATATTCATTGAATAAAAAAGGGCATATAGATGTAAAATATTCATTTAATCAAAATGGATTTGATGGTAAAAAGAGAATATTAAGACAAAAAGCTTTTATAAAAAATTTAGAATCTAATTCTGAATGGCAAATTCAACCTTTTTGGCCATTAAAATTCCCATATTTTATCATTGATTTAGATGAAGATTATTCATACACAGTTATTGGTTATCCCAATAGAAAACTATTATGGATTATGTCTAGAGAAAAGACAATAAGNAATGAAAACTTTAAAATAATCAATCAAAATCTTCTNAAACAAGGATATGATTTGGATTATATTAAAATCCCACATAACTAATGAAAAGGATTTAAAAAAAGATGGCTAATTATGCAATATTTGGTTGTACTGGAGGTATTGGTTCAAGTATTACTGAAAAATTATTAAATCAAGGAAATAGAGTTTTTGGTGTAGCTAGAGACAANGAAAGGTTAGATGATCTAAAACTGAAAAATAAAAATATTGTTACTTGTTCNATTGAAAATCCAAATTTTGATGAAATCGAAGATACTTTTAAGTTTGCAGATAATNATTTTAATGATTTTAAAGGAATTATAAATTGCATTGGTTCTTTAATTTTAAAACCTGCTCACATGACTAATGAAGCAGATTGGGATAAAACAATTTTAACTAATCTAACTTCTTCTATGGCTATTGTGAGATCATCAGTAAAAAGAATTTCAAAAGATGGAGGTTCAATAACTTTGTTTGCATCGTCTGCAGCNTTAATTGGATTACCAAATCATGAAGCTATTGCTTCAGCAAAAGCTGGAGTCATAGGTTTAACTAAATCAGCAGCAGCTACTTATGCAAAAAAAAATATTAGAGTGAATTGTATAGCACCTGGTCTTGTAAATACCCCCATGTCAAGTAGAATCGTNAATAATAAAATAGCTTTAGAAACTTCATTAAAACTACATCCACTAAATAAAATTGGTGAACCTGATATTATATCTGATTGTTTAGAGTGGTTAATATCTGAAAAAAATAATTGGACAACAGGTCAAGTAATAAGTTTAGATGGAGGATTAACCTCAGTAAAATAATTAAATTTTTANAAAAAACTATTTATGAAAATTGCTATAATCGGTTCAGGTATATCGGGTTTAACATNTGCTTATTTATTACATAAAAAGCATGATATAACACTATTTGAATCAAATAATTATATTGGNGGTCATACAAATACTATTACAGTAAATGATGAAAATAATAATCAATTAAANGTAGATACAGGGTTTATAGTTTATAACAATGATACTTACCCAAATTTTGTNAAAATTTTAAACAAATTAAAAGTTGAAACACAACCATCAACTATGAGTTTTTCATTATCGTGTGAACGATCTGGAATGGAATATGGAACTGGAAATTTAAAAGCTCTTTTTGGAAATAAATCTAATATAATTAGCTTTCNGTTTTATAAACTCTTATTNGGAATTTTTACTTATTTTAAAAAGGCAAAAACTTTTCTTAAACATAATAATGATTTTTCATACACAGTACATGATTTTATTAAAAGTGCAAAAATCAACAATTATACTTATGAAAAATTTATCTTGCCAATGGCTTCTGCTATTTGGTCAACTAATTTTGATGAAATTGAACAAATGCCCGCTAAATATTTATTTGAATTNTATAAAAATCATGACTTATTATCAATTAATCCAAGTAAAAAATGGAGAGTTATAAAAGGAGGTTCAAAACAATATGTTTCAAAATTAATCAAACCATTTGATAATAGAATAAGAATAAATTCAAAAGTTCATTCAATTAAAAGAGCTAAAAATACTATTTATCTAAAGACTGATCATAATGAAAAAGAAGAATTTAATGCTGTGATTTTGGCTTGTCACAGTGATCAAGCATTAAAAATCTTAGAAGATTCAACTAATCAAGAAAAAGAGATNCTTGCTAATATTCCATANCAATTGAATCAAGCTATTTTACACACAGACACTTCTGTTCTTCCTAAAAANAAAAAAATGTGGTCTTCATGGAATAGTTACATTCCAAAGGANCAAAATTNAAATGTATCATTAACATATAATATGAATATTTTGCAATCAATAAAGTCAAAAAANACTTTTTGCGTAAGTATTAATATGGAAAATAATATAAACCCTTCAAAAATAATAAAAAAAATTAATTATAGTCATCCAACATTTAATAAAAAAAGTGTTTTTGCACAATCTCAAAAAAATAAAATAAGTGGAATAAAAAATACATATTTTGCTGGAGCTTATTGGAGATATGGATTTCATGAAGATGGTGTTTTAAGTGCTTTAGATGTATGTAAAAATTTTGGAGTTGAAATTTAACAAATGAAAAGTGCTATTTATAGAGGATCAGTTTTTCATTCAAGAAAAAAACCCTTCGATCATGAATTTAAATACTCTCTTTACATGGCTTATGTCAATTTAAAAGAAATTAATAATATATTACCCAATTCTTTTTTGTGGGGTATTAACAAAAAAGCTCTAATATCATTCAATCGTAGAGATTACTTAGAGAGACCTGAAAAAAAATTAATTGATGCAGCAAAAAATTTAGTTTTTGAGAGGATTGGTAAAAAAATAAAAGGACCTATTTATTTGTTGGCGCATTTAAGAACATATGGACATTGTTTTAATCCAGTTAGTTTTTATTATTGTTTTGATAAATCTGAAAAAAATATCGATGCCATCATAGCTGAAGTAACAAATACTCCTTGGAAACAAAGATATTGTTATGTGTTGGATTGTCAAAATTCAGAAAAAAAAAATATCTTTAAAAATATTAAAGATAAAAAACTTCATGTATCTCCCTTTTTTCCAATGGACCACGAATATCATTTCTCTATATCTAAACCCGAAAAAACAATTACGATTAAAATCGATAATCTTAATCAAGGTGTTAAAGTACATGAAGCATTATTATGTCTAAATAAAGAAGATTTTTCAAAAAAATCATTAATTAAAGCTTTAATTAATTTTCCCTTTATGACAGTTAAAGTAGTCACAGCAATTCATTGGCAAGCTATTAAACTTTGGTTTAAAGGTGCAAAACTTTATAATAATCCACACTAGTATATAATATGAAGTCAATAAATAACAAACACACAATTAATAATCTTGCAAATAAAAAAAATGAGACAATTTTTGCACCATTCACAACTGGTTTTATGAAACGAATTTTATTAAAAAAAATAAAAAATATAGATTATGGTTTTTTATCCATAGTTGATAAAGATGAAACATTTTCTTTTGGTAATTCTTCAAGTAAAATCAAATCAAAGATTATTATTAAATCTTCCAAATTTTATTCAAAAATTTTTTCTAGGGGAAGCATGGGTGCTACGGAATCTTATATTGATGGTGATTGGACTTGTGATAATTTGGTTTCACTTTGTCAAATTTTAATTAAAAACAAAATCACTTCTGATAACATTGAGAAAGGATTTGTTTTTTTTATTAAGCCTTTAATTTGGATTTTCATGAGACTAACACCTAATACCAGGTTTGGTAGCAAAAAAAATATTATTGCTCATTATGACCTTAGCAATGAATTTTTTAAACTTTTTCTAGATAAAACAATGGCATACTCTTGCGCTTATTTTAATGATATTAATGATTCCCTTGAGGATGCACAAGTTGAAAAATTTGATAGACTTTGTAGAAAATTAAATATAAATCAAAATGATAAAATATTAGAAATTGGTTCAGGTTGGGGTGGTTTCGCTATTCATGCTGTTTCAAAATATAAATGTCATGTAACAACAACTACTATTTCAGATGAACAATACGAATACACAAATAAAAAAATAAAAAAATTAGGTTTAGAAAATAAAATAACACTTTTGAAAAAAGACTATAGGGATTTAAATGGAAAATTTGACAAAATTATTTCAATAGAGATGATTGAAGCTGTAGGTTCAAATTATGTTTCAATTTATTTAAATAAATGTGATTCTCTTCTAAAAAGTGATGGTATGATGGCAATTCAAGGAATAACAATTAATGATCAAGGTTTTGAGAGTTATATAAAGGGAACAGATTTTTTAAGAAAATACATTTTCCCTGGAGGTAGTTTAATTTCTATTTCTCAAATCACAAAACATTTAAAAAATCATACTAAAATGAAAATAGTTCATCTCGAAGATATATCACTTCATTACGCCAAGACTTTAAATAAATGGAGAGAAAATTTCTTTAATAAAATTGATGATGTTCGCTCATTAGGTTTTAGTCAGAATTTTATTAATTTGTGGGATTTTTATTTGGCTTCATGTGAAGCTGCTTTTTTAGAGCAACATACAGGGGATTATCAAATTGTTTTTTCAAAACCTGATAATAAAACTTTTAAGATTGATTATTAATGATTGAAAAATTAATTAATTTAGCTGAAACAAGATTTTTACCAGATTTTATGGTTAGATATGGTATTAATTTTTTTTTAAGACAAAAATTAAAAATTGAAAAAAATAAATTTGGTTATGATTTAAAATCAAGAAAAAATGAGTGGGTTGAAGAAATGAAAAATAGTCCCATAGCATCATTTACAGAAATAGCAAATGAACAACATTACGAAGTTCCCCCAGAATTTTTTAAACAATCCCTAGGTCCAAATTTAAAATACAGTTGCGCGTACTGGGATGCGAAAATCAATAATTTATCTGATGCAGAAGAGAGAATGTTTGAGATTTATATAGAAAGATCTGAGATTAAAAATGGTATGTCAATTTTAGATCTTGGATGTGGTTGGGGTTCCTTTTCGTTATACTTAGCAAAGAAATTTCCAGAATCAAAAATAATTGCTGTATCAAATTCTAATGATCAGGGTGAACACATTAATTCAGAAATAAAAAATTATCAATTAAANAACATTNATTATATTAAAATGAATATGAAAGACTTTAAAATAGATAAAACCTTTGATAGAATAGTATCCATTGAAATGTTTGAGCATATGCGAAATTATGAAATATTATTACATAAAATATCTAAATTATTAAAAACAGAAGGAAAGCTATTTTTACATTTTTTTTGTCACGATAAATATGTCTATCCTTATGAAGTCAAATCTAATTCAGATTGGATGACTAAATATTTTTTTTATGGAGGAATGATGCCATCCTTTGATATTTTATCATTTTTTGAAAATGATTTAAAAGTAATTAAATCATGGAAAGTAAATGGTAATCATTACAAAAAAACATGCAGATCTTGGTTAGAAAATCAAGACAAAAATAAAAATAAAATCATGACTGTTTTTAAAAAATGTTATGATAAGGATGCATTAATTTGGTTTAATAGATGGAGAATTTTTTGGATGTCATGTGAGGAATTATTTGGATATAAAAATGGTTCAGAATGGTATGTTGGTCATTTNTTGATGTCACNAAAAAAGCAAAATGAAATCAATTAATTTTANATATCNAGGACTTATTATGTTATTAGTAATAATAAATAATTGTAGTTCTCCAAAAGAGTACAATAATAATTTATTAGAGGGAGAAGTTCCTGATACATGGACAAAACCTTTACCCAAAACTGAAGATTATACTGGTCTGTGGTGGATAAGTTTTTCTGATAAAAAAATGGTAGAGTATTTAGAAAGTTTTCAAAACAGTAGTCCAAATATAAAATCTATTTTGTCNCAATTAGAATCTGCAAAACAACTAGCTAGAATAAATANTGCTGTTTTATTTCCAAATATTCAAGCAGGTATGTCCGGAAGTAGATCTGGTCAGAATTTAGCAGGTTTTGGTTTTTCNGATCTTTTTGCAGGTACTTTTGGAAATCAAGATAGTTCTAATAACAACCAAGTTATTTCTTTTGAATCCGATAATTATGGTTTAAATCTTTCATTACAATGGGAANTAGATATTTGGGGNAAAGCNCTTAATGCNANACGAGCTGCNTANGCAGATTTTAACTCTTCAAATTATGANTTGGTATATTTATCTTTTTCANCAATGATNCAATTTGTTCAAACCTATTATTATACTGTNGAATCNAANTTACAATATGAATTATCTNTGAAAACNACAGANTCATTTAGGGAAGTTTTAAATATTGTAGAATCAAGATATAAAGAAGGATTAACATCATCCTTAGATTATAGACTAGCTGAATCATCCTTGGCTGTGTCTAAAGTTGATATGGAATCAAAGAAACTTCAATTTTTATCAAGGTTAAGAAATTTAGAAATATTACTTGGTTTTTATCCGTCTGGAAAATTAAAAATTTCAGATCAACTTCCTAAAAAACTTCCTCCTATTCCGTCTGGGTTACCATCAGATTTATTGATAAGAAGACCTGATTTAAAAGCTGCCTTAGAGAAAGTTAAAAGTGCTGGTTATAAACTTGCTGAGGCTAAAAGATCTAAATTACCTTCATTTTCATTAACTACTTCAGGAGGAACTTCTTCTGAAGAGTTGAAAGATGTTTTGAATGGGGATTATGGAGTTTGGAGTCGAATTCTTAATATTAGTGCACCTATTTTCCAAGGAGGTAGATTGGATGCTAATGTAAAATTAAATCAATCACAATTAACCCAATCTGAGATTAATTTAGTAAATAAATCATTAATGGCATTTATGGAGGTGGAACAATTATTGAATAGTGAAAATTCTATTGAAACACAGTTAAAATTATTGAACATAGCAGTTTCACAATCAAAAGCGGCTTATGATCTTTCAAAAGCTAGATATGAATCAGGTTTAATAGACTTTGTAACAGTCTTGAATAGTCAAAATCAATGGTTTAATTCTCAATCTCAGTATTTTTCATTAGAAAGAACTAAAATTGATAATAGATTACAACTTATTTTAGCTCTAGGAGGTTCTCTAGAAAGTTTAAACTAGGAAATTAATATGAATTTAAAACGTTTTTTTAAGATGATATTAAGTAAAACAATATTAAATAAAAGATATATTCCATTTTTTATTATTTTGATTGGATTTATTGGTTTAGTGGGATTAATTAGATTCAAACCAACAGTAATTGGAGATCAATCAAAATATGTACCTCCTTTAGTTGAAACAATAAAAGTGGAAAATAGAGATGTTCAGATCATGGTTAAATCACAAGGAGAGGTTATACCTAGAACAGAAATTAATTTAACATCTGAAGTTTCAGGAAAAATAATCTGGGTATCAGAAAACTTTTCATCTGGAGGAACTTTTACAAAAGGTGATACTTTGATAAAATTAGACTCTAGAGATTATGAATTAGCTTTGGTTACAGCAGAATCTAATCTTTCACAATCAAAAGTTGCTCTTCAAAGAGAAATAGCAGAATCTAATATTGCAAAACAAGAATGGGATAAGGTTTCTGATGGAGAAGCTTCGGATCTAGCTTTAAGAAAACCACAACTTGCACAAGCAAATGCTTTTTTTGCAGCATCAGAAGCTACTTATGAACAGGCGAAAAGAAATTTAAATAGAACATCTATTTTAGCACCGTTTGATGGAAGAGTTAGAAAAAAAAATACTGATTTAGGCGCTATAATATCCCCTGGTATTCCGTTAGGTATGATATATGCAACAGATTATGTAGAAGTAAGATTACCAATTGCAAATGTTGATCTTTCCTTTTTAGATATACCGTTTGATGGTACCTTAATTGAATTAAATAAACAACCGCAAGTAGAATTATTCTCAAAAATTGGTAATAAAATATATGAATGGAGTGGTAAAATAATAAGATCAGAAGCCGAAATTGATCCACTATCTAGAATGTTATCAGTTGTAGCAAGAGTTTCAGAACCATATGACAGGTCAATTAATGAAATTCCACTTAAAGTTGGTTTATACGTTAATGCAAACATTTTTGGAAAAAAATTTAAAAATATATATGTTGTTCCTAGGCATGTTATTTCAAATAATAATTTTATTTGGACAACAAATAAAGAAGGGATATTATTTCAAAAACAAGTTGAGGTACTTCGAACTGAAAATGACTATGCTTATATTAATTCAGGATTAAATTCAAGTGATGAAATTCTAATAACCAAGCTTGGTTTTATAATTAATGGAATGCAAATAAGAACTAATTAAAATGAGTAAAATAATAAATTGGTTTGTTAATAATACAGTTGCAGCAAATCTTTCAATGGTCATTATTATTGTTTCGGGTATATTTACAATACCAAATTTAGATTTAGAGGTTTTTCCATCAATTGAGCCTCAAATAATTACTGTTAGTGTTGCATATCCTGGAGCTTCGCCATCAGATGTTGAAGAAGCGATTTGTATTCCAATTGAAGAAAATTTGCAAGGTTTGGAAGGTATAAAAAAAATATCATCTAATTCATCAGAAAATTCGGGAACTGTTACTATTGAGTTATTACCAGAAGTAGATAGAAAAGAAGCTTTGGCTGATGTAAAAGCTCAGGTAGATGCTATTGATAACCTTCCGTTAGATGCAGAAAGACCAGTTGTAAAACAGTTTGTTGTAGTTGGTGATGTCATGAGTGTTGCAGTTTCAGGTAATTTAGACGACGAAAGTTTGCTTAACATCACTAAAGAAATAAGAGATGAAATTACATCTCTTCCTGGAATAACATTAACAGCAATTAAGGGTAATAAACCAAGAGAAATATCAATTGAAGTTTCTGAGTCTTCATTATCAAAGTATAGTTTATCATTTGACCAAGTAAGTAATGCTATTAGGTCTTCTTCTTTGGACATTCCTGGGGGATCTGTTGAAACATCAATAGGTGAGATATTAATACGATCAAAAGGTCAATCATATTCTAAATTTGATTTTGAGAAAATACCAATTCTAGCTAGACCTGATGGAACAATTTTATTACTTGGTGATATTGCTGAAGTCGTAGACGGTTTCTCAGATATTGATTTAGAGCAGAAATTTAATAATGAAAAAGCTCTTCTTATAACTGTTTTTAGAGTAGGTAAACAAAATGCACTTGATATATCATCTTCAGTTACATCGTATATTTCTGATAAACAAAAACAATTACCCAATGGTATTTCCATAACACCTTGGAATGATGAGTCAAAACTTTTAAGAGGAAGAATAGATTTGATGCTCAAAAATGCATATTTTGGTTTATTGTTAGTTGTTATTGTTTTAGCACTTTTTTTAAAACCTAGATTAGCATTTTGGGTCTCACTAGGAATTCCAATATCATTTATGGGGGGATTTTGGCTTTTGCCTTTAGCTGGAGTATCTATAAATATGATTTCATTATTTGTATTTATTTTAGTGCTGGGTATAGTTGTGGATGATGCTATTATTGTAGGCGAAAATATTTTTATGTGGAGAGAAAGAGGATTAAATAGTGTTGAAGCGGCAAAAAAGGGAGCAAGTCAAGTTGCCACACCTGTTATTTTTGCAGTTTTAACAACAATGGCAACATTTTCTCCTATGTTATCTGTTGCGGGAGAAATTGGAAAAATATGGAAAATTATACCATCAGTGACAATAGCAGTATTGATTTGGTCATTATTTGAATCATTGACAATTTTACCAGCTCATTTAGCTCACATTCAAGATAAACCAATTAAAAATAAATTATTGAATAGGTTAGGAAAAAGATGGGAGCTTTTTCAAAGTTACCTAATAAAAGGATTAGATGATTTTAAAAACAAGATATATCTACCAGTTCTAAAAAAAGCTTTATCAAAAAGAATAACTACAATTTCAGTTGCTATATCAATTTTTTTCTTAACTGTTGGTTATATAGGAGGAGGTTGGATAAAGTTCACTTTTTTTCCTGCATTAGAAGCTGACGTGGTAATTGGAATTTTAGAATATCCAGCAGGTACACCTGTTTCAATTACTTCAAAAGGATTAAACGATTTAGAAAAATCAGCTCAAAAATTAAAGAAACAACTTGATGAGGAATTCCCTGGTGAAATAATATTTTTAAATGATTTGGCAACTGTTGGAGATCAACCCTTTAGATTAAGGACAAGTCAAGGACCTGGCTCATTAAACCTTTCCTTTTTTGCTTCTCATTTAGCTGAATATGTTTTGGAGTTATCTCCAGGTGAAAATCGAGTAATAAGTGCAGCAGAAGTTGCTAAAAGATGGAGAGAGTTAACTGGTCCAATTCAGGGTGTTAAAGATTTAAGTTTTAGTTCAACTTTTATATCTGCAGGAGACCCTATTAATTTTCAATTGACAGGAACTGATATAGCAGATTTGCAAGAAGCAACAATGATTATCAAAGAAGAAATGGCTTCTTATAATGGAGTATTTGATATAAAAGATTCTTTTTCATCAGGAAAAGATGAAATGAAATTATCACTTCGTGATGAAGCTAAAAATTATGGATTAAATAATATTTATCTTGCAAATCAGGTAAGACAAGCCTTTTATGGTGAAGAAGTACAAAATTTTCAAAGAGGTAGAGATCAAGTGAAAGTTATGTTGAGATATCCAAAAAACGAAAGAAGGTCTATAGGCAATCTTGAAAATATGGAAATTAGAACTCCTCAAGGTCAAGAAATTCCTCTTAAACAGGTTGCTCAAATGACAATGACAAAAGGTTTTTCATCAATTTCTAGAGTTGATAGGCAAAGATCAGTAAACATTACAGCTGATGTAGATTTATCAGTAACCTCTAGTAATGAAGTAATATCTAGTTTAGTTGCAAATGAGTTCCTAAAAATTTTAAGAGATTATCCATCTGTGGGTTATTCTCTCGAGGGTGAACAAAGAGAACAAAGTGAAAACTTAGCATCAATTGGAAGAAATTTTATAATCGCCCTTTTTGTAGTTTATGCTCTTTTAGCAATACCTTTTAAATCATATTTTCAGCCTTTGGTTGTCATGACAGCTATTCCGTTTGGTTTGACTGGAGCATTGATAGGTCATATAATAATGGGTATAGATTTTTCGATGATTTCACTTATTGGAATTGTTGCACTCTCAGGAGTAGTTGTTAATGATAGTTTAGTTTTAGTAGATTTTATAAATAAATATAGAAAAGAAGGAGGAAATACCGCATTTAAGGCTGCAATGTTGGCTGGGCCAAGAAGATTTAGACCAATAATTTTAACCTCAATTACTACTCTTGTAGGTTTATTACCACTTTTATTAGAAAAAAGTATTCAAGCAAAATTTTTAATCCCTATGGCTGTATCATTAGCTTTTGGAGTATTATTTGCAACATTAATTACATTAATTTTAGTTCCAACAAGTTATTTGGTTTTAGAGGATTTTTTAAATTTATTTAAAAAAAGTAAAAAGTTAAA
>PAOF01000028.1 GCA_002707905.1 Fidelibacterota bacterium
TTTAATGAAGATGACAACCCAGCAGACCAGTTTTTATTATATACAAAAACTCTAAATGAAATGAAAAGAGAATTTCTATTTCATAATGGGAATTTTATAATTTGCCCACAAAATAAAAACCAAATTGGAAATCCAATTATTTTACCAAAAAAATATTTCCATTATGTCCATGATTTAAAAGGGGATAATGGTTTTAAAAAAATAATTAAAAAAAACCCAAACTTTGTAAAAACCATTGAAATAAATTCAAATGAAATATTTCAAGATTTTGATACAGAAAAACAATTAATTGATTATGAACAAAAACCATAAAATAAATAAAAAAATTTTTGAACTTGATAAAAAAGATGTTTCTTACGCCATTGCAACTGTAATTAATATAAAAGGTTCATCATCTAGTAAAACTGGTGATAAAGCTCTTTACAATGAACAAGGAAAAAGAATAATGGGTTACATTGGAGGAGGCTGTATAGAAAATAGGATAGGAATATCTGCATCTGAAGCAATTAATGAAAAAAAGAACAAAATAATAAACTTAGATTTAAATAGCGATAAAATGGAAATGGGAATTCCATGTGGAGGATATATGTCTGTATTAATAGAACCTACAATAAGTGTCCCAACTATTATGATTCGAGGTATGGGAAGATCAGCTGAAGTATTGTGTAAAATGGCAAAAACTTTAGGTTTTAAAGTCATTATTCAAACATCAAAAATAGAAGAAGAACATTTTTTGAAATCTGATATTATCATAAATGAGAATAAAAAAATTCCTTATGATAAATACAATTTAGATTATTTTGTTCTTGTCACTCATCATAGGGACGACCACAAAATTGCATTAGAAGCAATTAAAAATTCTGTTCCATATGTTGCTGTAGTAGCAAGTGAAAAAAAATCTTCACTAATTAAAAATTATTTAATTGAAAATAAACTATCTAGGGAACAATTATCAAATTTTCACTCCCCCGCAGGAATTAAATTAAATGCAAAATCTCCAGAAGAGATCGCTTTAAGTATTATGAGTGAAATTATTATGCACAAAAACAATTAATCTTTTACAGAAAAACTTTTTATNTTANTAAATGGCAAATGATCACCNGTATCTGTTTTNGCATANTACACATCTTCAACAATTCCATTNGAATTAATCATTATATCAGAAGGTAAAGTNNTNACATAACCNTTAAAAACTATAGGTATNAAACCTTTNATAGATGCTTTAATTAAAGTTGGAAATTTNAAAATNACAGCNCTCAGAAACTTNAAGAAAGATCTTTCTAAACCATACTTCTNATAATATTTNTAATTTTCATCTGCTAATATTGGAAAAGGNGCATNATGTTTTTTAGCATGCTTAATTAAATTNTCTAAAGGAGAATCAAAAACTGCAACCANTAAAAAATTNTNNCCNAACTCATCATATCTCTTAATAATTTCATTTATACGAAGATTACAAAAAGGACANGCAGCAAAACGATAAAATGTTAGAAAAATTTTTTTTCCTTTATGTTCTTGTATTTTAAAATTTNTTCCATCAATAGATGGTAAAGTAAGGTCGCTNATTANATCACCTTTTTTTATTTTCATTTTATTTCCTTTATTNTGTTTAATTANAAAAACATTATACTTTATTATCGATTAATGATTTTACAACACTTGGATCAGCTAAAGTAGATATATCNCCCATTTCTTCAANATTATTTTCAGCAATTTTTCTTAAAATTCTTCTCATGATTTTACCAGATCTTGTTTTAGGTAATGATTCAGTAAATTGTATTTTGTCAGGCTTTGAATGTGGTCCAATATCTTTAACAACTGATTTCAATATATTTTTTTTTATTTCATCATTAGGCTCTACACCTGTCATTAATGTTACAAAAGAATAAATTCCTTGTCCTTTAATTTCATGGGGGAAACCAACTACGGCCGCTTCCGCAACACCATTAGTTTTGCCAATAGCACCCTCTACTTCTGCAGTCCCAATTCTATGACCTGAAACATTTAATACATCATCAACTCGACCAGTAATCCAGTAATATCCATCACTATCTCTTTTTGCTCCGTCTCCTGTGAAATAATATCCAGGAAACATTGTAAAATATGTTTCAACAAATCTTTTGTGATCACCATATACCGTTCTCATTTGACCTGGCCATGAAGATTTAATAGCTAACAAACCTGAAACATTATTNCCCTTAATTTCTTCACCTTCTTGAGTTAATAGAACTGGCTCAATACCAAAGAATGGCAATGTTGCTGAACCAGGTTTAGTAGGTATTGCACCTGGTAATGGAGAAATTAATATTCCTCCAGTTTCAGTTTGCCACCAGGTATCTACAATNGGACATTTACTATTTCCAACTATTTNATGATACCACATCCATTCTGGTTCNTTTATAGGCTCTCCAACAGTTCCTAATAATCTTAATGAAGATAAATTTTTATTAGTTACAAAATGATTTCCTTCTTTCATTAAAGCTCTTAATGCAGTTGGTGCTGTATAAAAAAGATTTATTTTATATTTTTCAACAATTTCCCAAAATCTTCCAAAGTCAGGNAAATTAGGTACACCTTCAAACATAACTGTTGTTGCACAATTTGAAAGGGGACCATAAACAATATAGGAGTGNCCAGTTATCCATCCAATATCTGCAGTACACCAATAAATGTCATCAGGTTTATAATCAAATATCANTTCATGAGTGTATGATGCATANGTTAAGTAACCACCAGATGANTGAAGTACACCCTTTGGTTTNCCTGTAGATCCAGAGGTATATAAAATAAANAAAGGNTCTTCNGAATCAATTGTTTCTATTGGACAATGAGAAGAAACNAAATTCATTTCTTTNTTCCACCATTTATCTCTTGGAGATAACATTGANACATTGGAGCCTGTTCTTTTAACAACAATAACCGATTCAATTGATTTTGTTTTNTTCAAGGCTACATCAGCATTTTCTTTCATTGGNATATTTTCTTTATTACCTCTAACACCAAAATCTTGAGTAATTAACATTTTACAATTACTATCATTGATTCTATCCCTTAATGAATCTGAACTAAATGCTCCAAAAACAACAGAATGTATAGCACCAATACGTGCACATGCTAACATTGAAATTGGCAACTCAGGTATCATTTGTAAATACAAACAAATTCTATCACCTTTTCTTATTCCATTATTTTTCAAAACATTTGAAAATTTTTTTACTTCTTTCAATAGCTCAGAATAGGTAAANGTTTTTTGTTCATTTGGATTATTACCTTCCCAAATAATAGCTATTTTTTTACCATTACCAGAATTAACGTGTCGATCTAAACAATTATAGCTAACATTNAATTTTCCATTTTCAAACCATTTTATATTTCCATTTGTAAAATCATAGTTATATGTTTTATCCCATTTTTGAATCCATTCAATTCTTTTGGCTTTTTCATTCCAAAAATTTTCTTTGTTAAGTATTGAATTTTNATATATTTTTTTATAATCATCGATTGATTTAATTTTTGAATTTTTTGAAAATTCTATTGATGGTTTAAAAATTTTATTTTTCATATTTAATTCCTACACAATTTTTCAAATTTTANTTTACTAATTCTCTTTTTCCATTTTCTAAAATCATCCATTTCCAAATGGGTAGTTGTTTTTTTAACTTANTAAGAAACCATTGTAATGCTTCAAATGACTCTTTTCTATGANATGAAGATACTAAAACAAATAAAGACACCTCNCCAGATAAAACCTCACCAACTCTATGTTTACAAAATAAATGTCTAATTGGAAATCGATCTAATGTTTCATTGCTAAGTTTAATTAATTCTTTCATAGCCATTTCTTCNTAGTGTTCATAATACAAACCTAAAATTTTTTGGTTATTTTCAATGTTTCTTACNCGACCATTAAAAACTAATTCTGAACCTAAATCAAAAAAATCAATATCCTCAAATGGAGTAATAATTTTTTTATTAATTTCAACTTGAATCACTTTCAACCCCCTTGTACAGGAGATATTAATACAACCTCNTCACCATCATTAAGTNAAATGTTTGAGCTGACATATTTTTGATTTACTGCTATTTTGAAAGAAATATTATTTAATTTTGAATTAGTCATTTTTCTAATCATTTTTTCTACATCATCGGAAGTAGAATTTTCTTTCATTTTTAATGATATAATATCTTTACCAATAGCATTTTTAACATGTGCAAAACATTTAACTTTAATTTGAATAGACATTATATTAATTCAATTTTTTCCATTGTATGACTTAAACCATCATAAATCAACAATTTTTCTGATAGATTAGGACTAATTTTTAAGATAATTTTTAAAACCTCCAAACTTTGTATATTACCAATAATTGAAGGGAGCATACCTAATATACCAATATCATTACAATTTTCATTAATCTTATTATTAGAGAAAATATCGGAATAACTTATTCCGGAATTATGATTAAAGACTGCAACTTGACCTTCAAATTTATATAAAGCTCCATAGACAAATGGAATTTTTGATTTTTTACAAAACCTGTCAATTATAAGTCTACTATTTATATTATCAGTAGCATCAACAATTATATCCGTATCTATCAAAATTTCAGAAATATTTTCATCATCAATGTATTCATCATAAGATATTAAAGTACAATTTTCATTGACATCTGATAAAATTTTTTTTAATGTTTTTGATTTTGAATCACCTATACTAGAAATTGGATAAATTGGCTGACGATGTAAATTTGTCAATGAAATAATATCACCATCTATAAGCTTAATTGTCCCAATTCCTGCTCCAACAAGATATTGTGCAACTACAGTTCCCAGTCCACCAAGTCCAATTATACTAACCTTTGAATCAAGTATTTGCTTTTGACCTTTTTCACCAACTTGTGGTAAAACCAATTGACGCGCATATCGAGAAATATCTTCTCTTTTTGAAATATAATAATTCCACGCTGCAGCTCCTCCAATCAAATTATAGACATTGCTTAATTTTTTCTCAATGATAAATTTTTCAGTTTCTATTCCAAATTGACATATTAAAATTGTANTNTCNTTTAAATCTGAANNTTTAATTTTTTCAAAACTCATATCNCTTNTTTTTAAATTTTTTAANGGNTTATTTTTTTTCTGATTATCATTTCTTAAATCAATTATGTTAATAAGTGGATTTTCTAAAATTAATTTTTGCAACTTTTTAGGAGAAATATTCATTATAAATTCATCCAAGGAAAAAACTTAAATTTAATTTTATCCCCTTTTTCTAATTTATTCAAACATGGATTTGACATTAAAATTGCATTTGAATCTATTGTTGATGATAACATATGAGATCCTAATTTTTTTGATGGACTTGCATATAATTTNTTTTTATGNAAAAAAACTTTACCNAATAAAAATCTATGCTTATTGTTTTCANTTGGAAAAGAATTTGTCAATTCAGCTTCTTTATAAATATGTTCAAANTTATTTCCCNTCATTTTTTCNGCTAANGGCCATATATATTCNAGAAAGCATATTAAACACGATATTGGATTACCAGGAAGTCCAAAAATAAATTTTTTATTTGAAACTCCGCAAAACATCGGTTTTCCAGGTTTTTGAGAAATTTTATGAAACAATTNTTCTACTCCAATNTCNTCATAGACTGATTTAAGAAAATCATATTTTCCCATTGAAATTCCACCCGATGAAATAATTATATCACTTTTCTTTAATCCATTAATTATGGAATTTTTTANCTCATCTTCATCATCTTTTAAAATTTNAGCATACTCTACATCTAATCCGATATTTTTTGCTAACTCTACTAATAAAAATAAATTTGAATTNTATATCTGGCCNGATTTCANTTTAGCCCCAGGAAGAACAAGTTCNTTNCCTGTNGTAAATATTGATATTTTTGGTTTTTGGTAAACAGAAATTTTTTCATAACCAAATGAAGTAGCATTCGCAAGCTCATATGGTCCTATTTTTTGACCATTTTCCAAAATTATTGCATTTTTTTTAATTTCTTCAGCTTTGAGTCTTATGTTTTCGTTAACTTTAACTTCCTTATAAATATTNACTAAGTTTGNATCAGTAAATCCACTTGAATTTTCAACAATTACTACAGCATCAGCTCCTNTAGGTATTTCAGCACCTGTCATTATTTGATAACATTCGNAATGATTCATTTTATTTGAATTATTTAATCCTGCTGATATAGTACCTTTAATATTTAATTTTACTGGAAAATCTTTTGAAGCGCCTTTAGTATCAATTGATTTAACCGCAAAACCATCCATAGCACTATTATCAAATCTTGGATGCGGAAATTTAGCAAAAATATCTTCTGATAAAATTCTATTTATAGAATCTTTGATATTAATCTTTTCAGTACCCAAGGTAAAAATTTTTGAGTTTATAATTTTTTTTGCTTCGTTTACAGATATCAACTTTGTCTCCTAATTTTAAATTAAAAATCTCTTAATTGCTGCAAGAAATACAACAAAAGATAAAATTATNTTAATATTTTTTCTTGAACCAAAACTTAATGAAAATTGTGTGCCAATTATAGTACCAATTATTACTGNGCAAGCAAAAAAAAGAATGGTANTTTGATTTAANAGAAAATTTGAANTACTATTTAATCCTATTACACCTGATATTGAATTTGAAAAAACAAAAAGTGTACTAGCACCAGTAATTTTTTTTGTAGTTTCCCAACTTAAAAAAAATAAAATCGGAGATAAAAATACTCCTCCACCTATTCCTATTAACCCTGAAAAAAANCCTATAAANGAACCAATAGAAAATCTTAAATAAAAATTAGAGGGATTAATTTTTGTTTCTTTATTTTTCAATGAAAATAAAAGTTTTATTGACATCCAAAATAAAGTAATTGATAATAAAATTTCATAAATATNGTGATGTATATCTATAATTGATCCTATANATGCAAATGGAACAGATCCTAAAACAAATGGATACGAAAAATTAAAATTCAAATATCCTTTTCTACCAAATCTATACAAAGCAATAGAAGAAACAAGAATATTTAAAACTAANACATTNGATTTCAACCAAAAGATATCATTTTGGCCAATAGCAAATAAGGACAATACTGCTAAATAACCTGATGCTCCTCCGTGACCTACAGAAGAATACAAAGTAGAAATGAAAACAAATACGAANGCNATTATATTTAAATTTTCAAAATTAATGTTTTTTACCTTTTGACATTGGATATACATGAAGGAAATGAGGCATTAAAACATTTAATGCATCATTTATTGCAGAACTGCTTCCTGGTAAACAGATTATAAAAGTATTTNTAATTCTTCCAACTATTAATCTTGACAACATAGCAGTTGATGTTTTTTTTCTACCAAAATTATGTAAAGCCTGTTCAACTCCATTTAATCTTTGAGATAACATTGGNCTAATTGTCTCAATAGTTATATCTCTAGGCCCTACTCCNGTTCCACCTGTAGTAACTATTAAATCAAAATCTTTTTTTAATAAATTTTCAACTTCTAATTCTAATTTTTTTCTATCATCAGGAATTAATTTATAATATTTTATATTACANCCATTTTTTTCTAAACCTTCATTTAAAATTTGTCCTGATAAATCAGTTTTTTTGTTACGTGTGTCAGATAATGTTAAAATAGCAGTTTTTGGATTGTAATATTCAAATAAATTTTTGCCTCCAGTTTTTTTATCAAGTTTAATTTCTGAAATTTCAATATTTTTATCAATTGACTTACACATGTCATATATTGTCAAACAAGCAACACTTGTTGCAGTCAATACTTCCATCTCAATACCAGTTGCTTCTTTTGTTTTTGCAAATGATTTAACAAAAATATTNTGATTTTGGATTTCAAATGAAATATCAATCCAAGAAATATTTAATTGATGACATAGAGGTATAAGATCTGAAGTTTTTTTTGCAGCCTGAATACCAGCTATTTTTGCAATTGAAAAAACATTTCCTTTTGGTATTTTATCATCATTAATTAGTTCTATTGTTTCTTTNCTTATTTTTATTTTAGCTGAAGAAATAGCAGTTCTCTCTGTNATTGGTTTATCNGAGATNTCTACCATTTTTACATTTCCATTTTCATCTAAATGAGAAAATTTTTTCAATTTATCCTCCAATTTGTGTCATACTCTCTCGAATTTTTTTTCCATTATTTTGAGCAATCCAACCATCTTTTTCTTTCGTAAACATAACTTTTTTNATTTCNAAAGCAAGATTTTCATGTGTAATACCATTGTTAATTAATTTTTTTAAATCAAATTCATTATTCGAATAGAGACAATTTCTTAATTTCCCATCAGCTGTGATTCTAATTCTATTGCATTTATCACATAATGTCCTCGAAAAAGCAGGAATTATTCCAACCTTACCCTTATAGCCTGTAATTTGATAAATCTTATGTTCTGTTTTAGATCCTGTAGCAGTTTTCAAATTNGAATAATTTGATTTAATTAATTTTTCTATTAAATCTATACCAATAAAATTACCTGTTTTCCATATTTGATGAGAATCAAAAGGCATTAATTCNATAAATCTTACAGTTATATTATTATCCTTAGTCAATTCTATGAAATCATTTATTTCATTTTGATTAAAAGTTTTAAGTAATACAACATTTAACTTAATTGAATTAAAACCNAATGAAATTGAATGATTTAAACCCTGTAAAACTTTATCNAGTCCTTCCCTTCTAGTTATCTGAATGAATTTTTGATGATCAAGAGTATCTAAACTTATATTGATACCAGTTAGTCCTGATTCTTTTAGTTGTTTAGCTTTTTGGTTTAACAATAAACCATTAGTAGTTAAATAAACTGATTTTACACCAGTTTTAAAACTATAATCAATTAATGAAAAAATATCTTTATTAAGTAATGGCTCTCCACCTGTGAATCTGATTTTCTTAATACCACTTTCNCTCAAAACTTTTATAATAAATTTGAANTCTTTAAGATTTAACAATTTATCATTTGGTAAAAAATTTATTCCATCTTCTGGCATACAATATAAACATCTTAAATTACATTTTTCATTAACAGAAATTCTCGCATAATCGAAAATTCTTCCGTACTGGTCTAATATATTATTATCAATATTTCTTTTATTCAAAATGAGGTCCCTTTCCAAAGTATATCTCAAAATATTGAGATCGGGAGCTGNTTCTACTGTTTCCTGTAGAGCAGTATCGGCTATTNACCTTATTAAATAAATAATTTAACTTAGGTAGCAAGCTGAGAGACTTAAAAACTTAAGAAGTAAAAATAAAGATGGGTATATTTTTTTTATTTAAATAATTNAATAATTATTTCTTATTTTTTTTACAGCTTTTATAATTTCNTTTGCAGCAAAAATTATATTATCATTATTATTATTTCTTCCAAAAGAAACTCTTATCGATGATAATGCAAGTTCTTCATCTAAACCAATNGATTTTAAAACATAACTAGATTCTAATAAATTTGATGAACATGCTGAACCCGTNGAACATGCAATAGTATTAAGCTTAGATAATAATGATTCAGCATCAATTTTTGGAAACGATAAATTAATATTATTATTTAATCTTTGTTCAATTGAGCCATTAATTTTTGTATCGGGTAAATGNTGAATTATTTGATTTAANAAATTATCTCTTAATGATTTAATTTTTTTTTGCTCTTTTAATAATTGATTAAAACTTATTTTTGATGCCTCTGCAAGTCCAACNATTAAGGGNACAGGCGTTGTNCCTGATCTNATTCCAAATTCTTGACCACCACCCGAAATAAGAGGAAATAAATTAATTTCTTTATTTTTTTTTCTAGCATAAAGAAAACCAACACCCTTTGGACCATATATTTTATGAGCTGATGCTGATAATAAATCTATATTCATAGAATTAACATCTAAATCAATTTTACCATATGTTTGAGCTACATCTGTAAAAAAAAATAAATTATTGTCTTTACAAATTTGACCAATTTTTTTTATGTCATGAATTGTTCCTATTTCATTATTTGCATGCATTAATACCACCAATGAAGTTTTTGGAGTAATTGNATTAATTAATTCATCATAATCTATCATACCATATTCATTAACAGGTAATAATGTAATTTCCCATCCAAAGTTTTTAACTTGTTCTAAAGTATTTAAAACAGCTTTGTGTTCAGTAACCTGTGAAATTATATGATTTTTATTAGTAGAATTATTTTGACAAAAACCCTTGATACCAAGATTAATACTCTCAGTAGCTCCACTTGTAAAAATTATTTCATTAGGATTTGCATTAATAAAATTTGCAATTAANTCTCTAGAGCTTTCTAAAGCCTCTTTTGATTCCCATCCAAAAAAATGATTGTAACTATCTGTATTTCCATATTTTTCAGTAAAATATGGAATCATTTTTTCGAGAACCCTTTGATCTAACGGGGTCGTTGCATTATAATCAAGATAAATTGTTTTCATTAAAAACTTTGATCATCTCAATAGTGGCTTTACCTACTTCGTATCCTTTGTTTTTTGATAAATCTTTAGATGATCTTTTTTTAGCATAATCAATATTTTGACATGTTAAAACACCAAAAATTATTGGAATTTTAGAATAAGTTGATAAATTCATAATACCATTAGAAACTGCATCACTTATATAATGATAATGATCAGTTTCACCTTTTATTATTGCACCTATACATATAATCGCATTATAATTTTTATTTTTTAATTTTTCAACAGTTCCTGGAATTTCAAATACACCTGGAACTTCAATAATTTTAAGAAAAGCTTCTTCATACTTTGATTCAATTAATGCTTTTTTACATCCAAATAACAAACCATTAGTTATATCTTTATTAAATTTACTTTTAATTATCGCTATCATTATTTAATCAATTAAATGACCTAGCTTAGATTTTTTTGTTTCTAAATAAGTTTTATTTCTAGGATTTGGTTTGATTGCCAATGGAACTCTATCAACAATTTTTAATCCATGACCTTCTAAACCAATTAATTTCATTGGATTATTTGTCATAACAACCAAATTTCTAACACCAAGAGAATATAAAATTTGAGCACCAACTCCATAATCTCTTAAATCTGGTGGGAAACCAAGCTTTTCGTTTGCTTCAACTGTATCAAACCCCTGCTCTTGTAATTTATATGCTTTTATTTTATGCATNAGTCCTATACCACGACCTTCTTGTTTCAGATAAACAATTACTCCTGAACCTTCCTGACTAATTCTTTTTATTGCTTGTTNAAGCTGATCTCCACAATCACATCTTAAACTATGAAAAACATCTCCAGTTAAACATTCAGAGTGAACTCTAACCAATATATTTTGATTATTTTTAATTTTGCCATGTGATAAAGCAATATGTTCCTTACCATCAAAAAGGTCTTTAAATAAATGTAATTTAAATTCTCCATATTTTGTTGGTAAATCAACAGTTTCAACTTGCTTGACTAATTTTTCAGAACTTCTTCTAAATTTTATTAAATCTGAGATTGATATAATTTTTATATCATGTTTTTTTGAAAACTTTTCAAGTTCTTTTTTTCTTGCCATAGATCCATCATCTGATAAAATTTCACAAATTACTCCACATGGTTCCAATCCAGCCATTTTTGCTAAATCAACTGAGGCTTCTGTATGACCAGCTCGTCTCAAAGTACCACCCTCTTTACTAATTATAGGGAAAATATGTCCGGGTCGAACTAGATCATCAGCTTTTGAAGTTTTATTTGCCAGAACTTTAATGGTTTCACATCTATCCTTTGTTGAAATACCAGTTGTTGTATTTTTTGCTGCATCAACACTTACAGTAAAATTTGTTTCATGGAGACTAGTATTGTTTTTTGCCATTGTTTCTAAATTTAAAAATTTAGATTTTTCTTCAGTTATTGACACACAAATTAATCCTCTTGCTTCTTTTACCATGAAATTTACTGCTTCAGGAGTTATTAATTGAGAGGCCATCACAAGGTCTCCCTCATTTTCTCTATCCTCATCGTCAACTACAATAACAAATTTTCCTAGCTTAATATCCTCTAAAACGTTTTTTACTAAATTTATACTCATCNTTTAATTCTTAAGAAAATTTTCTATATATTTTGCAAATATATCAATCTCAACATTTACCAAATCATTAGATTTCAAATTAACTAAATTTGTTCTTTTTAATGTTTCAGGAATTAAACTTACTGAAAAANAATCTTTCTTAACACTTGAAATTGTCAAGCTCACTCCATTNATTGAAATAGATCCTTTATATATGATAAATTTCTGAAATTTTTTATTTAAGATAAAACTTAGAACCCAACTATCTTTAATAATATTAACCTCTTTTACTTTAAAAGTTTCATCCACATGACCCTGAACTATGTGNCCATTTATTCTATCTGAAAGTTGCAAGGATCTCTCTAAATTTACCAATGTGTTTTCAACCCAATATTTTGCATTTGTTCTATTAATTGTTTCAGGAACAATTTGCACTGTAAATGAATTTNCCATNATTTTAGTTACTGTCAAACATATACCTGANACACTAACACTCTCACCGGTTTTTAAATCATGAATAATTTTNTTACAATCAATTTCTAAATCAACTATATCATTATTTCTATNAAGTTTTCTAATTTTNCCAACTTCTTCAATTATTCCAGTAAACATTATTTTTTCATTCTATAGATTATTCTTATATCATCATCAAATTCTTTAATAGATTCTACTTTTAATAAATCATTAGGTAAAGTGTTTTTTGAATTAAATATTGAAATNCCATTTGTAAATATNTTTGGTGCAATATAACAATAAATTTCATCAAATAGTTGAGATTCTAAAAAAGAGGTTAAAGTTTTACTACCACCCTCNACNAGAACTGATTGAATTTTTTTTTCATATAATTTAGATAAAACCAAACTAATATTTTCTAATTTATCATTGCTAAAATTCAAATTTTCCTTTGATAGAAATAATGGATTTTTAGAAAAAACTTTATTTGTTTTATTTATTTTTTTTGATGAGCCAAGAATTAAAACTTTAGGATTTCTGCCTTTTCCGTGAGATGATAAATCTGGATTATCTATATCTGCAGTTTTTCGACCAACTAAAATTCCATCACAATTAGATCTTAATTTATGTACGTCATTTCTAGAGTTTTGACCCGTTATCCATTTTGAGGTACCATCTTTCATAGCAATAAACCCATCTAATGTGGATGCAAATTTAAGAATAACATAAGGTCTTTTTTTTTCATAATATGTATAAAAAGGATTATTAATTTTTTTTGACTCATTCTCAAGTACTCCTAATTTTATGTCAATTCCTTTTTCTTTTATTTTTAAGAGTCCTTTGCCGTTAACCTTAGGGTTTGGATCTAATGAAGAAATTACAACTCTCTCAAAGTTTGAAGGATGAATATGTTCTACACATGGCGACGTTTTCCCAAAGTGAGAACAAGGTTCTAAAGTTGTATAGAGAGTGGCTTTAGAAAAATTTGAGGTGATTAAATTAATTGCATTTCTTTCTGCATGCAATCCACCAAATTTTTTATGATAACTTTTTGCTATAACCCTGTTATTAACAGTTATTACAACGCCAACTTTTGGATTAGGATGAACATTATTATATCCTTTTTTTGCTTCTTTAATAGCAATAGACATAAATTTCTCATCGATTTTATCTTGTGTTATCACCTTATGAAAATATTCTTTGCTCCGGAGGAGGGACTCGAACCCCCAACCTAATGGTTAACAGCCATCCGCTCTACCATTGAGCTACTCCGGAAAATTAATTTAAATTTTTTATCCTTTTTACATCTCTTTTTCTGCAGTTAAGGTTTTATTATCAATAAAAAGACCTTTCTCGATTAAAGAACTACTCAAATAAACAATACCATCTTCATTATGACTTTTATCAAATGATGAATGTATAGATTTTAATCCACCTAACCATTTTCTAGAATCAGATAAATAAACTAGATCACCTTTTTTAGCTTTCATTCTTTTCATATCATTTTTTGAAAATGAAATAAATTCATTTGGTTGATTTGATCTTTTCCATTCAACAGATATTTTTTCACCTTTTTTCTCATTAATCTCTGAACCTTTAAATATTTGTTTTAAATCTTTAACATCAAAAATTGTAAGGCCTTTAATTTGTTTTAAATCGGGTGGTTTCGTAAAAAAGCTTACAACTATACCAACTGTAGCACAAACAAAAATATTATATAAAGCACCAATATATGAATATCCTTTACCTGGCCTCAATTCAATACCATGAGAAAAAGGTTTAATTAATTCAGGATAAAATTGTCCTAGTATCATTAAAAATCCACCAACTAAAAACGTTGCAATGATTGCAGAAGAAGTAAATCTTTTCCAAAAAATTCCAAGAAAAATACCAACAACCAATGGAGGTGTAAAAGTTGAATGAAACCATCCATGAGCTTCATAAATCGAATCAAAATTATTAAAAAAAGGAACTAATAAAACTGCGATTATCTTGACGAAAAGTGAAGCTAATCTAGCAATATTCAACTCTTTTTTATCGGAATTTTTATTTTTTGTGATTGGCCTATATATATCATTTACTATAACTGCAGATGAAGCATTAACCAATGTATCAGCAGTTGACATTAATGCAGCACATAAAGCAGCGATAATTAAACCAAACACTCCTGGACTTGAAACTAGATTGGTTATAACTACAAAAACATCGTTAGGAGCCATATCTAGAGGTAAGATATTAGGATTTGTATTTGATATTACCCTTCCAATCCATCCTGCATTCGAAACAACAATAGCTGAAATTGGCAGTATAATTAAAACATTAAAAGCAGCAGCTTTTCTGCCTTCGTTAACATTTTTTGCAGCCATAAATCTCATAATTAAACCTTGATTCATAAATAGAAAACCTATAGAACCTGCAATTCCATCTTGCCAAAAAATTCCAACAAAATTAAAATCTGGAGGGCTATTAAAATTAGCAAGAGGTAATTTTTGAGAAGTNGTTAAATTATCCCAAAAAAAATTAAATCCANTTAAATTCGAAAATTCACCCAAATAATTTATTCCNAAATAAAAAAGAAGTAAACCCGAAAACAATAAAATTAATCCTTGAAATAAATCAGTAAAAATAACTGATGTTTGTCCACCAAAATGCGTGTAAAGAGTAGTAACCAAAGCAATAATTATCACAGTAGACATTAATGGAATTGAATAAATTTTATATAAAACTGTTGCAAGAGTCAACAATTGTATAGCTACATATCCAATCATATAAAGCAATATCATAAAAGTNGCAATAAATCTTGCTTTCGAATTGAACCTTCTTTGAAAATACTCTGGTATTGAAGCAACTTTTGAATAATAAATAATTGGAAGCCATCCAAACATAAATAATGGCATGAAAAACCAATCATTCATATATGTCATTGTTGAAGAAAAACCATATTCATAAGCTTTTGTAGAATATTTTAAAAAACTATGTGATCCAATTCCTGTTGCTACAATTGAAATTGAAATAAGCCACCACGAAAAACGTCTTCCTCCAAAAAAATAATCTGAAGTTGATTTACTATATTTACCGAAGTAAGCCCCGAAAGACATTACAAGNNCAAAATATAATAAGATAATTATTCTATCTAAGTTTGTTCCAATTANAAAGTCCATCNCTAATTACCAGTTGCAAAAATAATAAAAAGAAAATGAATCAAAAAATAATAAACAAAACCAATTATTAATATTAACAGCCANTTAAAATGATTGGGTTTAGAAATTTCGATTGCATTNGTTTTAATGATTAATACTAATCCCAAAAGAAAAAAACCTCCTCCAACTATATAAAGGTATAAAAAAGGTAACCAAATTAAATTAAAATTATTCATTTGATTTTAGCAAATTCATTAATTAATGAATCATATGTTTCTTTGAGATATTGAANAATTGTTTTTGTTTCATTTAAAACAGGCATGAAATTTGTATCACCGTCCCATCTTGGTACAATATGATAATGCAAGTGTTGAGCAATACCTGCTCCAGCAGACCTNCCAAAATTAGCTCCAAAATTAAAACCATCAGGATTCATTTTTGATTTAATTATATCCATGCTTGCATCGCTTAAATTTAAAATTTCTAGTTTAGTTTCTTCATTTAAATCCTGAGGTTTTGCTGTATGTAAATAAGGTATGATCATTATATGACCATTATTATAAGGGAATAAATTCATTATTACAAAATTAAAGCTTCCTCTATACAATATTAAAGANTCTCTGTCATTATTTGATTTAATTTTATCACAAAAAACACACCCTTTATCCCTTTCGGATTTTATNTAACTCATTCTCCAGGGCGCCCATAATTTTTCCATTTTAATTAATTTCATTTATCTGAATNTAATNTCTTAAACCAGGTACTATAAATTTATTTTCCANATCTAATTTTTNAAATACTGAAACTAAAACCTTTAATCTTTGTTCAATTGGTTTTTTCTTGTTTAAAACGATTANTTCATCACCATTTAAATTACAAAGCCCACCATCAAAATCACCTACACCATGAATAATTTTTAAATTCATTTTTACGGCAAGTTTTTCAAACTCTTCATAAATTTTTTTTGATTTCATAATAATTCTTCTCTATTATTCAATTTAATATTATCAAGTAAATTTTTCATTTCTTCAAGATATGATCTATTAATAACAAGCGTTGCATCATCAGTATTAATAATAATTGAATTTTCAATACCTACTAAAGCTGTAAACTTATTATTTGANTGTATTAAATTATTAGAGCCTTTTAAAATNAAACCATCTCCCTTAATAATATTTTTATATTTATCCTTTGATAAAAATTCAAAAAGAGTATTCCATGAACCTAAATCACTCCAATTAAAATCTGATTTAATAACACAAATATTTTTNGCTTTTTCAAGAATNGAATAATCTACAGATTCAGATTTTAAATTATCCCATTTTTCATACAAAGTGCTTTTATATTCAGAAGTATTAATTTTTTCACTTATTTGNCTTATTATTTCATATTGTTCAGGAAGAAATTNTTTCATCGCTTTTAAAAAGGTTTTTGCTTTCCAAATAAACATTCCACTGTTCCAAAGGAAATCACCACTTTCAATAAATCTTAATGCAGCAGATTCCATAGGTTTTTCTGCAAATGTTTTCACTTTAAAAGATATTTCATTATANGAAATTTTTTTATCATATTGTATGTAACCATAACCAGTATGAGCAAATTTTGGTATTATTCCCATTGTAACTAATAATTTTTCATTAAGTGCTAACTCGGAACCAATTCTTAAAGAATCCGAAAAAGATTTATGACCAATAATAAAGTGATCTGANGGAAAGATTCCCATAATTGCATTTTTATCGATTGATTTTATNTTGATTGCAGCNAAAGCAATTGAAGGTGTTGTGTTTTTACCATATGGTTCAATAATCACATTATCTTTATTAATACCTTTAATTTCCTTTTTTATCTTAGTTGCAAGCTCAGGATTAGTTACTATAAATATATCTTTTATGAAATCAACTTTTCTCAATCTGTCAACTGTTATCTGAAGCATACTTTGATCACCNATTATATTTAACAATTGTTTTGGATGTTTTTTTCTACTTAATGGCCAAAATCTAGTTCCTTTACCACCAGCCATTATAACACCATAAATGTTTGGNTTTTTAGTATTCATTCATTCGATTGGGAAAAAAATATTATTTTCGCTATTTTCCCAATTACCTCTTACTTCAATTATTTGATTCAAATTAACAAATCTTTCTGCTGGAACATATGGAAATAATTCACCATAATCATATTTTGTATTATTATCTATATCTTCAAAAGCATAAATTTTCCAAAAACCTTCATTTAAATTTTTTACATGAAATTGATTAGTTGATGAATCTGTTTTAATGGTAAAATTATTTTTTTTGTTTTCAAGCATATATCCTATTACATAATTATTCATTGATCTTGAATTAATAATTTGTCCTGATATAGAACCTAACCTTTTTTTATTTTGAACTTCATAAGAAATATTTATAATAGAATCTACCATTGATAAATTATCAATAGATTTAATTTTATTACAAAAGATTTTCACACTCAAATTATTTATATCAAGTAACTTGTTTTTATTTGATATAGTTAAAATATTAGGTTTTGTGTGGGTTAAATGAAAATCTGTAATTTTTGTAGAATCAGAAAAAAATTCAAAAATTGAATCCAATTTACCAAATATTATAATTGGTTGATTAAATATATAATTAATTGAATCAAAACCATCAAAAATGATATTTTTAGTTTGACTTGGAGAAATTATAATTGGAGGAATACTATCGATTTCACTTTTCTTAATTGAAGTTAATTTTTTGTCAATTATTTGATTAGATGTATCAGATAAATTTAATACCTGTAAAAAATGATTTTGTTTTACATCTAAATTTTTGTGATAAAAATTTAAAACATTTGATAATGAATCTTGAAAAAAATTTGTAACTGTATAATAATGATTTTGTTGATTTTCAAAAATTTTAATTTCAGGGTTTTGTTTTTGATTTTTCAGATCAAATCCATTCGTAAAATTTACGGTACCAATTCTTTCATCCCTCATTTGAACTGACAAAACAGCAAATGGTGTTAATTCATTTTTTAATTTGATATTAACATTATCTAAAAATCTAGATTCACTTAATTTTAAAACAGACTTACTATTCAATCCATATCTAGTTCTATTAAAATCAATTTTATTTGGAACTGAAACTCCCTGATGTGCTATAATACTATAATCTCGATTTTCAAGAAATTTAAATGAATATCTTCCCGAATCATCCGTTTCAGTATAGAAATCTGGTTTTCTAAAAAACACACTATCAAAGGGTTCATAATTATTATATAGATAAACATATGTTGGTCTGTTTTTAATATTGAAAACTTTACCTGAAATTTCTCCAGTTGAAATAGAATCCCCAGTTGAAAAAGCTAGTTGGTAAGTTTTATCTAATTTATTTTTTCTTTCATCTAAAATTTCTCTTGATATGATGAGTTGATAAGTTTGATTTTTCTTTAATACTTCAGGTAACAAAACTTCAATAATATTTTTTTTAACTTTTAATTCCAAAGGTGTTTTTTCAAAAGGTAAAAGTCTTATACTTGATTTAGCTATATTTTCATCGAGTCTTTCTGAGAAAATTAATTTTACAATTAATCCACCATTTAAGTTGTAAGTTCCAGATTCAGGGATACTTGATAATAATTTCGGAGGAGTTTTATCCTCTGCCCCACCTGGCGGAGGACTTATAGCAGCACAACCAAAAAATATTAATAAATTAAATATGTAAATTTTTTTCAAATTTAAACTTAATCTAAAAAACCTTTTTTTCTCATCCAATCATCATCAACAAATTTAGACATATAATTTCTAACTGAATCAGGTAATATAACTAGGCAAACTTCATTTTTGTCAAGTTCTCCTGCAACTTGCAAAGCTGCCCAAACTGCTGAACCGCATGATCCTCCAATAAACAAACCCTCTTTTTTTATTAATTTTCTAGCAGTTAGAAATGCATTCTTATCATCAGTTTTTACATATTTATCTATTAAATTATTATCTAAAACATCAGGAATGAAATCATAACCAATTCCCTCAACATTATATGGTTTAATATCATTGCCACCACCTAAAATAGATCCATATGGGTCTGCACCTACAATTTGAATATCTTTTCTTCTTTCTTTAATTTTTTTGGCTACACCTGTAATAGTACCACCAGTACCAACACCCATAACTATCATTTTTAACTCATCACCAAAATGATTTAATATTTCTTCAGCAGTACCATTATAATGAGCATTAGGGTTACTTGGATTTGAATATTGATCTAAAATATGTGAATTAGGGATTTTTTTGTTTAATGATTTTGCAACACCAATATGACTTTTGGGATCATCAAATGCTGCTTCAGTTGGAGTCCTGATAATTTCTGCACCTAATGCTTTTAGAATTACTTCTTTTTCCCTACTCATTTTTTCAGGCATTGTAATTATCATCCTGTATCCTTTTACAGCGGCAGCAATAGCCAAACCAATACCTGTATTGCCTGATGTAGGTTCAATTAATGTATCTCCAGGTTTGATTCTTCTAGACTTTTCTGCATCTTCAACCATTTTAATACCAATTCGATCCTTAACAGATCCACCAGGATTAAAATATTCACATTTTACATAAAAATCGCATTTAAACTCTTTTCCAATGCGATTTAATTTCACAACAGGCGTATTACCCACTGATTCAAGAATAGAGTTTAATTTTTTATTATTTTTCATTATAATTAAAAATATATGATAAATTTAAAAAGTGTTTAACATAATTAACATGATAATATTAACATAATTTACTTATGCAAGTTAAATTTTTAAATAATCAAATTAAAGCACAACATTTCAGAGGAGTTCCACCTTCTGAAATAATGGTACCTTATCCCAATATAAATTCACTATTAGAATCCCAAGCAAACTTTTATAAAGATAAAATATTCATTAAAATAGAAAACGAAGAAATGTCCTATATTGATTTTTATAAAAAAGTTAATCAATATTCAAACTATTTAAATAAAAAAAAAATTAAAAAAAATTTATTTTCTGTATCAAACTCTAATCCAATTCTTTTTCTAGTTGAAATCTTTTCAGTATGGAATAATGGCGGAGTAGTTGATTTAGATTGTGAAATAGAAAAAAAATTAAATTTTGAAAAAATTTTCAAAGATTTTAAACCCAATTTTTCTCCAAATAAAAAAAATAAATTTTATGATATTTGTATTAAAATTAATGGTAGACAAAAAAATAAAATATTTTTATCACACTATAACCTATTGATAACCGCAATGGGTATGAGCAAAAATTTTAACTCAAAATATGAAAATTTTTTTGTGTATCAATATCCCTTTAAAGAAAAATTAAATATGATTTTAGCAATTATTTTAGCTCTTTACCTTGGTAATAGTCTTGAATTCATTAAAAAAAATCGTGAAATTAATTCAAAGAATAAAACAACACTTTTTTCTGAACAATATTATTCTAATAACAAAATTGAAAATATAATATTACCACATAATATAAAAATTAATCACAAACATAAAAATTTTAGAATAGGATTATTTCTTCCGGAAGTAAGTGGGTATGCTAGTATAAATATAAAAAAACCAAAAATTCATTTAGATAATTTTTTTTCAATTGGTAAAGGAATGAATCATTGTGAATTATCGATTTTTAATAAGAATGGTTCAGTAGTATCAAATAATATAGGAGAACTAGTTGTTAGAGGACATAATATTGTTCAAAGAATAGAAGGAGATGATTGTATTGAAAATCATTTTAAATTCGGATGGTTTCACACTGGAATAAAAGGTATTAAATTTAATAATGAATTTTTTATTAAACTTTAGATGAAATTAAATCTTTAATTTTATTTGACCATTCAAAAAAAGAATCTTTTGAAATTTGCATCCTTATTTCTTTCATTAATTCCATATAAAAATAAACATTGTGAAGTGTTGCTAATCTCAATCCTAAAGTATCATTTATTTTAAATAAATGCCTTATATAAGCTCTCGTAAATGTAACACAAGTGTAACATTTACAATTTTCTGAAATAGGTTTCAGATCATCTTTATACTTAGAGTTAATTATATTTATTTTTCCAAACCAAGTAAAAAACTGCCCATTTCTGGCATTTCTTGTTGGAATGACACAATCAAACAAATCAACTCCCAACGAAACTGCCTCAATAATGTCCTCTGGTTTTCCTACACCCATCAAATATCTTAATTTTGAATTTGGAATAATAGTATTTAAATAAGAAATAATATCGAACATAGCATTTTTATCTTCACCAACTGCAAGCCCTCCGATTGCTATTCCATCTTTAGTATATTTTTGTATTGAATTAAAACTAATTTCCCTTAGCTTTTCATTTGTTCCTCCTTGAATTATAGGAAAAAAATGAGTGTTAGATTCTTTAAATACATTATTTAAACTAAGATATTCATGACACTTTTTAGTCCATAACTCCGTTCTTTTTATAGCTTTATTTAATTCAATAGTTTCAATATTTGCTGCTGGACATTGATCAAATGACATAATAATATCACTTCCTAAAATTTTTTGTATTTTCATCGATAATTGAGGTGTTAAAAAATGTTTTTTTCCATCAATGTTCGAGGTAAAAAAAACTCCGTCATTTGTTATTTTATTTAACTTAGCTAAGCTAAATACTTGAAAACCTCCACTATCTGTTAAAATAGGTTTTTTCCAACCAATCAAATTATGTAATCCTTTAATCTTTTTTATTAATTCTATTCCAGGTCTAAGATATAGATGGTAAGTATTTCCAAGTATTATCTGAGAACCGACATCATTTAGATCTTTTGGAGATAAAGTTTTTACGGGACCATAGGTCCCAATTGGCATAAATGCTGGAGTATTGATTAAACCTCTGTTAGTGGACAGTTGACCAATTCTTGCATAAGAGTTCTTTGTTTTATTTAGAATTAAAAAACTCAATTTTTTGTAAATATTTTTTCAAACGCATCTTTTACTGAATCACATCTTATTAAATTAATTTTATTGAAATTTTTTATTGAATTTCTTTTGGGTACAATTGCTTGAGTGAAACCCAAATTAGCTGATTCTTTCAAACGTTCCTCAAGATTATTTACTGATCTTAATTCACCAGCCAAACCAACTTCTCCCAATAATATTAAATCCTTTTTAATAGGTAGATTTTTTTTAATTGAAATTATTGAAGAAATAACAGCCAAGTCAGCTGCAGGCTCATCTATTTTTAGACCTCCAACAACATTTATAAAAATATCACTCCCTCCTAATGAAAAACCTAGTTTTTTTTCTAAAACTGCTAGTAACATGGATAATCTTCTTAATTTGAAACCTGTTACATTTCTTTGTGGTGTTCCAAATGAACTATTAGTCACCAAAGCTTGAATTTCAATCAAAATAGGTCTTGAACCCTCAATGCTTGGGAAAATACTAGACCCTGGTTCACTTAATTGCCTTTCAGATATAAAAATATTTGATGGATTTTTGACTTCATTTAAACCGTTTGAATACATTTCAAAAACACCAATTTCATTTGTAGCACCAAATCGATTTTTTATAGATCTTAATATCCTAAAATCATTTCTTTTCTCACCTTCTATGTATAAAACAGTATCAACCATATGTTCAAGAATTCGAGGCCCTGCGATTACACCTTCTTTTGTAACATGTCCAATAACAATTCCAATGATTTTATTTTTCTTACATAATTCTAATATTTTTTGACTACAATCTCTTACTTGATTTATTGAACCAGGTATTGAATCAGAATCATTGGTATAAATTGTTTGAATTGAGTCAAAAATAACAAGTTTTGGATTAATATTTTCAATATGATTTAAAATCACCTCTAAATTATTTTCATTTAATATAAATATTTCTTTTGATTGTACGCCTAATCTTTTTGCTCTGTTAGATAATTGATCTTCATTTTCTTCTGCTGAAATATAAAGCGACAAAATTTCTGATGAATAAGCAGATTGTAAAACCAAGGTTGATTTTCCAATTCCAGGGTCTCCCCCAACTAAAATCAATGAACCATTTACAAAACCACCACCCAGCACTCTATCAAGTTCATTAATATTAGTTTTTATTCGATGATTTTTTCCAATTTTGGAAAAATTATTTATTTGTTTTGGTAGGGAGTTGTTTAAAAGGATGGAGTTTATTTTTTTATTTTTTGGTTTTTTAAACTCTGAAAGTGTGTCCCATTCCTTACAATTTGGACATCTACCATGCCATTTAGGAAAATCAGCACCGCATTTTTCACACAGAAAGATTAAATTTTTCAAGCTAAAATATAATATTCTTGATGCACTTAATAAATAATTTAAATATCAGCTCCTAGTGAAAAATAGTATTGCCATGGAGATGTTGATCCATCATATAAATAATCTTTTGCAATATCTAATCTTAAAACTGAATACCCTATATTTAGCCTTAAACCATATCCGTAAGAAGCTATAAAATCATCAAATTGTTTTCTACCTGAAACAGGATCAATTGAAGAGAAATTAAATTCATTTTCCCAAGCGGCACCTGCATCAACAAATATTGCTCCGTTTATATTTCCAAAAATCACTCTAAAAGGAAAACCCAATGCCAAATAATTAACGAAAGGAAAACGGAATTCAAAGTTTGTAAGAAAGACTTTATTTCCATATTTTTCTACGAGCCTTGCTCCTCTTACTGGAAGAACAAAAACTGAAAAATATAGATCTTTTAGATAATCAGATTTTTGCCGATCCCAAATATCAGCATCTGAATCCTGATTCCATCTTGAATTATCTTTCATTCCATTTGAAAATCCATTACCAAATAACCAGTTTTGAGTTCCGCCAAGAAAAAAACGTTGGGAATTTTTTCCAAAGCTTATCCCACCCATTGATCTTAGTGCAAATGTATATAATTTTCCAAATCTAAAATATCTTCTTGTATCAACTTGAATGGTTTTAAAATCCATTGGATAACCAAATCCTGCTATACTTTGGTTAAATTGTATATTTCCTCTCCATCCATCTGATGGTCCAGTTAAACCAAATTGAGAGTTGTCGTATGTCCAATTTAATGAATAAGATAATAGATTTAAATTTTCATTTGATACCTCTGCATATTGATTATATCCAGCTAAAATATATTCCTTATTTGAAAGTGAATGATTTGCAAGCCCAATGCCAAACCTTTGAAATCTAGATATTGGCCTTGAAATATTTAATCCAATTAAAAAATATCTAGATCTAAGAAAATTCCATTGGGATCCAAAAATATTAGAAAGATTTGAAATACCGATTGAATAATCATTTCTTGGTTTCAAATAATTATACTGAAAAGAATAATCACTATTGCTTAAATCCATAACCATTTCAGTTCCAATTAATATTCTATGATCACCTAAAACATCACTAAAAGAGAAAATAGTAGTTCCATTTGAACCCCATGTATTACTATACATATATTGTCCTGAAACTAAATCTAGTCCAAATTTTGTTTTATAAGACTGAGTTACATATGAACCATCATCATTTTTATAACTGCTTAATTTCAAAGGTTCTTCTTTTTTGAGATCTGTTGAATCAAAAATTCCATCATTATAATGAGCGTATTCTGGAGCAAATATCCAATTTGAAAAGGAATTACTTGACCACTCTAGATTTTGATTTTTATCAACTTCATTTTTATTAATTTTGGATAAATCTAATGGATCTTTATCTGTTCCATTTAAAATAAAATTTGAAGGTTTTACATCTAGTTTTTTGTCATCAAATGGATTATTTAATGAATAAATATCCCATCCCCTATTTGAATAACCCGAAAAAACTAATTTACTATCATCTTTTGACAAACTTGGTTGAAAAACTCCTGTCAAAACATTACTAATTGGGAATGAAATATTTTCATTTAAATCATAAACGTAAAGGTTCCAAACGCCTTTGTTATCGGAAGTAAAAATTAATTTATTTTCCTTGTTTGAAAAAGTAGGAAAGTTTTCAGAAAAAGAAGTTTTTGTAATTCTATTAATTTGTCTATTATTCAAATCATATATATATATGTCGGTTTGAGAATAATCATGCTTTGAAATATCAAAATTTTCAATTTTATTTACATGTTCACCTCTATCTGAAATAAATACAATTTTATTATTATCAAAAGACCAAGATGGCTCAGAATCAGAAAATACGTCATTAGTTAAATTATTTAATTTTTTTGTTTCAAAATCATACATGTATATATCACTGGCATTCGATTTATTACCAACGAAAGCTATTTTTTTTCCATCAGGACTCCATTTTGCTGTAAAAATACTTGATAAATCAAATGTAAGTTTTTCTCTTTTACCACTTTTAACATCAATTAAAAATAAAGCATCTGAACCACCTGCTTTTGATGCTAATACAATTTTTTTTCCATCTGGTGACCAAGATATTCCAGGTTGTAATAATTTTAATTCCTCAAAATCCGGAGTTCTATTACCTTTAACAATTTTTTTTATTTCTTTTCCATCATCAGACGAAATTATTATGACATCAGAATAACCGCTTCTATCAGTAATTAATGCAATTTTGTTACCGTCCGGAGATATTGCAGGAGAAATGTTAAAATAGTTATTTAATTTTTCATGATCAGTAATTTTTTGTGAAAAATCTTTGATTTCAGATCTTCCGTTTATATCAGGCCAGTATTCTTTTTTAATGTATTTATGCCATTGTTCAGTTAATTCAACAAAATTTACTCCGATTGATTTTTCAAAAGCCTTTTCAACATTCTGAGTTCTTTTTGCTTGTTTAAAAATTTCAGCAACTTTTTGCCAACCATATTTTTCAACAATGAACTTCCATACAGATTGACCACCTTTATATGCTAAATAATAATTTAATTGTGGAATTGTAGGAATGATATCATTAATTGCAATATCTCTAATTGTCATATCTGCTCTAGTATCCCATTGACTGGAAAGATATTCACACAAACCTTCATTCATCCATAATGGGATAGTTAATTGAATTCTATTAGAAATTATATTTTGAGCTCTTCCACCGTATACCAAGTCATTTATTACAGCATGAACTAATTCATGATGAATTACATGTCTGAATGCCTCATAGGAACCCTCAAAAGGAATAACTATTCTATTTTTATACAATTCAGTAACCCCACCTACTCCTTCAGGCATGTAGGGTAAAATTACATTAGTTTGTTGAAAATCATTATGTGAGTTATAAACTATTATAGATACTCTTTTTTTTAATTTCCAATCTAAATATGTTGAAACCTGATCATATGATTTTTCAACAGCCTCTGAGGTAAATTCAGCTAATTTTTGACCATCATCATAGTAATAAATATCAAAATTTGGGGATTGAATAAAATTCCAATTAAAATTCTTATATTGAACTTTATTTTGACCAAAATTTTGACTCATAATATAATTTGTTGAAAAAATTATAAGAGATAATATGTAAATTGTTTTTTTCATTTAAATATGCTATTTAAAATTATATATAATGCAATCAGATATACCTAAACATAATTAAAAAAAAAATTATATCAAATATGTACAATTCATTTTCCAATTATTGTTAGATTAGGATAATTAATTGTAATTGAAAAAATTATGAAACTACCAATTTATTTTATTTCTGATCTGCATTTAAATTTAAACGGTAAAAATTACGATTTAAAAAAACGTAATTCATTGTCAAATTTTTTTAATCATATTTTACAAAATGGGGGAACTTTATTTATTGTAGGTGATTTATTTGATTATTGGTTTGAATATAAATATTTTATTCCAAAAAACTATTATGACATTTTAACTAAAATTTCTCAATTAAAATCAAAAGGAATCGAAATAAATTTCATACCTGGTAATCATGATTTTTGGATAAATGACTTTGCATATGAAGAATTGTTTTCAAATATTTATCCAGATGGTGCAAAGATTTACATTGAAAACAAAAAGTTTTTAATTTTACATGGAGATGGAATTTTAAAAAATGATTTTGGATATAGAATTTTAAAAAATCTAATTAGAAATAAACTTTTCATTTTTTTATTTAAATTGATTCATCCGGATATAAGTTATGAATTAGCTAAATTTCTTTCCCAAAAAAAACATAAGAATATAAAAAATGATTCAATCAAAAAATTAAAATCTGAACTTGCAATTTTTGCTAAAAAAAATTTAAATAATAATATTGATTTTGTGCTATTAGGTCATTACCACTTAAAAGATGAAATTAATTTAGAAAGTGGTAAATTGATTTTACTTGGAGATTGGATGAAATGGAAAACTTATGCTTTTTTTGATGGTAAAAATATGGCCCTAAAGGAATGGAAATGAAAAGACATAATTTATTATTAATATTGATTCTTTTTTTATTTGTTGGATGCGCACAAATAAAAAATAATATTAATATTTTTTCTAAAAATAAAAAGAATTTTGACCCTGAAGAAATTACCTTAGTGTATATTGAAGAATTAAGAATAGAGTATATTCAAGGTGATATTGGAGCAATTGAAAAGCTAATTAATATTTATAAAGATAAAAATATAAATAATGAAATCAGAAAATCAGCTGTAAGATCAATTGCAGAAACAAGACATCCATTAGCACTTGAAGCAATAGCTGAATATGTTAGAACTTCTGAAGCGATTGATATTGACTTAATGATAACAAGCGTTGGTGTATTATCAAAATTTGAAGAAGATCCTGTAGCTTCAAATTCTCTAATGGAATCAATTTTTACAGTTGATAAAAAACTTAGAGAAGTGCAATCAGCTACATTCAAAAGTTTAAAAAATGTTAAACCAAAAAATAAAGTTCTTGCACTGATTGATATTTATGAGAGAAGTAGAGCAGCATATTATAGTACTGCTACCATGGTTTCAAATACATTAGGTAGCATGGATGATGATGAAGTAATTCCTGTATTAATATTCATTTCAAAAGACGAATCTCTTGATATTAAAGTGAGAAATAGAGCAATAGAAATTTTGGCTAGTAATAAAAATGATTATAGAGTAATTGAAATGTTTACCGAAATGCTAACAGAACCATCAACTCAGGATAAATTAAAAGATTTTGCTCTAAACACAATGAAAGATGTAAAAGAGGAACGTTTAATATTAGCATTAATGGATACTTATAATCAAGGTCAGGCTTCTTATTATTCACTTTTAGGTACATTATTAGATGCACTTGGCAATTTTAACGACCCTGTCATATTACCTACTTTAGTTGAAATTGCGATGGATAATGATATTCCCAGAAATCTTAGAATTAAATCCATAAATGGTTTGGGGAATTTTAAAAGCTCAAATACTTTTGAATTAATTTTACCAATGCTTGAAGACCCCTCTAGTTATGAATATTATCCCTATATCATTGAACTTGCACATCAATTAGGAGTTCATGAAAAATTTAAAACCCAAATCCGAAGTGCCGGATTAGTTGCTCAGGAAAAAGCTTTAGAGAAAAATGTTGAATAAATTAAATAATAAAATTTCATTTTTTTTTATCTTAATTTTAATAGGATGCAGTGGTAACCAATCACAACAAACCAGGCCATCTCCTGTTGAAAATATAAAAAACGATGTANAAGTTTTATCTAGTTCAAATCAAAAAAAATTAGAATTTTTTCCTACAGCAAATCGTATTCGTGAAAATGTAGCCTCCTTCATTATAATAGTAAATGACAGACAAAACAAAATTTTTAATTTTCTGGATAATAATATTATCGAAAATCAAGAACAAAATGATTTAAATATAATTTCNAATCAAGAAAAANATAAATTCTCAGATTTAATTTTTGATTTAGAAAATTTTANAACTTATCTACCTGTTGATAGTAAAAGTTATTCTTCAATAAAAAATGGTACTGAAAATTTAAAAACAAAATATTCAACTTTTANTTTATCAATTTCTGGAAGTATATCAGATCAAAATATAGATGATATCGAAAAAACTTCAATTGAGTCAAATAATAGAGCCTTAACAGAGGAACTTAAAATACTTGAATCGNTATTACCATTACCCCCAGATAGTTTAGAGACAGGAAGTGCTTTTATTTTTGAAACTGATTCCNTTGATTTATTCTTTGAAGTAGTTAAAAATGTTGACGAAATAAATTCTGAAATGGAAAAGCTGAGAATGACTATTAAAGAATATGAAAGCTCAAAAAATGAAATGAATTCATTNCTTGAAAGAGAGAAAAAGTTAAATGAAGAGTTAAATTTAAATAANTCAAAAATTGATCAATTAAATGCCAAAATTGACACTTCAAGAAATTTGCAAAACCTTCANAAAGATTCTTTATCTTCAATTATTAGAATAACTGATACAAATTTAAAAAATCAACTATCTAATTTATCATTATCGATAACCGATAGTATAACAAAACAATCATCACAAACAGATTCTTTATTTTTTTCACTTGGGACAAATATGGCAGTNTTNCAAAATCAAGTAGATTCACTTAAAAGTGTTGTAAGATATTATGACATAGCTGAAAAGGGATTACCTGAAATTGATGAAGACGTTCTAAATATTTTAAAACTACCTAAATTAAAAAATAAAATAACTTTAAAAAATGGCACTATAGTAGTTGGCCATAAAATAGCAGAAAATCTTGATATAATTNTTCTTGAAACAACNGTCGGAAAACTAGTTATTGANAAANATTATATTCTTGAATATGATGAACAATTTTTTCCAGGACCAAAAGTAGAATTTTTAGGAAAGTACAAAAANATNGAATACTCTGATCGAGAAGAGTTTTTTGGGAAAGTTAAAAATGTTGGTAAAAAAAGAGCTGATTTTGTTAAAATAACATTCTTTCTTTGGTCATCTACTACTGATGCATTAGGAGTTGGTGATGCAATGGTGGATGGCAGCACAACAAGATTTGATACTGGCGTAATTAGTGATGCGTCTCTTAATCCNGGACAAACAGGCAATTATCATGTTATTGTTCCAAAACAAATAAACTCAAATATTGAATATAGAACAAATGAGGTAAGTTGGAGGGATTATAAAGGAAAATAATTTTAAAATTAATTAATTATTTATATTTAATTGATTTGCCCAAANACCTAACCTTTTATCTGGAATTTTATATTTTTTATAAATTTTAGTTTCATACCTCGTAAGATTAATTTTATTTTNCATCGAAACAAATAATATTTTTAAAATATGACTTTCAGCATTAATTAATAAACTCAGAGAATCAACTGATACATCAACTANAGATGAAAAATATTTAATATTTTCTATATCTATTTCTTGCCATTGATCAAAACTNCTCTCAATTAAAACTTGATTTTTTAAAGATAATATTTGAAAACCTCGAATNGGTAAATCAGAAGATGTTAAGAAATTTATTTTATATTTGTTTTTTTCTCTAATCAATTTAATCTGATAATCTGAAATTAATTGACCATAATATTGNGGAACAGGATANCGATTTAAATCAATCAAATAACCAAAATTTTCAGTGAAACTTGTTTCATTAGAATCATTATTTGATTTNTAAATAATCGACCAATATTCAGTTGTATTTTTAAAATTTGTTATAACATTATTTTTAAAATTAATATTTAATTTTTTAAAATTAGATACTTCTTCCAAACTTGACTTATTAAGATTATTAAAATCANTAANAAAATTTTTNAAAATATCATATTTTTCTTTTTCATTTCTTATACTTNTCATNGTTGAAACATGTTTAATAAATGATTTTTTAAGAAAAATTAAAGAATCAAACTGTGTAATGATTAAATATATTTTTTTTTCCATTTGATCAAAAGAATTCTTTAATTCTAAATATGGNAAAACTTCAATAGAAAAATCTTTAGATATTTTATTAACGAGTGAATTATATCTTATACTATCTAAATTAAAAANTTCTTTATTAANAGTAATACTATCTTCTAATAAAAAAATTTTTTCATCCATTAAAACTATTTCATCTTTAAACTCATCAATTAATTTTGAGATATCAATTAATATCTCAATTGTAGAATCAATTTTAATAAGTTGTAAATTCGATAAATCTTTTAATTNNACTACATCATTTTTAATAAAATCAAAAGTTTCTATATGAGTTGCTTTTCCTTNCGGTGAATATTTTCCAGATAAAAATCTTTCATATTTTTTTAAATTAGTTCCAAGNGAATCTTTTGTTAAAAGCAGTTTTTCTTTCATTATTTTTAAAGAATCATCGATTATTTTACCATTAATGACAATTGGGAAATCTTGAAAGTCAGTTGAAATATTTTGGAAATTTTTATTAGTTGATTCAATATCTAAAGAAACTTGATCTATATTTCTAAATGTAGGTCTTATAAATTTTTCTAATTCAGTTTTCGATGATAAAAGATCTTTTCTAAATGTATCAATATCATTTTGAAACCCATTCATAAAAATTCTTTTATTAGGTATTTCTTCTAAGCCATCTCGAACTTTTAAAATTAAATCTGACTGATTTTTTTTTAATTTTTCATAATATTGAAATGGGTCATCAATATAAACTTTAGATGTTCCTGAATATAATGATTTTAAATTATTTTCATTTTCTTCAAGTTTTTTTTTTAATATAGTAATATTTTCTTCGAAATTAATGAATTCATCACGAATACCTATACCTTTTTCATAGATGGGAAAATTAATTAACCATGAAATAGTATTATTATATTCATTAATAATTTTTTTTGATTCATTTTTATATTTTTCAATCTCTCTATTAAATGAAATTAGTTCTTTTTCTGATGATTTTACCAAATCTTTTATTTCATCAATTTGACGAAAGTTTTCAACAAAAAAATCTTTTAAAATTTCAATTTTAATTAAATAATCATTTGCGGAATTAAACGAATCATTAATTATATTTGATTGATCTTCAATTTTTTTAAAATTTTCATCATCAGAGGTAATTTTATCTTTTTTTGATTTTCCTTGTCCAAATGATTTTTGATAATTATCTGTAAAACTTTCTAAATTTTTTGATATTAGTTCTACATCATTTAACAAATTTTTTAATTGATCAAAATCATCAATTATATTTTTATAATAAATAGAATTTTGACCTTCTGATGGAAATCTTTTACTTAATTCTTTATTTAAATCTTTAAATGAATTTTGTGCTTCTTTTAAATTATTAGAAAATAGTTTTAAATCATCTTGATATTGATTTTTAATAAAACTTTGGGATAAAAGAAAATTAAATTGTAAAAAAATTGTAAAAATGAAGGACCATTTAATCATTTCATCAAATAAACCATAATTGCTTTCTGAACATGCAACCTGTTTTCTGCTTGATCAAAAACAACAGATTGTTTTCCATCAATAATTTCATCTGTTACTTCTTTGCCTCTGTGAGCTGGTAAACAATGAAAAAAATATGAGTTTGGGCCAGCTTCTTTCATGAGTTTTTCATTTACTTGGAAAGGAGAAAATTTATTTGTTCTTATCATCGATTCTTTTTCCTGCCCCATACTAGCCCATACATCTGTATATACTATATCAGATCCTGAAATTATTTCGTAAGGATCATTTGTTATATTCACCGTGCTAATTCCAATTTTTCTTGTTTTTTTAACTAAATTATTATTTGGTTCATATCCTTTTGGGCATGCAATGTTTATTTTAAGTGGAAATCTTTGAGCCATATATAACCAAGAATGAAATACATTATTTCCATCACCAATAAATGATATTGTTAAATTTTCTATCTTTCCAAATTTTTCTAAGATAGTAAAACCATCTGATAATATTTGGCAGGGATGATTATAATTTGTTAAACCATTAATTACTGGCACAGTTGAAAATTTGGCAAGTTTTACAAGATGATCATGGTCAAAAACCCTAGCCATAATCATATTATTATATCTAGATAAAACTCTTGCTAAATCCTCTATTGATTCTCTTTTACCTAGAGCAAGATCATTTGGACCAAGAAAAATTGCTTTACCACCTAATTGAAACATACCTGTTTCAAAAGAAATTCTAGTTCTAGCAGATGGTTTTTCAAATAACATGATTAAGGTTTTATTTTGAAGATGATGATGTTTAATATTATTTTTAACCTCATTTTTAAGTTTTGAGGAAATATTATATATCTGATTGATTTCTTCTTTCGAAAAATCTGCTATATTTACTAAATTTCTAATCAATTTATTTATCCAGAATTATAATTTTTATTTCTCTTTAAGTAACTTTAGAAAGTCGGAATCAGTGGTTAATATTAATTTTGATTCATTATCAATAATTTTTTTATAACTATCCAATGTTCTAGTAAAATTATAGAATTCTGGATCTGATTTATAACCTGAAGCATATATTTCAAGTGCTTTTGCATCGCCTTCTCCGCTTATTTCTTGTGAGATTTTAAAAGCATTTGCTAAAATAATGGCTTTATCTTTATCGGTTTCAGCACGTATTTTCAACGCTTCTTCTTCTCCTTCGGACCTAAATTGTTTAGCTTGTCTCTCTCTCTCAGCTATCATTCGATCATAAACAGCTTTCTCATTTTCTACTGATAAGTCCGCTCTTTTTATTCTCACATCCACTAGGTCAATTCCATATTCATTCAATTTTTTCCTTGCTTCATTTGTGACAATTTCCATTATAGCTTCTCTTCGATTATCAACTATTTCTGTTAGGTTGTGTTTTCCTAATTCAACTCTAAGTTCTGAATAAATTATAGGGTCAATTCTATTTAAACCGCCATTGATTGTTCTGACAGATTTATAAAACTGAAGTGGATCTGAAATTTTCCATCTCGCATAATTATCAACTACAATTCTTCTCTTATCTAATGATAGAATTTCTCTAGCCTCAACATCATATTCTAAGATTCTTTTTTCTAATTTAACTAATTGTCTCCATGGAAATTTAAAATGTAAACCTGGTTCAGTAATAGAAGAACCAACAGGTCTTCCAAATTCAAGGATAATACCCTGTTCAGTTTCATCAATTGTATATGCTGAAATAAAAATCCCAATACCAAATAAAATCAAAACAATAACTATTAAACTTCTCATTTACTTTACCTCCTTTTGATCAATGTTACCTAAAGGTAATAAATTAATCATGTTATTTACTTCATCATCAATGATTATTTTTTCAACTTTTGGCAAAATTTCTTCCATTGTTTCAAGATATAATCTAGTCTCTGTTACATCTTTTGCTTTCCTATATTCTTTTAAAACTGATAAAAATCTCGAAACATCTCCTTGTGCTCTAGTAATTCTTTCTTCACGATATGCTTCAGATATTCTAATTTGTTGTTCCGCTTCACCTCTAGCTTTTGGTATAATATCATTTTGATATCCAAGAGCTTGATTTATTTTTTGTTCTTTTTCTTCTTTAGCGCTTTGAACATCCTTGAATGCAAAATCCACTTCTTTGGGGGGGTTGACATCTTGAAGTTGTACCTGACGAACATCTATTCCACATTTATAATTATCTAACATTCTTTGAAGTAAGGTTTGAATTTCATCTGCTATTTCAGCTTTTTTTTCAGTTAATGGATCATCTATAGGGTGAGAACCAATTATTTGTCTTAATGCAGATTCAGTTGCATCTTTAATTGTTTCTTCTACGTTTCTCAAATTAAATAAATAATCTCTAGCGTTTTTAATTTTGTATTGCACTTTAACTTCAACTAGTAAAATATTTTCATCTCCTGTTAACATTTTAGCTTCTTGAATAATGCTTCCAACTGAAATTTCTTTGACTTGGGTTACCTTTGGAAGATCAACCTCTTCAATAGGATATGGAAATTTAAAATTTAAACCGCTTTCTTCAGTTCTAACCCATTTACCAAACCTTCTTACAACACCTTCTTCATCAGGGCCTACAATGTAAAACGAACTAAGTCCAGCCCAAATAACTAAAAAAACGATAGCTATGATAAAACCACCATAGTTAAAAGTTGGAATAGTGAATTCTTGATCACCTACTTGAATTTTTCTGGCCATTAATTTTCTCCTATTTTATTAATTAACTAACATTCTTCTTAATCTTGCAATTGGAATGTTAAGTTGTTCTCGATATTTTGAAATTGTTCTTCTAGCAATCGTAAAACCCTTTTCATAAACTAATTTTGATATAATTTCATCTGATAGTGGATTATTTTTATCCTCTTTTTTAATAATATCTTCAATCAATAATTTAATATTTTTTGTAGAAACTTTTTCTCCATAATTATTTATTAATTTATCAGAAAAAAAATGTTTTAATTCATAAACTCCCCATGGGGTTTGTACATATTTACCATTTGTAACTCTACTAACTGTAGAAATATCCATGTTAATTTTATCAGCTATATCTTTTAAAATCAAAGGTTTAATACTTCTTATTTTACCTTCAAAAAAGTCGGATTGGATCTTTATAATTTCATTCATGACTTTCATTATTGTTATTTCTCTTTTTTGAATTGCTTGAATTAACCAATTTGCAGATTCAATCTTATCTTTTAAAAATTTATCTAATTTTTTTTCATTATTATTTTTTGTAAAGAACATTTCTTGATAAACTGGGGAAATTTTTATTTCAGGAAAATTTCCATCATTTAAAGAAACAACTAACTTTCCTTCAATTTCATCAACAATTAAATCAGGAATAGCAAAATTTGAATTATTTTGTGAACCATCGCCGGGCTTTGGATTAAGGGATGAGATAATATTTATTGCCTTATTTAGTTCCTCAGAAGAACAATTTAATTTCATTTGAATTTTATTAAATCTTTTATTTGAAAAATCATCAAAATGATTTTTAATTATTTCCTTAGATAAAATATTTTTAGTTTTTTTATTAATTTGAATGTTTAAACACTCCTTTAGATTTCTTGATCCGACACCTAATGGTTCAAATTTTTGAATGATTTTAAGTAGTTTTTCAACTTTTGAAACTTCAACCTCCATTCTTTCGGCTATTAATTCTAAATCAGCTAATAAATATCCTTCATCATTAATATTCCAAATTAATGATTCTGCTATTATTTTATCATCTTTAGTTAAATTTAATTGTTCTAATTGCATAATTAAATTTTCTGTGAAAGTATTTTTTTGTTTTTGAAAAGAAATAAAATCAAAATTATTTTTATTTAAACTTGGTTTAATATATTCATCATCAACATCATTCATTTCTTCCCAATCTTTATCATCTGTTTCTTTGTTTTCATTTTCTAAATCTGACTTTAGATTTATATCAACTAACTCAAGAACAGGATTTTCCTCTAATTCTTTTATGATTTTTTTTTCTAAATCTTCAACATTTAATTGTAATAAAGTCGTAAATACAATTTGTTGGGGTGATAATTTTTGTTTTTGCTCTTGTATTTGGGAAAGTTTTGACATTAGTTTAATTTAAACTTTGAACCTAAATATAAGTTCCTTGTTTGTTGATCTTCAGCTAAATCTTTTGCAGAACCTGCCTTTAAAATCTTACCATCATAAAGCAGATATGCTCTATCTGTTATTGATAAAGTTTCTCTAACACTATGATCTGTAATTAAAACTCCGATATCTTTTTCTTTCAGATTATTAATTATATTCTGTATTTCTTCAACTGCAATGGGATCAATACCAGCAAAAGGCTCATCCAATAAAATAAAATCAGGTTTCATTACTAAAGCTCTACAAATTTCTGTTCTTCTCCTCTCACCTCCTGAAAGCTGATAGCCAATATTTTTTCTAATATTATTAATTGATAAATCATCTAAAAGATTTTCTAAACGTTCATTTCTATCTTCTTTTGATAGATTAGTCATTTCTAAAACTAATTTTATATTTTCTTCAACAGTTAGTTTTGTAAAAATTGATGGTTCTTGAGATAAATAACCAATACCTAATCTTGCCCTTTGAAACATAGGTAAATTTGTAATATTTTTTTGTCCAAGATAAACAGAACCCTGAGAAGGACTAATCATTCCAGTAATCATATAAAAAGAAGTTGTTTTTCCTGCTCCATTTGGTCCAAGCAAACCTACAACTTCTCCTTTTTTTAACTCAAGTGAAACATTTTTAACAACTGTTTTTTTACCATATTTTTTCTTAAGGTTTTTTGACTTTAATGTTATATTATTTTTCATATAAATTAATTTTCAGATGAAACTCCCCATGGTTTTTTAATTTTCCAGTGAGTTAAATCTACATTTGATTCAAACCCTATTCCATATAAAGTATCATTATGATTAGTTGTTAACATTATTGAATCATTAGAAAATATTTTTTCGTTTTTATTATTCCATAGTAAAGAATCGGTAAACAAAGTAACTCCACTATCTGAATAAACCCTAACGTTTCCAATTGCTAATAAATTATCAGTTTTTTCAAAAATTATTGCTCTATCTGATTTTAGTTTAGACATGTGTATTTCATCTTTTGAAAACAAATCTGCATCAATTCCCACCTCTAGAATGATTTCATTTTTTTTTTCTGATTTATACATTCTTGAAGATTTGATAACAGATCTTTTAATACCATCTCTTGTTAAAATAATAATTGGGTTCCAACTTTCTTGATCTGAAATATCCTTTTTTTCAAAATCATCTGATTTTTCAATTTTTGTGCATGAAAGAAATAATAAAACGATAAGTAGCTTTATATAAAAAATCATCCGATTCCTGTTTTAATTAAATCATGAATATGGATTAAACCCTGAGGAACTGAATTATCATAATCTTTTTCGTATACTAATAATGAAGTAATAGAAAATTTTTCCATTAATCTAAGAGCATCAATTGCTAAAGTATCTGAAGAAACCCAATTTGGTTTTTTTGATGAAATTAAAAATTGTGCTGTTTTATTATAAAGATCTTTATTTTTTTCAAAGCCTCTTCTTATATCACCATCGGTAATAATTCCACACAAATTATTTTCATCATCAACAATAATTGCTAGTCCTAATCTTTTTTCACTAATTAAAAGCAACATGGAACTGATTTTAGTGGATTTATTTACAATTGGTAATTCATCACCAGAATGCATTATTTGATCAACCGTTAACAATAATTTTTTTCCAAGTGAACCTGCTGGATGCAATTTAGCAAAATCACTAGGATTAAATTTTCTTTTTTCTAAAAGTGTTATAGCTAACGCATCACCCATTGCTAGTGAAGCAGTTGTGCTTGCTGTAGGTGCCAACTCTAGAGTACAAGCCTCTCTATCAACACTAACATCAAGAATAATATCTGAGTTTTTACTAATTGTTGAATTAATTTTACCCACCATAGATATAATTGGTATTCCCATTTTTTTTAAAACTGGAATTAGTTGAATGATTTCATATGTCTCACCACTTTTTGAAATTGTAATTATAGTATCATTATTTGATACCATTCCAATATCACCATGAAGAGCTTCCGCGGGATGAATAAATTGAGATTGTGTGCCGGTACTAGCTAAAGTCGCAGTTATTTTTTGTCCAACAATTCCTGATTTTCCCATACCAATTACAACAATTTTCCCCTTTGTATTATAACATAGGTTGACTGCTTTATTAAAATCATTATCAATTTTTTCTTTAACTCTTAACAGAGCATCAGCTTCAATTTGAATAACATTTTTCCCTATTTCAATATTTTTAGATTTGCTCATTTTTTATATATCTGTTCTTTTATAGAATTTAGAGTTTCTTCAAATCTCCCTTGACTTTTTAAAATAAATTCAACAACCTCTCTAAACACGCCTTCTCCACCATTAGAATCAGTACAAAATTTTGAAATTTTTTTAACATATTCATGTGCATCGTTTGAACATATCGGAAATCCTACTTTTTCCAATACCGGAATATCAATTAAATCGTCTCCTATGTATGCTATTTCATGATGATCAAGGTTCAATTTACTTCTTATTTCTTCATATGGTTTAATTTTATTTAATGCACCCTGAAAACATAATTCATTCAAACCTAATTCTTTCATTCTTGAAGTTGTTGCATCAGAATATCTACCAGATATTACTGCAATTTGAATTTTAGCAAATTGAGCATACTTCACTGCTGCCCCATCTAAAACATTAAACTTTTTATATTCATCTCCATCTTTTCCTATGTATATAGAACCATCAGTGAGAATTCCGTCAACATCTGTAATAATTAGTTTAATTTTATCAATCATTTATAAAGCATTTTTTATTTTTTTTAAAGAAATAATCAAGTTTTCTAAATCATGCAATGGAAATTGAGTTGAAGAATCACTTAATGCTTTTTCAGGATTATCATGTACCTCAATAAATATGCCATCACATCCCGCAGCAACAGCAGATTTGGCTAATGTAGGAATCATTTCCCTATCTCCACCAGATTGATTGCCAAAAAAAGAAGGTAGTTGAGCACTATGAGATGCATCAAATATCACAGGAAAACCTTTGAGTTGCATAATTGGAATTGATCTCATATCCGCAATCAAATTATTATACCCAAAAGACGTCCCTCTCTCTGTAATTAAAATTTGATTATTACCTGTTGATTGAATTTTCCTGATAATATTATCTATATTATTTGGAGACAAGAACTGTCCTTTTTTTACATTAACAATTTTTTTTGTTTTTGAAGCTTCAATTAAAAGATCGGTTTGCCTACATAAAAAAGCAGGTATTTGGATAATATCGACTGCTTCACCGATAATTTTTGCTTCATTGGTTGAATGTATATCAGTCAAAATTGGTATTTCAAATTCTTTTTTTAGTTCGTCAAGAATTTTTAATCCTTTTTCCAAACCAGGGCCTCTATATGAATCAATTGAAGATCTATTTGCTTTATCAAAAGAAGATTTAAATATAAAAGGCATATCAACCTTAAAGAAGATTTTTTTTAAGTTCTCAGCCATTTTAAAAACATGATCTCTTGACTCAATAACACAAGGACCTGCTATTATAGGTAATGAGTTGTTTTTAAAATTAATTTTATTTAACATTATTTTTCTTGTAATTAATTGACGCTTTAACAAAATCCTTAAATAAAGGATGAGCCTTATTTACCCTGCTTTTTAATTCGGGATGAAATTGACAACCTATAAACCAAGGATGATTTTCTAATTCAATGATTTCTACCAAATCCAGTTTTTCATTGATACCGCTAAAAATCATCCCATTAGACTCCAAAACTTTTCTATAATTATTATTGACTTCATATCTATGTCGATGCCTCTCTAAAATTTTTTCACTATTATAGGCTTTATAAGCCAGTGAATTCATTTTCAAATTACAATCGTAAGCACCTAACCTCATAGTTGCACCTTTTTTATTGATGTTTTTTTGATTTAACATTAAATCTATTACAGAATTTGTAGTATCTTTGAACTCAGAACTATAGGCATCTTTTATACCACAAACATTTTTAGCAAACTCAATTACAGCTATTTGCAAACCCAAACATATACCAAAATAGGGTACTTTAAATTTTCTAGAATATTTTGCTGCTTCTATTTTACCTTTTATTCCTCTATCTCCAAAACCTGGCAAGACCATTATACCATGAATATTATCAAGCTCATTTTTTAAAGAATCACTTGATTCAAGTTTTTCAGTATTAATCCATTTAATTGAAACTTTTGCATTGTTTTCAACACCAGAATGAATAAAAGCCTCTAAAACGCTTTTGTAAGCGTCTGGTAACTCTGTATATTTTCCACAGAGAGCGATATCAACAGATTCTTGAGGATTTTTAAATCTATAAATAAATTTTTCTAGTTCATTAATATTAGATTTATTCGTTTTAAATTTTAGATCATTTAGTATTAAATCTTCAACATTTTGTTTGTGAAACAATAATGGAACCTCATAGATGCTTTTTACATCACTTGCCTCAATAACATGAGAGGGTGAAACACTACAAAATAATGAAATCTTGTCTTTAACGGATTTCGAGATCTCATTTGAAGTTCGACAAAAGATCATATCAGGCTCTAATCCTATTTCCCTTAATTTCATTACGCTATGCTGAGTAGGTTTAGTTTTTAATTCTTCACTTGCATCTACATATGGTAATAACGTTACATGGGATATAAATACGTTGTCTTTTCCTTGTTCTATTCTAATTTGTCTGATTGTTTCAAGAAATGGTAAACTTTCAATATCACCAACTGTTCCACCAACTTCAACAATTACTACATCAAAATTATTTGACTTATTTATTGAATATACTTTACTTTTAATTTCATTAGTAATATGGGGTATAACCTGAATCGTTTGACCTAAATAATCTCCTTTTCTTTCTTTTTCTAAAACAGATTCATAAATTTGGCCAGTTGTTGTATTATTATTCTTTGTCATGTTGGAATCAATAAATCTTTCATAATGACCTAAATCTAAATCCGTTTCTGAACCATCATCTAAAACAAAAACTTCACCATGTTGATATGGATTCATCGTACCTGGATCTAAATTTAAATAAGGATCTAATTTCATTATGGTAACATTTAAACCTTTTCCCTTTAGCAAATAACCAATTGATGCTGAAGCTATTCCTTTACCTAAACCTGAAATTACTCCACCAAGAACGAAAATAAATTTTGTTTGTTTATTATTCAATTTTATGATTTTCCTTTAATTTTAATAAATCCTCATATGTATTTACTCCCAAAGAATCTAAATTAGTTAATTCAACATAAATTGGTATATCATTCTCTAAGGCTCTTAATTGTTCCAATTTATTTTTTTTTTCACCAAAAGTCGGATTCATTTTTGAAAACTCAATTAAAAATTCTTTTGTAAATCCATAAATTCCTAAGTGTTTATAAGTTTGATTATGAAATTTACTATTAGATTTTTTTCTAAAAAATTCAATTGCTTTTTTATTTTTATCAATTGAAACCTTAACAATATTATTATCATAAAAATCATTTTTTGACAATTGAGTTGATGCAATTGTTCCCATTTTAATTGATTTTATATCATTAAATAAATTCATTAATAAATTTATGATATCTGGATCAATAAACGGTTCGTCAGCTTGTATGTTAATAAAAACTTTGCCATCAATTTTTGAAGCTATTTCAGCAACTCTTTCAGTTCCAGAATTTAATTTATTTGAAGTCATAATATTTGGAATATTTAATTCATTTAATTTTTTTTCAACTAATTGATGATCAACAGCAACAATTATATGTTTTAATTTTGATTTTAAAACTTGATTATAAACCTGTGCAACCATTGGTATTCCATTAATATTTTCAAGAACTTTAGCTGGAAATCTGGTTGAGTGGTACCTTGCTGGAATAACTCCAACAAAATTATAACCACTTTTATCATGCATTATTATTTTTCTATGACTTTAGGTACAACAAAATGTTTTTCAGAGGATTGCGGAGCACTTTTAAGAATTTCTTTTGTATCTAATGATTCTGTTACAATATCTTCTCTTACAATATTTGACTGGTCTAAAACATGGCTCAAGGGTTCAATGTCTTTTATATTTACTTCATTTAATTGTTCCATATAAGTCAAAATTTCATTTATGTTTTTTGTATAATTAATAATTTGTTCTTCATCCAAATGAAGTTTTGCTAATTTAGCAATTCTAATAACCTCATCTCTTGTTACATTCTTTTGTTTTTTCATAAAAAATTTAATTAATATTTAATATCATAATTTATATCCAGACTACAGTTCAATCAAGCTATCTATTTATCATATCTTAAAGAGTTTATTGGATCAAGATTTGCAGCATGCCATGCAGGATAAATACCAAAACCTATTCCAATGATTGAACATATAAATAAACCATAAAATGCCCAATCTACGGGAATTACAGGAGAAACATTCAAAACAAAACCTATCAAATTACCTACCAATATACCTAAAACAATTCCTATAATTCCACCAAATTGACATAAAAAAAATGCTTCCATTAAAAATTGTATTAAGATATCAATACGATTTGCACCTATAGCTTTTCTAATACCAATTTCTTTAATTCTATCACTTACAGAAACCAACATGATATTCATTATTCCAATTCCTGCAACTAAAAGTGCAATAACACTTACTGCACCAGCAAATAATTTTATACCCCCTGTAAAACCATCAATTTGGTTGGCAAGTTCTTTATTATTCACAATTTCAAAATTATTTTTTTCACTTGGTTTAAGTTTCCTAATAACTCGAAAATGTCCAATTATTTCATCCATAGTTTTTCTTAATTCTTCTTGTGATTTTGATTCAAGTACTATTTCTACATTTGATTCATCTTCATCCCAATAATATTGAGTAAATGTTGATGCAGGAATTAAAGCCATATAATCTTGATTTTCACCAAACATCTCACCTTTTTTACCAGTAACTCCAATAACTAAATGTTCAATACCCTCTATTTTAATCTTTTTACCAATAGGATATTCATAAGGAAATAAAATATCTACTATATCGGGACCTAGAATAACTACTTTTCTATTAAATCTTATATCATCATCTGTTATTGACCTACCATAATCAATTAAAAATTGATGATGCCTAACAGACCAAAATGTTGCCCCATAAATTTTTATTTCTTTTGTTAATTCTTTGTCTTTATAACTAATATCATCTTCATATGTTGCCATTTCAGCACTCATACTGTGAGGTGTTTTAGCTAGTTTTTCAAGATCTAAATAATCTTGATAAGTTATATTTTTTCTTTTCCAATATTCTTTGCTACGTTGAAATGATAATGCAGGTTCTTTCATAACATAAAATTTATTGCTTCCTAGAATATCTAATTGAGAATTCACATGATTTTCTAATGTTTTAATGGCAGTCATAACACCAACAACTGAAAAAACTCCAATTGCAATACCAATTAATGTTAAAATAGATCTAAGCTTATTATCTTTAATTGCCTCAATTGACATTCTAAAGCTTTCTTTAATTGTATTTTTTAAATGTGATTTTTTTTTGTTTTTATTCATATCTTAAAGCTTCAATTGGATCTAATTTTGATGCACGAGAAGATGGAATAAATCCAGATATAACTCCAATTAAAACACTTATCAAAATTGAAAACAATGCTAGCTTAATTGGCATTGTTGAAGGGAAGAAGTCATTTATTATATCACTTATAATAAATGAAATACTAATAGCTAAAACACCACCCATTAAACATATTATAATTGATTCGGTTAAAAATTGGACCATAATATTAAATGGAGTAGCACCAAGAGCTTTTCGAATACCAATCTCTCTAGTTCTTTCTTTTACACTAACAAACATTATATTCATTATACCAATTCCACCAACAATTAAAGATAAAGCAGTAATAAAAAAACCTACACCAGCAATTGTAAATTTGATTGCATTATACTGAGCTTCAAAACCTGAAGAATGATTTATTCCAAAATTATTCTCTTCCAAAGGTTTTAATTTCCTGATTATTCTCATTTGAGCTGTGATTTCTTCTTTTGCTAGATTGATATCTTCAGAATTTGTTTTAACTCTCAGATTCATCCAACCACGTTTAGCGAAATTTCTTTGATAAGTTCCAAAAGGAATTATAGCCTGATTGTCTAAACTCCACATACCCATAAAACTTCCTTGTTTTTCAATAACTCCAATAACTAAATATTTATTTCTTCCAATCTTAACATATTTATTCACTGGGTTTTCATTTTCAAAGAGACCTGTAGCAATACCATTCCCAATTACAACAACTCTTGCACCATTTTCATTTTCAATATTTGAAAAAAATCTTCCTGATTCAATTTTTTGTTCTTCATTAGTTTTTAAATATTCTGGAGTTGTACCAAAAAACCTTGCATATGTTTCAACATTGTTTCTTGAAATTTCACCACTCCTTTCCATAACAGGCGCAATTGCATCAATCATAGTAGATCTATTTCTCAAATTATCAACATATTCTGGTTTCATCCTTGGTCGATTTCTCATTTGCCACCATTCCTTATCTCCATCAAACCACTGAAACCGACTTATCATAAGTACATCACTTCTAAAACTAGACATACTTTTTTCAAAAGTTTGATCAAGTCCGGAAATCATTGTTCCCATTAATGTTACTGATAACACTCCAATTACTATTCCTAAAACAGATAAAAATGCCCTGAACTTATTATTTGAAATTGACGTGAGTGAAATAAGAATATTTTGCCAAATTGAAGACATAATCATTAAAACCTCTTATTTAATTTTTTATATCTGATTTAACTTTTCCATCAAGAATTAAAATCATTCTTTTTGCATTTTTTGCAACTTCTTCTTCATGAGTGACCAAAATAATAGTATTCCCTTTATCATGAAGTTGATTAAAAATATTTAAAATTTCCACTCCACTTTTTGAATCTAAATTTCCTGTTGGCTCATCTGCTAAAATTATAGATGGTTTATTTACTAATGCCCTCGCAATTGCAACTCTTTGTCGTTGACCTCCTGATAATTCATTTGGTTTATGATGCATTCTATCCTCTAATCCAACATCAATCAAAGATTCTTTTGCTCTATCAATTCTTTCTTTTTTTGAGATGTTTGCATAAATAAGTGGAACCTCAACATTTCGCAACGCAGATGATTTTGGAAGCAAATTAAAAGTTTGAAAAACAAATCCAATTTTTCTATTTCTTATAGATGCAAGTTGACCTTCATCCATTTCGTGGACATATTCATTTTCAAATTCATAGGTACCATTTGTTGGAGTATCTAAACATCCAATCATATTCATTAAGGTAGATTTTCCTGAACCAGAGGGTCCCATAATAGATATATATTCATTAGCACTTATATTTAAATCTAATCCATCTAAAGCTCTTACAACCTCGCCACCTACATCATAAAATCTTTCAATGTCTTTTAATGAAATAATAAAACTCATTTTAAAAATCTAAAAATCCCATTCAAATTCTTTTTCATCAGATTTCATATATTTTTTTGGTTTATCTTGAATTATAGTAACAAGTTTTTCATCTTCAAGTTCTTGACTAATTGCAGAATAAGGACCAGTTATTATCATCTGACCAATCTTTACACCAGTTTTTACTTCATAATCAGTATCTGAAAAAATGCCAACTTCTAATGGTATTTTTCTTATTGAGAATTCATGATTTTCATCAAATGTTTTAAAATTCTTATTGGTTATATTTTTATTGTCTTTATCAGTTAAAATAAAAACAACATTTTCAAAATCATTTTTCCCAAAACTTTTTTTGTCAAATTCTTTTTCCTTAAAATCTTTTTGACCTTCTTCTTTTCTAAAATTTGATGATCTAGCAGTTAAACTTTGAATTGGTATAGAAATGGCATCCTTACTTACATGTGTAATAATATTTGCTGTTGCACTCATTCCTGGCCTTATTCCATCTGGTACATTCAAAATTTTAACTTTCACAGGATAATTTGTAACCTGATTTTGAGTACCTGCATTATTTGTAAGTGATATATGAGCTATTTCTGTAACAATACCATAAAACATTTTATCTTGATATGCATCAATTTCAATTTCAGCAGTATCTCCTTCTGATATACTTACAATATCATTTTCATTTACATTTACATTTACTTGCATTTTAGATAAATCGGCAATACTCATTATAACATCAGCTGAGTATGTTGAACCCAATGCCATTTCACCCTCTTCTTTTCTAACTATTGTAACAATACCACTATTAGGAGCTAGTAAAGATGTTTTAGAAACTTCATCTAAAGCAGATCTTAAAGCAGCTTTAGCAGAAAAAACCTCGCTTTCTGCTGATTCGTATGATGCCCTAGTACTTTCTAATGCTTGACTAGAAATAAGTTGCTGTTCAAATAATTTTTCTTCCCTTTCCTTTAAGGATTTTGTTTTTTCTAAATTTGCTTCTGCCGATCTTAATCTTGAGGCTGCTTGCTCAGCAAATGCCTCATACCTGGTTTTATCTAATGAAATTAAGTTCTGTCCCATCATTACTGAATCACCATCATCTACAAATATTTTCATTATAAGTGCACTAATATTGGCACTAATATCAATGGATTTTTCAGGTTGGATTGTACCTGAAGCAGATATTTTTTGAACAATTGTTTTTGCTTCAATTGGAATAACAAACACTTCTATTGGCTTATCTTCTTTTGAAGAGTTTCGATAAATGAAACCACCGATTATT
>PAOF01000029.1 GCA_002707905.1 Fidelibacterota bacterium
TTTTGGTACATAATAGGAGGAATGATAATTCTAACACTTTTAATTTTATTTTTATTAAGAAAAGAAATTTTTCAAAATAAAAAATAATAAAAACAATTTAACCTTTTCTTATTATTATTTGTCTAATACCCTTGGAATGTTTCCTTTTTTGAGAAACAATACACTTAACCTATGGGAGATAAAATGAAAAAAAACGCGTTTTTATTTCTTCTTTCATTTATTCTAATATCTTGTGAATCTGAAGAAGTTGTTGTCGATGAAGAACATACTGATGCAGATGGATTTATACTAGAGTATAATGAGGAAGAAGTATATAAGGAATTTGCCGGTGCGATTGTAACAAATAATGTTACAGTTTCTGTTGGTCAAGAAATTGAACTTGCAGTTCACTTTCTCGATGATGAAGGCAATGAAATTGAACATTCTGATGATGATGATCATGATCATGATCATGGTGATGACGAAGATCACGATGAAGAAGGTTCACCAGAAATCGTCATTTCCGGAAATGATGCAGCTATTGCTATTGTTTCAACAGAACATCACGAAGATGATCATGATGAAGAAGAACATGATGATGAAGAAGAGCATGAAGATGAAGAAGAACATGAAGAACATGAAGAAGGATATATGGTTGCTATAACCGGTGTATCTGCAGGTACTACTTCATTTACTCTTACTCTAATGCATGATGGTCACGCTGATTATACAAGCACAAATCCTGTTTCTGTTACTGTGACTGCTGATTCAACTCTAGCTTCAAACTAAATTAAATTATAGTTTAAAAGTTGAGTTCTTTTGTGAAAGTTTGGGAAAGTATTCCTTTCCGGGTCTTATTCATCATCCTTTGTTTGAATATAAATCTATTTTCCCAAACAATCACATTAAAAGGCAAAATTTTATCCTTTGATGATAAAATGCCTATTGAAAATGCTAATATTTATATAAAAAATACAGATTTCGGTTCTACATCTAATATATTAGGTGAATTTGAACTTGTTTTTGATTCTAATAAAACTTCTGATGAAATAATTATTATTATTGATCATATAGGTTTTGAATCAACAGAAGTCATCTATAATATTCAAAATAATAGAAGTCTTCAAAATATATTTCTTGTTCGGTCAGTAATTCAAATTGAAGAACTAAATGTTTTGTCAGAAAAAGATGATTTTGAACTTGAAATTAATTCAAAAGAACTAACTGAAAAATTATCTACAGATCTTGCTACTACATTATCCTATTTACCAAATATAAATGTACTTTCATTTGGGCAAAATGCGACAAAGCCAGTTATAAGAGGATATTCAGGAAATAGATTTTTTATTTCGAAAAATGGTAATGAATTTGGAGATTTGTCTGCAACAGCTCTTGACCATGCAATCACCTTAGATTTATTACAAATTGATGCAATTGAATTAATAAGAGGACCTAAAACATTAATTTATGGTCCAAATACAGTTGGTGGTGTAATAAATACTACAGTTGATTACATCCCAAATCCTCAAGAAAAACCAGCAATAAGACTTTACTCTGGAAGCGAATCATATAATAATAGTTATTTTGGAATGATTAAAATTGATTTACCTTATAAAAATAACCAAATATCAATTGGTGGAAACTCAAGAAATACAGGAAATCAAACTACTCCATTAGGAGAATTGATCAACACTTCATCAAATAATACTATTTTTGACTTTGGTATAACAAATTTTACAAAAAAAGGTTTTAGAAATTTTATTTTTGAAAAAATAAATATGAATTATGGTATACCCCCTACTCAATCAGGTCATATTTATGGAGTAGATTTAAAATTGTTTAGCAACTATTACCAATTTCATCTTCATGAAGAAATAAACTTTTTAAACTTTAATGATTTTCATATTAAATATCTTTTTATTGATTATGCTCATGAAGAATTTGAAAATGATGCATCCTATTATGATGTCAGATTGGCACAAAAAACTCATAACTTTGAAATGGAGCTTAAGTCAAATCAAACAATTGTTGGAACAGAATTCAATTATAAGAAATTAATGCCTGATGGTTTTGTATGGACACCATTAACAAATAGATATAATTTTTCTTTATATGGTTTCAATGAAACAAATTTAAAATCTTTTGATCTATTAACATCGATAAGGTCAGATTTTTTAAATATTATACCTAATCCACAAATGACGAGATATTCAAATCTCGATATTAATGAAATAAAGAACAGAAGTTATTTTTTCATATCATATTCTTTAGGAGTTAGAAAAAAAATTGACAATTTCACAATTAGATCTTTTTTTATTAATTCTAATAGAGGACCAAGTATAGAAGAATTATATTCCGATGGACCACATTTAGGTATTTATTCATATGAAATTGGTAAACCAAATTTAAATACTGAAAGCACTATTGGATTTGAAACTTCATTAGAATACCAATCTGAAACTTTTAATATAAATATTAATCCTTTTTACAATTTTAGTAATAATTACTTTCAAATGGATAAAATGGGTTTATGTGATGAACAATTTATTTTGGGTTATTCACACCCATGTGCTGGTGCTGATTTTATTGAATGGGGTAGTGGTTCTGGATGGTTATACAAATATCAAATTGATGAAAAAAAAGCGGAAATAAAAGGTTTAGAAATAAATTTTCAGATGAAATTTGGATTTTTTGATTTTTCCTATGACTTTTCAAATGTTATTGGTGATAACCTTGATAGCAATATTCCATTATCATATATGAATCCAACAAAACAAATTTTTTCAACAAATTTTTCATTAAAAAACTCTGATGTTAAAATTCGTTTAATAAAATTAGATGATCAAAATAGATTAGGTGAATTTGAAACTTTTACCCCTTCTAGTATGATAACAGATTTGATTTTTACAACAAAATTAAATCCTTTTAAATGTGAAAACTGTAGTGGGGATTTAACTATTAAAATAAATAATCTTTTTGATCAATTATCTTATAATCATCTATCTAGAACTAAAGATATTATGCCAGAGCCTGGTCGAAATTTAGTTATCCTGTATAACTTCAAAATTTAATCTATAATTCATTATAAATTATAGCAATGAAAAGAATATATCTTTTTATCATTTTAAATATTTTTTTAAATATTCTTATAGCTTCGTCAAAAAAAGTATTACTTATCGGAATTGATGGATGCAGGCCAGATGTTTTAAAAATTGCAAATACTCCCAATATTGATCAATTAATCAATAAAGGAATTTTTTTTGATAATACTTTATCTTCAGTAAATAACCAGCCAACAAGAAGTGGACCAGGTTGGACATCACTACTTACAGGTGTTTGGTATGATAAGCATACTGTAAAAGATAATCTTTTCAAAAATGTTGATAATTCAAAAATTGTTACTTTTGATGAATTATTAACTAAATCAAGTTTAAATATAAAGACATCAGTTCTAACAATGTGGAACCCAATTATAACTAAAATTTTTGATAAAGAACTTTTTTTTACATCCCACATTGAACCATATGATGGATCAATAGCAATTGAATCTAAAAAACATATTATTAATACTGAAAGTGATATAATATTTGTTCATATAGATAATGCAGATTTAGCAGGTCATCTATATGGATATAGTTTAAATGGAAAAAGATATATAAATGCAATTGAGGAGGTTGATTCTTATGTAGGTGAACTAAAAAAAGCAACAGAATTAAGAAAAAATTATAATGATGAAGAATGGTTGATTATAATATCAAGTGATCACGGTGGAAGAAAAAAAATTTTATTAGGGGGTACACATGGTGGTCAAACAGAGGAAGAAAGAATCATACCTATTATCTTATATGCTAGAAATATTAGCAAAAAATCTGATGTTAACGAAACATACATTGTTGATATTGTACCAACAATATTAAGTTTTTATGATTCAAAATTAGTGAATAAATTTAACCTTGATGGCAAAGCACTAATTGAGTTTTAACGTAATTTTTTAAATATACTTTTTTAAATATTGAAAATAGACACAATCATAGAAATAAATAATCTTTACAAAAAATTTGGAGATCTTCAAGTTTTAAATAATATATCGTTTTCAATACCTAAAAATTCTATTTTTGGAATTTTAGGTCCAAATGGAAGCGGTAAATCTACTCTTATGAGAATATTTGCAAAATTAATTAAAAATTGGAATGGTGAAATACTTTTTAAAAATAATTCAATTATCAATTCAGACAATCACTTAATGAAAATGGGTTTTATTATTGAAAGTCCCTCCTTTTATGAATATTTAAGTGCTGAAAAAAATCTTCAAATTTTTGCAAGACTAACAAATACAAATCAAAAAAAAATTGATGAATTATTTGAACTAGTTAATTTAAATGATAGAAAAAACAGTAAAGTAAGTGAGTATTCTTACGGTATGAAACAGCGACTAGGTATCGCTCAAGCAATGTTACACAATCCTGACTTTTTAATTTTAGATGAACCCAATAATGGTCTAGATCCTGTTGGTATAAATCAAATGGCTGATATCTTATTCAAATTAAAACAAATGGGAAAAACTATATGCATATCAACACATTTATTAGGTGAAGTTGATAGGATGTGTACTGATGTAGCTATATTAAATAAAGGTAAATTAATTGTTTCGGGAAATTTAAATGAACTTACAAGAAAAAAACTTTTTTATAGGCTTGAAGTTAATAATTCCAGTACTGCATTAAATGATTTAAAGAAAATTAAAAATATAGAAATCATATACTACCTTGAAAATTCAATATTAATTAGTCAAAAAAAAGAGGGAGAGCCAATTGAAGAAAATTTAATTTTTAAAAAAATTAAAGATATAAAATCTTTAACAAGAGAGTCCTCACTAGTGGAATATTTTTATGATTAGATCATTAATTATAAATGAGTTCATTAAAGTACTTAATAAAAAGAGAACTTATATAGGTTTCATATTACTTTTTATTCTTGTTCCATTAATTATCCTAGCCATTGGTGATGGAGCAGAATATCTTGAATCACAAATATACGGACAATTGAGAGATTCTTTTATGATTGTTGGCACTTTAACAAACGGTTATTTATCTACATACTTAATTATAGGAATTTTAATTACGCAAATGCCGTTTTTATCTACAATTGTAGCTTCTGAAATTTTTTCAAGAGAATACTCGGATGGTACTTTTAGAATGTATCTTACTCGACCTATATCAAGGTCAAAAGTTTTATTATCAAAGTTAATAATAGTTAGTATTTACACTATTTTATTGATGTTTTTCTTTGTTTTCTACACTCTCATTATTAGTTATTTGTTTCTAGGTTCTGGTGATTTAGCAGTTTTTCATAAAGGACTATTGTTTTTATCTGAGGATGATATTATTTGGAGGTTTTTTCTAGCTTACATAATATCTACAACAGTAATGTTGACAACAAGTTTTTTATGTCTAATGTTGTCAACAATGTCTAAAAACAGTGTCACGCCTATAATTATCACTATAAGTGTTGTATTTATAGGTTCAATAATAAGTTTTATACCTTTACAAATGTTCGAAAATATCAACCCCTACCTTTTCACAGGGTATTTAGACTTATTTTTATCATCATTTCATGATCCTGTTCCATGGAATACTATTTTCATTTCATTTGGAGTATGCACATTTTGGTCTTTATTTTTTTTAATAATAGCATTTATAATTTTTAATAGAAAAGAAATCTTATCATGATAAAAAAAATTCTTTATTCTTTTTTCTTTATTTTATTTAATTGTTTATTAGTTGGTAATAGTAATATTAGAGATTATTCTCAAATAATTAATTTAACTGAACAAAAATATAGATCAATTAATGATTATGAAGTAGATCTAGAAATTTCAGTTAAGATACCAGCTTTTAGAATGCCTAAAAAGAAATACAAAGTTTTTTTTAAACAACCAAATAAAGTTAAACTAAAAACTAAAGGGTTTGGACTTTTACCCAAAACTGGAATATTTACATCTCCCCTAGAGAATTTTGATAATTTAAAAAACATGAAAATTATGGCTCAAAACCCAAGCGTAAGAAAAGACAACATAATAATTCATGGAGATCTCATAGTGGACAGTTTAGCTCTTGATATGCCAAATGAATATGCTAAACTAACATTTAAACCAACTGTTGAAGTAAGTATTGATACAAATAATTGGGTAATCACAAATGTAACTACGAAAATTGATACACTTAAGTTAATTGAAATCAACAATAAATATGAATTAATAAAAAATACCTATTTTATGCCAATTGAATCAAAAGTAGAATATTATGTAAAGGATGCTAGACTTACAAAATGGATTAATAGAGATCTAAATGTTGTTATGGGAAGTGAAAAAAACTTTGAATTTAACAATGATATCGTTAGAGGTTTTATTCAAGTTAAATATTTTAATTATAGAATCAATAAAGGTATTGATGATAAAATTTTTAAATAATAAGGTTATTTTTTACATTTAAAAACTAAAGTCCCTTGCCAGTTCTCTTTCATATTAATTTGTGAAATCTCAACATTTTGAAAAAATTTTGAAAAAATTTGAAGCCATTCTTTTTTACTAAGAAGGGTCATGTTTTTAATTTGATATTTTTCAGACCAATTATGTGAACTTTTATTATCAAAATAATAATCTAAAGCACATATGAAAACTCCATTTTTGNTCAACCATTTATTNCNAATATTTTTAATAAATTTTTTTGGATTATTTAAATAATATATAACTTCCATTGAAAATACAAAATCAACAGTTTTTTCNGGAATCCATGATTCTATATTTGACTCAAAATAAATATTATCAGGGTAATTNAATTTTGCTTTTTTAATCATTGAATNAGATCCGTCTACTCCANAACAAAATGTNCAATTATTCATTTGATTTACATATTCAACGAGCCAACCATTACCACAACCAGCATCAACAAAAGAAAANTTTTTTTTANAAGGAAGANATGANTTTAATATTTCCCTAACNGGTTGAAAATGATTTTTAACCATTCCTTCATCTTTATTTTCTTTNGCCCATTTATCAAAAAAATCTATTGGTAATTTTTTCATACAAATTATGTTCCACAAAANGTTTGATAAGTCTTATCAAAGTCTGCTTTTGGAAATTTATAATAATCTNCAATTTCATTTTTTTNATATGGTGAAGACAACAAGTTTAAAAATTTTTTAAAAGGTTCAAAATCGCCATTTACAGACTCATTTAAAACATCCTCAACAACATGATTTCTAGGTATAATNGATGGATTATTATTATTCATTAATTTAATTGATTNAGTTTTTCTGTTTTCAATTTTTTTAAAATGTAAAAATTGNNCTTTCCANTTATTAAATTTTTCATTTTCATTNAAAGGAGAATTATNCATGGATTGACTTAAATCATAAAAGGTNTTATTGTAATCTAAATTTAATTCATCCATAATTTTAATAAGATTATCNATTAATAGAAGATATTCTTCCTTATCATCAAAAAGTCCTAATTTATTTTTCATCATATTATACCATTTTTGATTAAATGAATCTTGAAATGAATCAAGTATTGATTTAGCTAAATCGATTGATTCTTTTTGATTTTTTGATATTAATGGTAATAAAGAATTTGCAAAAATTGATAAATTCCATAATGCAATTTGAGGTTGATTTCCAAATGCATATCTTCCTTNTCTGTCTATTGAACTAAAACAAGTTGAANGGTCATAAAAATTCATNAATGCACATGGNCCATAATCNATTGTTTCTCCAGCTATACTCATATTGTCTGTATTCATAACACCATGAATAAAACCAACTCTTATCCATTCAANAATTAAATCGATTTGTTTTTTTTGTACTATCTTNAATAATCCNAGAGCATAGTTTTCAGATTTTAATAATTCAGGGTAATGACGATTAATAACATAATTTAAAAGAGTTTTCAATTCATCAGAATTACAGAAACTTGATACATATTCAAAAGTTCCNATTCTAATATGACTTGATGCAATTCTAGTTAAAACTCCTCCATCCTGAATTTCATTTCTATATACCTTTTCTCCAGTAGCAACAACACTTAAGCTTCTGGTCGTTGGAATTCTTAAATGATACATGGCTTCGCTAAATAAAAACTCTCTTAACATTGAACTTAGAGTTGCTCTCCCATCCCCATTTCGTGAAAATGGGGTTCTACCTGAACCTTTTAATTGAATATCAAATCTTTGTTTTTTTTTATTTAAAACTTCACCTAATACAATAGCTCTACCATCCCCAAGTTTTGTAAAATGACCAAATTGATGTCCTGCGTATGCTTGAGCAATAGGATAAGCATCATCTGGTATCAAATTACCAGATAAAAATTCTTTTGTTTTTGAGTGACCAATTAAAAAATCTAAATCAATTGACTTTGCGAGAGAATGGTTAAAACAAATTAATTTGGGATTATTAACTGCTATAGGATTACATTTTGAATATAATGAATTTGGAAGATCAACATAGGTGTTATTAAAATTCCAATTTTTAATCAAGTTAGTGTTTGACATATATAAAATTAAATATATTTTGATTCAAGTACTAAAACTCAAGTTCAAATCCACCAATTGGTAAAAAACTAAAAAAATTAATTTCTTGAATTCCAGCTGAATTACTCCAAAAATAACCTTCNACATTTTTTCTATTATANGCATTCCAAAATTCAAAAAATGTGACTAGGTTTGTTTTTTTAAAAGAGTATCTTCTCTCCCATCNCAAAAACAATGAATGATAGACAGGNGTTCTCTCTTCATTAAATCNTTCTATAATNAATATTTGAGATTGGGTTGATTTAGAGGAGGCAATGTTAATAGGAGTGTATGGTCTTCCACCAAAAATTGACCATCTAAATGAAACTTCCCATTTATAGGAAGGTTTGTAACCTCCAATAATATTCATCAAATAATTATAATTATAATTTCTGTTCCTTTTAATTCCATTATAATCAATATAAGTGGCATCAAAAATTGAACCTCCAATTAATCCATAAAAATTTTTTGCTCTTTTCTTTTCAAACAAAAATTCTATTCCACTTGCAGTTGATTTTGCTTTTGAAACTATTCCATTATATAGTCTCAATTCATCAAATAAATATATTGGATCATAATAAGGAAAAGGTTCTTTAAGAATAGGTCCATTTGAGTAATTTTTAAGAAAAATGGATATGGAAAATTTTGTGCTAGGTGTAACCAAATAATCAAATGAAATTGAATTCTGAATTGATTTTACACTTTTTAAAGTTTTATAGGGTGTAACGGTAAAATATAAAGCTGGTGGTGATTGCCAATAAACACCAGAATTAAAAATTAAACTACTTTTTTTGGAAAATGAATATTCTAAATTAAATCTTGGAGACAAATTATAAATATCCTCGTAATCATTATATTCAATTCTAATTCCGTTAGATAAAACAAAATTATTTTTAAAAATATATTTATAGTTAAAAAAAACTCCTGAATTAAAAAGTCCAATTTGTTTTGTTATATCTATATTATTAATCAAGAAATTATAATTGAAATTTGAATTAGTTGCATCCAAGCCAAACATTATGGTAAGAAAATTTGAAACTTTCAACCTAGTAACTTGTCTAAATGAAACAAAATCAATTTGATTTATAGACCTAAATGTTGTTGTATCAGTATAAAAATTAAAAAATTCAGCGGTTGGTTTTTGCAATGAATAAGAAAATGAAGTTTTAGTATAACCTCTTTTGAGCCAATTTCTTTGCCAGTTAAAACCAAGAGTTTGCTGTTCATTAAGATTAGAACCATAAAATTCATCATTAATTTCAATTGCATCTTCTTTACTTCTATCATATAAACTATTTCCGTTTACAGATAAAAATGTAAACTTATTTTTGGTATTGTGATTGTAAGTTAATTTACCTTGTATATCACTATATGCAGGAAAACCACCTGCATTTAGAAAATCTGCTAATAAGTCTAAATAACTTTTTCTTAAAGATGTAATAAATGTGATTTTTTTAGACAATGGACCTTCAATTAAAAATCCTAAACCTCCAGCACCTAAGTATAAATTTCCCTCAAAATTATTTCTATTTCCTTCACGATATGATATATCTGCAAAACTAGATAGTTTGTTACCATAAATGGATGAAAATCCATTTGCGTAAAAATCAATGTTTTCAACCATTTCAGTATTAATCAAACCAATTGGTCCATTGGACCTTCCATCAGTTTGATTAAAATGTGATATACTAGGTATGGGAATATTGTCAATGATAAATCCATTTTCTGTTGGTCCTCCCCCTCTTACCATTAGATCTTGTCTATTTTCACCAACACTTGCAACACTAGGTAAACTATTAAGTATTCTTGAGATTTCTGAAGCTGAACCTGGAGCCCTCCTTATTTCCTCATTCGTAAATGACACGTTTTCGTAATCTTGCATATTTGATCTTGTAAAAAATGAAACACCAACATCAATAGTATTCATCTCTAATACGTTTCTATTAAGCTTGATTGTATAAAAATCTGATGTATTTGACCTTACTATAACATCAGGTTCCATATGAGTTATGTAGCCTATATATGTAATTTTAAGAGTATAAATATTATCATCAAGATTAAATAGTTCAAAATATCCATCATTATCAGAACTGCTGCCTGTAGATGAATTTTCAATTATTATATTTGCTCCAACAAGTGGTAGATCAGTATTTGCGTCTAAAACTCTTCCTCTTAAACTTGGTATATTTTGAGATTGAGAAAAATTAAAAGAAAAAATTAAAAATAGGAAAATTATATATAAATTACTTAAGTGTTTCATATTATAAATTAAAAAATGTAGATTATCTTTAAATTGTTATAAAATTGTAAAATTACCGATAAATATATTTGATACTTAAATTTAAATAATAAAAAATATAAAATGAAAAAACGAATATTCTTTAATTTTAAAACAATAATAATAATAAGTTTTGTTTTTTTTAATCAATGTGAAAACCCTACCGAATCGAAAAATGATGAATATCATGTTAAATTATGGAATAATTACTATTCAATTGAAGAAACTGATACTCTGATATTAAAAAATAAAAATTTAAACAATGAAATATCAAATGAAATAGGAAGATTATATAATCTTAGATATTTAGATCTCTCAGATAATAATATAAATGGTCAAATTCCAACTGAATTTTTTAATTTAACAAATCTTGAATATTTAAATTTGAGTAATAATGAAATAACTGATACTTTGTCAACTAACTTTAGTAATTTTAAAAAATTAGAATGGTTGATTTTATCAAAAAATAAATTCAATGGAAGCATACCTTCATCCATAGGCGAATTATCAACACTTGAAAATTTGCTTATTACAAATAATGAACTTTCTGGTTCGATTCCAGATTCAATTGTTAATTTAAGCTCTCTTATAAGGTTGAATCTCGACAGAAATAAATTAACAAATCAAATACCTAATGAAATTAGAAAATTAAAGAATCTTGAATATTTAAGTATAAGTTTTAATCAATTAACAGATGAAATTCCAGAATTCTGGGGTATGAACAAACTACAATACCTTAGATTAAGAGATAATAAACTTTCAGGTGATTTTCCAGATAGCATTGATGATCTTGAAAACTTAATTCATATGGATCTTAGCAATAACCAAATAACAGGATGGATTACTTGGAGAGTTTGTGATTTGAAATGGGAATGGTTCAATATTGATAATAATTGGATATGTAATAATCCAAGTTGTCTTGATGGACTAATGGGGTATCAATTTCAAGAAAATTGTTTGTGGTGGGATGAAGAAAATTAAACAGCTATACTTAAAATAATATTTTTTA
>PAOF01000030.1 GCA_002707905.1 Fidelibacterota bacterium
TATCCATGTAGGCCCCGGGCAGGAGAAGCACGTTCCCCATGAAGCCTGGCATGTGGTGCAACAAGCTCAGGGGAGGGTAAACCCGACAAAGGAGACGAGCGGCGGGACACAGATAAACGATGATAAGAGCCTCGAAACCGAAGCAGATGTAATGGGTGCCAAGGCAGCGCAATTTAAAGCAGCCTCAGGTAACAGAATCTCGCATTGATTGTCAGTCGGAGATAGGTGAAGTTGAATTACAATCGCAAGTTAAGAGATACACTTACTGCGATAGGTGTGTTTAGAGGATAATGAAAGACCATTCACCTAATGACAAGAGCGGTAAGAATCGCGCCGCTGCCAATGAGATTGGGGATGCTACCTCAAAATCGGCCCCTACGTATCAAATAAATGATCGTCGACCAGTATCGGTGATGCAGCGTAAGTTAAGGAATCTTGCGAATGGACTGGCGTCGGCAAATATTATTCAAAACCAGCCCAAGTCAGAACCAAAAGGTTTTCAGTCTAAAGTTAAGCCAATTATACAGGACCCCAAGAACTCTAAATAGGAGGGCGTATGAAAGGTCCGCTAATTCAGAGTGATATCGCGGTTGTAATTAATAAGCAGCTGCCGGATTAGGTCGGTACTCTCTTCGTTAGGTTTTATACCTAATTCTGCACCCAGCAAGTGACTGAGATTATTGTAAGCTTCTATAGCCTTGGTGTTCTTTCCAGTCACGGTTAGTATCTCGATCAACTTGTGGTAGCCGGATTCATCGAGCGGGTCTAGCTCAATGAATCGGTGCGCATGGTGTAGCGCTATTTCGTATTCGCCTTCACCGGCATATTTCTCAATTAGTCTACTGAGAAGTATCAGAGCATAACGATGGAATATCTCCCTCTTGTTGCAAACCCACTCATAAAATAGTTCGTTCTTCGTGAGCGTACTCTGCTCCATGAAGTCACCTCGATACAGCGTTATGAGGTGCTCCATTTGGTCGATGGGCATGGTAAAACGGGATTTAAGCGCCTTGCTCAGTGCGCCTCCCATTTCTTCTACATCAAGGTAGTAATCAGACTTTGTGTTGAACCTTATGTTTGTGCGATTCGCCTGCAAGTAGCCGGCCTTTTTGTCCTTTTCCTNCAANCCTTCTCTTAACTTAAATAGTGCGTAGCGTAAGTTGCTGCGAGCGTGGTCGTCGGACAGCTCTGGCCAGAATAATTCTGCTAATACCTCCCTGCGATGGGGTCGGTTGCTCTCGACGGCGAGGTAGGCTAGGAGCGACTCTATCTTTTCATAAAAGACATCGTCCAATGACTCTTCGTCCAATGAAAGCCTAGGCGTNCCTAGCAACGACAAACTCAAATGAGCCATTCTGACCTAATATTCTTGTTGTTTAAAAAAGCGAAACTAGATCATAACCGACATCAAATTAGTAGGTCAATCAAACGAATACCAAACTAANAACAAACGCTTATCCAACGAAACCNNAATGGTGAAAAAGCGCGCCGNATGCGCTTTGCAAACANCTNCCTTATGACCTGACAACGGATAATTAACTCTNNACTTCTCTTCAATTAATGCAGTGCGAACGCAACGCAAACGAACGAGTGATAGTGTCTGACNAGTTTTTGATGAGAACAGCTAATTACTGCCGTGAAATGAGAAATTGATTAACTCTGCAATCAATCAGCTAGCTACGGAACTCGACTACATGTTGAGGAAGCAGTTCCGCTTGGATGAAAGAATTGTTGAGATTGCGAGTACCGTTGAACATGACGGTAGCCTTCCTCTGCAGGCCAGTAATAAAGTAGTGCTTAGTTTGATAAATATAGAACGAGAAACTCATGCGCAGAGCGGTGGTGGGATTGGCGGAAATTTCACNCGNTCTCCNNTAGGTCATGANCCGATNTACCTAAANCTNTTCGTTATGATTTCGATCTGNTTTGCNGGTAACAATTATCTNGAATCGATGAAGTTTCTTTCAAACGCGATTTCCTTTTTNCAGCGACGCCCAGTTTTTGANCACAACAATACNCCTGAAATGGATGATCGCATAGATAAACTAGCNCTNGAGATTGAGAANTTGTCTATTCAAGACTTGAGTAATNTNTGGGGTGTNCTAGGAGGNCATTACTANCCNTCTGTNCTNTATCGCTGTCGAATGGTNGCCATGGATCCTGGTGACGTAACTGATCAGTCTGTCACCATTACCGGCGCTCCNGAAGCNGCNGTTGGAGCATAGGNNAANCAAATGGGCCAATACCGACCAATGTTCAATATAGCCTTAGAGCACACNTATTTTGANNATNGTAAGTTTCCTGGNGTGAGNCTTACTCCNACCNNNGANTCGGNAAGGCNTATGCTGAACAATAATCTGATAACGCGNNAAAGNACNGATGGTATTACAGTATTCTTTGATAATGACCACATAGAAAGCTTGCAACTCTATGCTNAGGATNCTGACGACCCATTAAGGATAAANTTCGAATGCAACTCGGANCACAATAACTTTCAAAANTTTACCACTTCCTCTGTATTNGAGGAGNACAAAANNCTCTTCTTTGATTCAACAAATACAGACGGTTNNACTTTTGGNAAGAAGTATTTGCATGTTGATGACTNTGTGTCCTCAAAAGACTTAGTCAAATACTTNAATGNCTCTGNTGATTTCGGTGAAGATCAAGTGGAGTGTCATGGACTTTTCNGGAACGNGAAAACTAATTTTTGACTCNCAACAGACTAAATCAAATCCTTATGGTAAGAGACGCATAGAACCATCNGATCCATCTAACGCNNAACAACTGAAGAAAAATATGCTCGCTTCCAGAAGAGCNTTAAGCGATACAAGGCATGCATCACTTGGGCTCTTCAGTATTTTGATCACGCCTGACGAGCTTAGTGCACTCCATCAAGGTAGTACTCAAGCTTACAACGACTATCACGTCANGTTTCANGCAAGAGAGACCTATTGGAAATACTACCTNGTCGGAGATGCCAACCAGCCAAGCGCCTATATTCAAGATATCGATGGCAAGATCGAGTTTGAAGATCTTGGAGAAGAGTTNCTTTCAAACGGCAGTTCTGCTCGAATTTTTATCTCTAAACNGGCATTGCCTTTGCGTGCTCGAGCGAAACAGAAATTTCAATTGTTAGTGAAAAAAAATGGGCGCTCAAAAGTTTATGTGCGTCGCCTTGCTGTGGCTTCGGCCAAGCGAATTAATAAACAAATAGTCAACGGCAACGAGTTATTTGTTTCCGAAATATATATTAATTTCTAATCTTAGGAGTAAAAAAAATGGCCGCACCAATGAAGACGCCTGGCGTCTATATCGTAGAGAAAAGTGCCTTTCCAAACTCAGTAGTTGAAGTTGCAACAGCTGTTCCCGCATTTATCGGATATACCGAGAGAGCGGATAATAAGGGAAAGTCGCTCCTGAATAAGCCCTTCAAAATATCTTCAATGGCTGAGTTTCATAACTACTTTGGTTATGGCGCAAATCCTGTTTTCGCCGTCCGAAAAGCTGAAGAGGGAGAGGAGTCAGATTTTACTCAGCGTGTTGGAGCTGGGGACGATGCGACCCTTGAAGAGTATGTGATAGAGCAGAAAGCGGGGAAGTATCTTCTCTATAACAGCATGAAGTTGTTTTTCTCCAATGGTGGCGGCCCTTGCTACATTGTTGCGGTTGATACTTATGGAAAAGAAGATCAAACCATAGATGCTGCAAAGTTATCAGGTGGAATTGAACCACTAGTCAAGGAGCAAGAACCAACGATGGTTGTAATTCCCGATGTTTGTGGTCTAAATGAGAGAGCAGACGCCATAGCAGTTCAGCAGGCAACCTTAATGCACTGTGGTGACAAGATGAAGAATAGGGTTGCTGTTCTTGATGTCTACGATGGTTACAAAGACCGAAGAGATCCTGATGGTGATCCTGTGGAGAATTTCCGAAATGAATTAGGTACGGCGAATCTTGATTTCGGTATGGCCTATTACCCGTGGGTTAACACTTCTATTGTTCAGGACAATGAACTTGACTATCGAAATTTCGAAGCTGACAGTGTGGATTTGTTGAAGACGATAATCACGACTGACCTAGGTCTCAGTGATCCTGCAGGCCAGACAGACAAAGAAAAGGAAATGCAGGCTCAGATAGATCAACTAAATAAAGTCAAGCTAGAGGATTGGGTTACCGGTGATGGCGATGAGGCAGAGGAACTCTCGGAAGCTCCAATAAAGATACGACTATTGCACTCTAGTCTGGTTGAAAATTCGTATGCCTTCAAGGTCATCATGGATGAATCCAAGAATAAGTTAAATCTATTACCACCGGCAGCTGCTATGGCTGGAATATACACGCGAGTTGATAACGCTATTGGTGTTTGGAAGGCTCCTGCAAATGTAAGTGTAAACGCAGTTGTTTCCCCTTCGGTAAGTATTTCACATGATGAGCAGCAAGACCTCAATGTCACGCCGCAAGGCAAGTCTATTAATGCAATAAGAAGTTTTATTGGGGAAGGCACGCTTGTCTGGGGCGCACGAACTCTCGATGGTAACAGCCTGGACTGGCGCTACATCCAAGTCCGTCGAACCATGATCATGCTCGAAGAATCCATAAAACTGGCAGCGAAGGCATATGTTTTTGACAACAATGAAGCGAATACCTGGATTGCAATGAGAAGCATGATTAGAAATTTCTTAACAGGCATCTGGAAGCGCGGCGGCTTGGCCGGCACAAGTCCTGATGATGCGTTTGCTGTGATGGTTGGTTTGGGTGAGACGATGACACCTGAAGATATCCTGGAAGGGATTTTAAGAATTACTGTTTTGGTTGCTCTAATTAGACCAGCTGAATTTATTGAAATCACATTCCAGCAGCAAATGCAGAAGTCATAGAAACATTGAAATTTTGCTAACTATAAATTTTTTTAACTGATGAAAAGTTTGGAGAAAGATTATGGCCGATGACGGTTCAGCACAATCAACTAATGTGTGGCCCCTTCCGAAGTTCTATTTTCAAGTAAAGTGGGATAGCGAAGAGATGTCATTTCAAGAAGTATCAGGTTTGGATATTGAAGCCCAACCCATTGAGTATCGTCTGGGCGACAGTCCAGAATTCTCGACAATTAAAATGCCGGGGATAAAGAAATCAGGCAATGTCACCATGAAGAAAGGAGTTTACAAAGGCGATAACAAGTTCTGGGAATGGTTCAATGAAATTAAGATGAACACTATAAAGAGAGTACCTGTAACTATCAGCCTCTTGGATGAGACAGGTGCTGGAACAATGGTTTGGACTCTAGCTAATGCATGGCCCACCAAAATAACAGGAACAGACTTAAAGTCGGACGGAAACGAAGTGGCAATAGAGACTATTGAGATTGTTCACGAAGGAATAACGATAGAGAACGCTTAAGATCATTCTCTAAAATACGGCTGAGAAAATGGTGGTGATATAGGTGCAAGGAACCAATCCGATGAGTGGGGAGTACTACTTGCCATCATTTTACTTCAGGGTGGCGTTCTCAGGCGTGCTTGGCTCGGCTGTTCCATCAGATAATTCCTTCTTAGAAGTATCTGGTATCAAAGCAGAGTTAGAAACTNAGTCATACAAGGAAGGGGGTGAGAACCGCTTTGAGCATTCTCTCCCAGAAGGAGTTAAATATAGTCCTCTAGTTTTAAAAAGAGGAATAGCAAAAATGAGTTCGCCTTTTGTTATATGGTGCCAAGAAGTTTTTGAGGCGGGTTTTGTTTTACCGATTCAGACTATGGAGCTAACGGTATCGCTACTAGATTCTTCTGGAGCCCCTGCGCGGTCTTGGTCAATCGTTAATGCCTATCCTATTTCATGGGAAGTGGAAGCTTTTAATTCTGAAAAAAACGAAGTAGCCATTGAGAAAATTGAGCTGAAATACAATTATTTTGAAAGGATTTTATAGTTGTCATGACAATTGAAGTAAAACAATTGGTGATAAAGTCGACCGTGGCGGAAGATTCAAATAATTTTCAACTGGAACCAGCGAAAAATTCTGACCTCCGGTCTCTTAAAAAAGAGTTGCTAGCCGAATGCAGGCAGATTATTGCTGAGTCATTAAAAAGCGGGAGGGAACGTTAATGGCCTCATTGGCTAGCGCGGCCCTCTCGGCTGCAAAATTGCCACTAACGATCACAGAGTGTTCGGTTAATCGTGGCATCGTCACCCCAAAACCTTCTAACACGTTCGTTGCNATGCTAAATCCAAATAAATATCAACGTATTTACGAAATCGAGTATAGTGATAGCGAGGAAAGTTTTGGTGCGTTAGGGTCAGACAAAAAGTTCTCCAGNTTTAAGGCGCAGAGTCAATCATTCNNGCTGAAGCTTGATGGCACTGGGGTCGTCGGNAATGCGNTGTCCGATGCGATGGGTATGGGGTTGCCAACAACAAGTGTGACGGATCAGATTGATGAGCTCAAAAANGTAGTCTACAACTACGTTGGGACAAAGCATGAACCGAACGTTGTTCAGCTACTCTGGGGTACTCTTATATATATTGGCCGTTTAGAAAAAATGGATATCACTTATACCCTATTTTCTCCNACNGGGGCGCCATTGAGGGCAGATGTGGTANTNAATCTTGAAGAGTANCTNAGTGCTGCNGAAGAGAATCTCAGGGCAAACCGATCCTCCCCTGATTTGACGCACTCTATCGAAGTCAAGGCAGGAGACACTCTTCCTTTACTATGCGAAAAAATCTATAACGATAGCTCTTACTACNTAGCGGTTGCTCAGGCAAATGGACTTGACCACTTCCGCGATATCAGGCCAGGTCAAAGCCTATTCTTTCCACCACTGGATTAAGTTATGGCCGACTCACCGGAAAAGAATAGCGATGGCGTCATAAAGCTGACCGTGTTCAGTGAAGGGNAGAAGTTGGATGAATCTATCAGAATCGTTGATATCTTAGTAAGAAAGGCTATCAATGCAGTGCCATCGGCTCGCCTAACAATTCTTGATGGAGATATGCCTGAAAAAGACTTTCCGGTAAGCAACACTAAAGATCTTGCGCCCGGTAAGACTTTAAAAATCAATGCAGGTTACAAAGATAAAGAGGACACTATTTTTGAAGGTGTAATCGTCAAGCACAGTGTTGCGATTACTGGAGATAACTACTCTAGACTCCATATAGAGTGTCGTGATAGTGCGGTAGCCATGACTATAGGTAGAAAAAGTTCAAATTTTGTAGACTCAAAAGATAGCGACGTTATTAAAGAGTTAATAGGCCGTTATAGCGGACTTTCCTCTTCGGTAGAAGATACCGCAACTGAGCACAAGGAGCTTGTGCAATATTACTGTACTGANTGGGATTTTATGCTTTCAAGAGCAGAGGTGAGTGGGTTGCTGGTTATTGTTGATGACAATGAAATTAGTGTAGCNCCNCCACAAGTTGATGGAAGTGCCGTTCTGAAAGTTACCTACGGTGAAGATTTGAAGGAATTCCATGCCGAGATAGATGCGAGACATCAATATAAGGAGGTGAAGGGTTNTTCGTGGGACCCAGNCATNCAGGAAGTGGTTGAGCAAGTTGCAACGACAGAATCACTTAATAAACAAGGTGATCTTGATTCAGCTACTTTATCAAAAGTAATTGGTCTCGACAGTTTTCATTTGCAAACACCCACTATGATGGAGACCACAGCTCTTAAGGATTGGGCTGGAGGCCAACAGATAAAATCAGGACTCTCTAGGATAACGGGTAGTATGAAATTTCAAGGCTCGTCTAAGGTTAAACCTGGCACCTTGATCGAGCTGGAAGGAGTGGGCAATCGATTCAATGNNGATGTCTTTGTTAGCGAGGTTGTTCATGAAATTTCAGAAGGTAACTGGATATCGTCAGCAGGGTTTGGTATGTCTCCAGATTGGTTTGCCGAAAGAAGAGATCTATCTGCTCCTATGGCCTCCGGCCTAGTTCCTGGTGCAGAGGGACTGCAAATAGGAGTCGTNATGAAACTAGATGAAGACCCCGAAGGGCAGAACAAAATCCAAGTCAAGGTGCCATTGTTACAGGCTGATACGGAAGGTGTCTGGGCGAGACTCGCCAATTATTATGCATCAGAGGGAATCGGAGAATTCTTCATACCTGAAGTCGGTGATGAGGTAGTTCTTGGTTACCTTAATAATGACCCNGCACATCCGATTATTCTTGGTAGTCTTTACAGTTCCCAAAAGCAACCCCCGTACCCGCTTACTGCTGANAATTTCATTAAGGCTATAGTGACTAAAAGTGAGTTAAAAGTNGAATTTGACGATGATAAGAAAATAATTACGATCATAACTCCGGAGAAGAANANGATCGTCATAAGCGATGAAGACAAGTCTATTCTNATTACGGACCAATCTGATAATAAGTTTGAACTAAGCGATGACGGTATTGTAATGGANAGTCCAAAAGATATAAGTTTCAGCGCTAAAGGCAAGATATCTATCGATGCGATGGGGGAGATATCTATTTCCTCCAAAGCTGACTTGAAANCGGCTGGAATGAATATTGAACACAATGCTGATGTTGGACTTANTTCTAAGGGCGGCGCATCGGCTGAACTTTCTGCGGGAGGAAATACAACGGTCAAGGGGGCCATGGTGATGATTAACTAATTCTGATTTTAATAAAAAATGAATGAGTAAATTTTAGGAGANATTATGCCACCTGCAGCACGAATAGCTGATTTGCACAACTGTCCAGCGACCACTGGCGCTGTACCTCATGTTGGAGGGCCAATCCTTGGTCCGGGGGAACCAACAGTTTTGATTGGAAACATGCCAGCGGCAGTTGTTGGAGATACCTGTATTTGTGTNGGCCCCCCCTCTTCGATATCGCAGGGCTCAGGNACTGTAAATATTGGAGGGAAACCGGCTGCGCGAATGGGAGACAGCACAGCNCATGGCGGTACTATTGCCATTGGGTATCCAACTGTAATGATTGGTGGATAAGAGTNGNTGATTATGGCGAATGAACAGACTAAAGAATTCTTAGGTCGGGGTTGGAGCTTTCCGCCTAAGTTTGAGCGAAACGATGAAGNCTTGGAACTTCAAATGGTATCCCTTGAGGAAGATGTGAGAGAGAGTCTTTCAATACTNCTTTCGACTTTGCCTGGTGAGCGAGTCATGCAGCCTACCTTTGGTTGCGGATTNAACGCTCTTGTCTTTGAAAACATTACTGAAAGTTCGGTCACCAGAATTAAGGATTTGGTGGAGAGAGCGATTTTGTTTTTCGAGACACGAATTACACTNGAAAATATTGAAGTGCTTGCTGAGGAAGTAANTGATGGTCTGATACANATCCAGCTCGAATACACAATTAGAACGACGAATACACGGAGTAACTTTGTCTATCCATTTTATTTTCAGGAGGGAACAAATGTTAGCGTTTAGTTCATTTCTGTTAATTTATAAATCATCTGATCATATCTCATGAGTAACTTTGACACGATAATTCATGCGGACGGTGTAGATCGACAGAANCGATTAATTCCAGCGCTAAGGGAAGGGTACTTTAATGTTGACGAGATGTCTTTTGAAGATNTGGTAGAGTTAAGTGTCGACTTTGCATCAAATCTTTCCTACTACAATAAAGATCTAAAAATAGTGGGAGACTGGGGCCCTTTCCTTACTTCAAATGAAATTGTAATCATGGCGCTAATTNTTAATAAGAATATTAAGCAATCCATAAACCAAATAAGAAAAAGTCTTAAAGAATCGGAAAGCCTTTCCCTAAGATTAATATTTAAGTTTGTNGTNGAAATTGANAAGTGGTTGACTGACTTAAGGCGCTCAAGATCNACACCCGGTCAAGAATTAACATCCGCAATAGAAAGAGTAATTCGTAACACTATGTCGGTTGCCGTNCANGATNTAGGTAGAATTAATTTCAATCTANNGCNAGAGNACGATGCCCTGGTTGANACTGATTTCANAAAGTTAGGCAGTATTTGGGGNATTGTTGCTGAAGNTGNTGTGNTCAATTTTTCAAAATCAGAGATTAATACTACTGATAGTAGTTTTAATCAGAAGACTTTAATTATGAATTCCGCACTACGTATTATCAACGCAGTCGAATACCTNCAAAATTTTTGCAGTACGCTACTTCCTCAATCACTAAAAACACAAAAGAATGATCCGGCAGTTGGTTTGTTTATCTCATTCATTACTTTATACAAGCATGCTCAAGATAACGTCAATAGTTTTACGCAGAGACATTTGGATTTTTACTACCGAGATATTTTAAAAACTCAATATAAGCATAAGACCCCAGAACGCGTAGTTCTGAATTTTGAAATTTCTCCAAGGTCCGATCCCGTAACAATCCAGAAAGGTTCTCGATTTTCATGCATGAAAGACGAAGATTCCAAGGATGTCATCTTTGAAGTTAATAATGAACTAAATGTCAGTGACGCGAAAATTCGGGAGATTCACTCTTTGAGGTTTCAAAGAGAGGACATGATAACGCCAGCTTGCGATATGAACTTGGTAACAAGGATATATAAACAGAGTCTAGTCGATTCAACAGAGGGAGATATTGATAATACAGAAAAGAGATTGGCGATTTTTGGTTCTGATGGTCGGAAAAGACAAGGTGAGCTCAATCCTGAATCCGAGATTGAAGCTGGCATAGCTATTGCTTCCAAGGATTTGTTTTTAGAAGAGGGCGAGCGGAGAGTAGAAATCGAATTTCTGCTGATAAGATCAGTTAAACCTATTTATTATCATATTCAAAATCTGTCGAATGCGAATAGTCCTTCACGATTCAGAAGAATAATTTGCGAATTAATGATTAGTTGGCTCAGTGAAGGCGTCAAGTATAATTGGGATGGTTTAGCGTATGCCGAAGATCTTACGAAGTTAAATGATTTTGCTTTGGCGTTAGATTCGCCTTCAGGGACGATGCTGGAAGCAGACGATGAAGAAGATTTTCAATATTTCTCCTGCAAGTCTATGCTTCTTCAAGCCTCTGAATTTCTTCTAAAAATAGATGGCGGATCAAAAAATTCTCAACCCTTCTATGATTATATCTTGACCTCTGATTCTGATGATGAGTTTCGAGACCGTCTTGGCTTGCTTGTAGGACATNTCTTACTNGAGAAAGGTTCATCTTCAGAAATCNTAGATGGANAACTNGACAATAAAGCGATCCAACTAGGCATTGAAAGTACTTTGGAGGCTGTGAAACGAGAATTGAGATTAGGTCGGGGTAACTTNTTCAAAAAATACTTTGGAGGGGCATTCCAAGTTGACTTAACTACGGAAGAGGGATGGTTNGCTCTTGANAGATTCGATACCTCAGAACGCGGAGACGGAAGGCTTGGACTAACTTTGNCTCTAACTATACCTTCGGAATCTCCGTCCATAGTTGGGTGCATTCCCAATGTGCATGGAGAAAAATGGAAGACCAGATTACCCTTGATGAAGCTTCAGGTTAATAAAAATGCATCAATGAATCCTTATTCTTTGCTTGAGAAATTCTCCATTGAAAACCTCACTTTGACAGTTGGAGTGAGCGGATTGAGGAATATTCGNGCGTACAATNATATCAGTCAGCTAGACCCATCAAAACCGTTTTACCCCTTTGGTCCTTCTCCTACTACTAGTTCATATTTGGCAGTTACTGCTCCTGAAATAGTTAAAAAGAATCTCAAAAAGCTGTGGCTTAACTTAAATTGGGGAGAGCTGCCTGCTGACGATAACGGATTTACGGGCCACTATTCGGGATACTTGTTAGGGTATAAGAATCATAGTTTTAAGGCTAGAGTAAATGTCTTAAGTAACGGGGCCTGGCAACCTTCGTCATTGAGTCATTCTCAGACTGCGAGTTTGTTTCACTATCAAGGAACCGCGCTAAACGAGAGTCAATCAATTCAGGTTGAAGCGATCGACTTGTTAAAACCAATGAGTGTAGATGCAGGCGAAAATGAATTAGATCTCGGACTTAAAACAAGGAATGGCTTTATTAAATTGACATTGACTAGTCCAAAAGGGGCGTTCGGCCATCAAGAATACCCATTCCGTCTAACAGAGGCGATAGAGTCAAACCATAAATTCTTTGTGAGAAAGAAGAAGACAGTACCAAATCCTCCTTACACTCCCTTACTAAATCAGCTATCTATTGACTATATTTCCTCTAGCTCGATAGGTGGGCGTCCTATAAATAATGCAGAAACTGAAGAGTTTTCAGACAAAATATATCGATTGCATGAGTTTGGGGTGGAACAGTTTGCTCCTAATGCTTCGGGAAAACCAATTGATTTTTTGAAGCCGATTGATTTTGATGGTCAACTTTTTCTTGGTATTTCTGCCTCTCGACTGAGCGGGCTAATTACTCTCTATTTTTCGCTGTTTGATGATTCAAAGAGAACCAATTCCAGCGACTATTTTAGATGCGATTGGCAATATCTTTCATCTAGTGGTTGGGAAAACTTGTCAGACAGCAGAATACTTTCAGACGAGACGAGTGGATTTCTTCGTTCCGGTATCGTGACAATTGAAATCCCGGATGATATCTCAAATACTCACCCAAGCATGCCGGGGCATCTTTACTGGTTAAAGGTTTGCACAAACGCAGCTTCGTCAAATTTCTGTAGCGTTCGGAACATAACTACGCATGGAGCTAGCCTGATTCGTAGCGAAGATGATCTGGCAAATTTTGAATCAGATAGTGTGGATCTCTCAAAACTAAAATGGCGCCCAGTGAAGGCGATAGCAGGCCTNNATNGGATANNCCANATCGATGNTTTNTCNGGTGCTGGTAAAGAGGAAAAAAGACTNGAATTAGTAACNNGAGTCAGTGAGCGTATTCGGCATAGATCTCGTGGAGTAATAGCGTGGGACTATGAGCGTTTGATCTTAGAGGAATTTCCATTAGTTGGTAAAGTTAAATGTCTGCCTAACTGCACGCAATTCAGTCTTCAGAGTGTGCCCGGCAATTTACTGATTGTGGTCACACCGACGGTTTCCAGTCATCTTGAAGCAGTTGGGAATGCCCCGAGGTTAAGCGCTACANACCTAAACGCTATTCATGAATATGTATCTAACCTCAGCTCTCCTTTTAGTAAGATTGAAGTAATTAACCCTTCGACCGAGTGGGTGCAAGTTCGATGTAGAGTAGTATTNGAGGATTATGCTAGAAATGGAAAATACATNGAAAAACTTAATTCAGATATTGGTAGATATCTTAGTCCATGGGAAGAGATTGGGTATAGATTGGTTTANGGGCAAAAGGTTAAACAGGAGGATGTGTACTCGTATATTTATAACCTTGAGTACATCAAGTATGTGACTGAATTTTCTATGTTACACATCACATGCGACGCAACTGGTTTTTATCGATTGGGAGATACCGTTCGCTATGGAGATGCCAATCGAAATACGGGAGATATAGCTCCTTTATATCCCTGGAGCATGCTAATGCCGACTAGTCACCACAACATAGATGTGGGCACTGAAATTTTGCCGCGCGACCCTAAGCTCACTGGCATACGAAAATTAGAGATAGGTAGCACGTTTATAATTAACGGAAGTATCCTTGATGGCTAAGCAAAATAGAGAAACTTTAAAGCGATTTTTTAGCGCGGGAAAACTGCCTTCAGAAGAGCATTTTGCTGATCTTATCGACTCATCGTTAAACGTAACCGATGAAGGCTTCAGTAAATCAGAAGATTTTGGATTTGAAGTTACACCACAAAAACCGGATGAAGAGACGGGAAATCTAATTAGCTTTTTTCGTAAACTAACCGACAATCTGCCTTCTTGGTCTATAAGTTATTATGGAAAAGAAGAGGCACTTCAATTCATTCACACAAATCCAGCTGGCACGGAGCATAACACTGTTCTTTCCTTAAATAAGGAGGGTAAAGTTAGTATAAGTGAGCCAGGAGTACATTCAGATAATTCTCTAGAAGACTCAATTAATAGTGATGACATTAAGCTGTCGATAGGTGGCGCAATTCGGGCACCCGCTCGTNTAGGGGTGGGTATTGATCAAAAGTCATGTGTTCCAGCGGATGGTATGTTTCATCCGATCACAGAAATTTTATTTGGAGTTCAAGCTTTAGAAATTGTAGCCAAGGTTGAAAAAAGAGATTCAAATAGATTCGCAATAATGCATGCGATTGCTTTAAATGCTTGTGATCCTCCTAGAAGGTTATTGAATTTTTTAAACCGCAGGAATCGTATACGAGTTCACCAGTCTTACTTCAGCAGTCCAAGAGATAGATTGAAACTCCGTTGGGAGCCTGTAAAAGATGATGATGATCCAGGNGTCTCCAAATATCGGTTATGTATCAAGTCAGCTTTTAAATTTCCAGAGGAAATTAAAATTAACTACCACGTCACAAAGCTCTGGTGTAATGATCTTGGATCAAATCAAGATATGGTTGATCCAAATACAGAAGAATTCGAAGATTAAATGCAAACNAAAATAGTTGGTATAGAAATATATGGCAGAGAGTAAAACTATATCCAGGCAGATCGGTGATGGAGATAGATATGGTTTCACAAACCTNAGAAAAGAAGGTATTGAGCTAGCTCAGGGCCTGTCTGGTTCAGAGTGGACTGACTATAACTATCATGATCCTGGGGTCACTATACTCGAACAATTCTGTTTTGCATTGACTGATTTGATCTATCGAGCAAATTTCGATNTTGCAGATTATCTCTGTGATGAAAATGGAAGACTTGATACANCTGATTTGGGTTTNCACGAACCCCAAGATGTATTTTTNTCTAGACCTATATCTGAGTTAGATTATAAAAAGNCTTTAATAGACTCGTCGAACGATCTCAGTGATGTACAATTCTTGACGGAGGATTCTTTTGAGAAATCAAGTTTAGGCCTTCATAGTATATCTATCAGAAGAAGTCAGGNTTTTAACGGGCTAACTCTTTCGGATAGTGATCTGATTGAGCAAACTTATAAAAAGTTNCATTCGAAGAGAAACCTTTGTGAAGATGTAATAAGCATAAGCGTNCTGCGTGAAGTTGAATGTCAGTTGGAACTTGATGTTACCCTCAGTTCAGGGATCCAACCTGAAAGTTTGNTGGCTNAAGTCTATCTAGAGGCTTCTGAAGAGCTTGCAATGGAGNTCTCATATAAAAGCTACAGTGCGGATTTAGAGCACGGAACGTCCCTTGATGATGCTATGTCTGGACCATTTACAAAGAAAGGTTTATTAACAGACCATGAAATTACAAACATGGGCACTACGCGAGACCAAAGCCTTCTTGAATCGACCATACTTGCCNTTGTTCAAAAAATTACTGGAGTAGAGTACATAACTTCGTTGCGCTTGAGAGCATCAGAGACTAATTCAGCATCTGACAGAAGATTGCGATTAATTGAGCCGAAAGACGAGAAAGATATGTCCGCAATTATNGTGCGGTCTGGTGGCAGGCGTGTTCAGATCTCNTTCGAAGAATTCAGAGAGCAATTCCAGAAGTTTAAGCTNATCAGAGAAAGTCAAACCTATGATTTAAGTGAAGATATCTATTTGTCNAAGCCTATAACTGGCAGAAATAGAAAATTAAGTGATTATCAGTCAATACAAAACCAGTTTCCTGCTACATACGGAATCAATCAGATGGGGATTCCAGAAAACTATCCGGAAGAGCGGAGAGCGCAGGCCTTGCAGTTGAAGTCATATCTGTTGCTTTTTGAGCAGATTATGGCGAATTATTTGGCTAATCTTGANTCAATTCGTGAGTTGTTCTCANTANATACTAATTCAGACTCGACCTATTTTNGTGCTGTTTTAGACCCGAAAGAAATTTCTAACCTTGAGAGAATTTATCCTGANAATGCCGAAGAATTGCTAAGTAGTATGTTAGGNAAAATAGACAATTTTCTNGACAGNAAAACACGTTTGCTGGATTACATGCTGGCAATCTATGGCGAAAGTTTTGAACAGGAGAAGCATAGAAGTTTTAATTATTACCATACTCCAGAAGAATTAGAGCGAGACATAATACTAACCAAGGTACGTCTCCTTAATAGAATTGAATATTTGAGTGGTCACAGGTCCGCCGCTGGAAATCTATTGAGTTCGCAATTTCGAAGGGCAAATCAAATTAAGAAAGGCAAAAAGAGAGGGTGTGAAAATTCTATTTCTGGTTTGCAGTATAGAGTTAGTTTGTTTCTAGGATTTAAAGAGCTTGAAATTAAGCCACTTACAAAAACTATGTTTGACCATAAGCTATGCTTAATCCCTCATGACTCTTTCGTTAATCGACAGGCNGGTTNGAATTTTTCTGAGCATGTGATTAGTAGTTCAGAAATTCACCAAGCAAAAATCCTTTTTGAGAAAGACTCGGATGAATCTGACGACAGGTATTATGAATGTGTTCGTCGCACNTACAGGGAATCCGGGCCTATGTCANATGATTTACTTAGCACAGCACTTTTGCAGTGTGGTGTTGACCTTAGTAACTACTCATATGACAAGCAAAATAGAAAGTTAAATCTTAAGATAAAAAGCTATGATGGTAAGCATTTAGATAAAGACGAACATATGGAGCTTCTATCTTCCGTTGGAGCAAAGGAGGCGAAAAAGTTTATCAGGTTTTTGAGAAGATTTTTAATNCATCTNAGTACTAATATGGAAGGAATGCATGTAATAGAACACCTGTTGCTTAGACCNGGTAATCTCTCAAAAGTCCGTCTGTCAGTGAATAACTTTTTTTCTAATCGAGTAACNGTGATCTTTCCTTCATGGACAGCGCGGTGCAATGACTTAGAGTTTAGAANTTGGGCTGAAGATCTTGTGAGAGAAAATTGTCCAGCACACATTACNCCAGAAATATACTGGCTTGATTTTAATGGAATGTGTGAATTCGAAGTTTTGTATAGCAGATGGTCTGATTTNCTTGTAATGAAAAAACCGANTCATGATCCGAACGGATTGGATGAGGCTAGCTTGGCTCTAGTNAAGTTCCTGATTAGTAGACGGCCGGCACTTAATTTTTCAGAGGCAGACGNCTTATCAAGAGAAATTGAGGAGGATATTAAAATCAGATGCAATAACTANCTCCAGAAATTATATGAAAGGAAGCAGGAGCTAGCTTTTTCTAAAAGAAGAAACGTCGATAGCGAAGAAAATTATTTACAAAATATTGATGAATTCAAAAACGAACTCAGTGAGTTNCAAATTTACTTCATNGAACACTCTCAGCTNTTACCTGATGACTTTAAGCTACGTGAAGAAGATTGGGATTTTTATATTCCTTCAGTAAGTTTCATAGTGCCAAAGATCCGTTCGTTTCAGCTTAAAACTGAAGGTAAAGCGCATTTTCACGCATTCAGATCTATAGTCGAGAGTGAGTTGCTAAAAAGAGCTAATTCTAATGTATCAATTCATATACATTGGTTAATTCCCTCTGACGTAGANAGTTTTAAGTCGATCTANTCAAGTTGGAAGTCACTAAGTGATAATTCAATCGTTAGTAATTTTGCACTTGATACGGCCGCTAAAAATTTGANGAAGCGGTTGAGATTATTAAGTGAGTCAGNTCATATAACTAGTAATATCCTANNTTGGGAAACTGTTCAGAGTGATATGAGANATCTATGATAAATAAAGAGCATCAAATCGAATCCACTGTCATTGAGATTTCATTTCCTGATGAAGAGACTGCNCTATCTCAGCACAACTCTCTTGAGTCTTTTATACGAAAGACTATGTTTTCATCAGTCAGTAAAGTATTCGATGAATTTTCAGAGGGAAATACTATTTACTCAATTGAAAAGCTGGAAATGGATCTGGGAACGATTCCTCTCCAGTTTTTCCATGAAGATTTTGAATCTCGGTTAACCGCTAAGCTTAGGGAAATNATGAGTGAAGAGCTGTNGTATANNCGTCGGCACTCAAATGAGCGGGTACGTAAACTCTCGCAGGTGGAATCAGACTTTGAACTTATTTGTAACTTTCTAGAATTCGGAAAGTTACGATGGAACGCAAGAATTTCAAGCAAAGCTGCTCTANGTCAAGCGTTAAAAAATGTGATTGATAATAATAATGTAGCTTTTCAGGAATTTGTACTGNACTCAACAAGAAAGATGGAAGTACTCAAGCGTCTCTCCTCTCAATTCGAAACACCAANTTTATGTGATTTGTGTGAAGTCATTTTTCACGTCGACTCTCAAGAATTAGAAGAAATGATCTTTGGAATAATANCTCTAATCAAGGAGAGGCTTGGAATATCGCCTTCAAATTTACATCAAAATATATGGCTAGGGTTACTTGAAAATAATTTTAATAGGAACGGAGGAAAATTTAAGCTAGAAGATATAGTGCTCATTGTAATGAAATCGATACCTTCACAAGAGGAAAATTTCTCATCAATTCTTAATAAACTTTTAGCACACGCTGAGGTGATGGAGAGTGATACACGTTTAATCCAGCTTTTGGAGAAGATATTGCGGGACGAGAATGTAATTTCGCCTTCGAGAGAATTATCCCTTGATTCATCGAATTCTAGAATATTTACTGAGCTCGATGTGGATAATCAAGCCTCAAAAACCGGCGAACGCGCCAGAATATTAGCCTTCAGGGCTAAGCTAATAGAGGCAATAAATACTGGTTTTGTTGGAAGAATTTTACCTTATTGGAGTGAGTTATTTCTCAAATACTCTGCAACGACGGAAGAAGTCATNTACATATTGGGTCAGAAGATAGAGGCAAGGAAGAATATTGCTTGGAAATTCCCAGAACCCTTAATCGTTGAAATTGTCAAACTGCTAGAACCTACTCACTACNCTNTTATCGAAANGATGGTTTCTGAGCCGAAACTCTTCCTTCAGGCAGAGGAGGATCTTAAGTTAGAGGAGTCAGAGGCGAAGAAATCTCTATGGGAATTTACNCTAACTTATTTGATCGTNGAGCGCGGCAGTCGTTTCAATCGTAAATCTTATATTGCAAGTATTATGAATAAGATGTCTGCCCANATAAACGTAGGTCTAGTTGAGTTATATGAAAGCCTGATTACACTCTTAGAACCGGCTTCAGANAGNAACGNAATGCGCAACGAGTTGCTCGATTTGTTAATCGAGTTAANGGGAGAAACTTTAGAGGATTCTCATTCCCCTCAANAGAAAGCANGGATTAAAGANGGNAGTGATCGNCAGTCTAAGGAATATCATAGANATAGTAAGGCTTTGTCGCAAGATTCGGATCAAACTGNTTCAGACAACTTTAGTGAGTCAAATAGTTTGAAGTTTTCAAAAGNAAATAGTCAGCAGAAAAATTCGGNAGANGNGTCGTTATATGCGCAGGAACCGAAGGAGTCTGTTGTTGATGCTTTTTACCNNGCTTTTCGNGAGGGTAGGCCAAATTTGGTCAATGCGATATGGTCAGACTTATTGAAAAGCTACCCAGACTGGTTTCTACAAACAATTAGAAGGATTGGACAACATCAGCANGTTAGAAGAAATATTTCAAGAAATTTCAGCGAGCCGATGNTGATNGATATAGTTGAAATTATTGATCCATCTAACAGTGAGTTCATNCAAGGGTTTGTAAGAGGTGCTTGCGNAAATCAGGGAAAAGTCCCTTATGAAAAAATTAAAGTGTCTAGTCCAACTTATAANGAAANTCTGAGAATTTCGCGTTCCGCGGTTTGGGAATTTACTCTAGGATATCTATTAGTTGAGCGGGGAAGTAGATTCAATCAGAAGATGTTCCTTGTGAGTGTAATTAGACAGATGGCAGCGCATGAAAATGTTTCAGCAAGAGCCATGTATGATGTGATAGTGAGTTCAATTCTGAGTCAGAATATTAGTAATTCTTATCANCGACAAACACTAGCTTTACTGAAGGATTTGGGAGNCGAGTTCAAAGGTGTGGCCNTAGGCCTTNCAGGCTCAAAATCAACAAATTTAAGGGGCGAAAGANCNGGAAGAGACCAGATTTTTAGAGAGAATCATAGATCTGAAGCAGTTGCGGATAAACAAAAAGAGCGAAAAATAGATGAACAACAGATAGAGTTAGTAAGAGCNTATATCCTTTATGAGAAACTCTTTAAAGAATTGTCATACATTGAATCTAGTGGCATTTTGAAGTCACAGCATCTGGTGCGATTGTTTCATGAATTACTAGAGTCNTATCCGTGGATGCTACATCGATTCAATCAGGAACTTAGNAATGGGACNTGGTCTTTGACTAGCTTTATTCCNAAGATACCCATTACATTACAACGTAGATTGCTCATTTCNTATTTCAATAGTTTCAAGAATAAATNTNGATTTAATGAAGATAAGTTTCTTAGTTTTATCTCACGTTTTGAGAAAACGAANTCTATAACTGATTTCGGGTATCTTACAATTTTTAATAAANTNGTGAATGAAAAAGTTGTAGATCTAGAATTGATGTTTTCTGGATATCCTGAGCACCTACAAAGATTCGAAGATACNCTCNATAGTAGATCCACTTCNCTCNATTCCATAAATGATAAAAAGAAAGTAGACCAGATTGANGAAAAAATTGAATTCGATCCCTTACCTCTGAATCAGCGGACTTATGACCTTGCTAGAGCTTACCTTTATGGTAATTTGAAACTTGATTCAAAAAATCGGCAATTGTTGACGGAGTTTTTCGAGCGTCTCTTAAATANTCAACCAAGTACACTGCGAAAGTTAATAAACGAATNTATATTCGATAGAGATTGTGTTTTACGTTTGATCTCTGTGATGAAAGAGAGTGTTTTAGTTAAAATCCTATTGTTATTATGCCCCGATGACCAAGTGAAGNCACTTATTTATTCAGATCTTTTGATGGTAGCTTTTATTGATACTCAGGAAAAAATTGGGATANGGNTTCGAGACTTNCACGCTCTAAAGTGGCAATTCATACTTANTTACCTCATTGTTGAAGGCCGGAGATTTAATGAAGTTAATTATAGTAAATATTTTATTAAATTTTTGATTAATCAAATTAGAATCGATGATCGACAAAGCTTTTATAGCAATCTTGTNGCGAGTATTACATCTACCTCAATCCCAACTACGCATTCTTATAGCGCAAGAGTAGCGATGATTTTTTCAAATCTATTGCAAGAATCTTCNGGGCNCCCACCTGAGATGGATTNANCTGACTCAGATAATAAATCTCTGGAGAAGTATGCAGAGTCAGTGACTNCTAACAAANATTTCAAGACAACCATATCAGACAGTTTGGATGACTTTTCTGAAGAGAAAGCAGGTTTCGACNAAGNGATTTNCACAAAGGGTGTCTCTGTAGAAGAGAAAGCNGATCTTGANGAGAATATTTTCACTAGGGATGAATTTTTTGAGGACGAAACAGANCTCGATGAAGATATTTACATTGGGAATGCTGGCCTAGTTTTATTATCACCATACTTACCCCGCTATTTTGAAAGTTTGGGTTTAGTNNAAGGTCGAGCCTTTAAAGATAGAAATGCTGCTGAGCGTGGTGTTCACCTACTCCAATTTATGCTTGACGGAAGCTCCAGTAANCCTGAATTTCTTTTGGTTCTGAATAAAATATTATGTGGGATTAAAACTGGTGTACCTATACTTNCAAGTATCGATATTTCTGAAGAAGAAATTGAATTATCAGAGAGTCTATTGGCTGGAGTCATCGGCAATTGGCCNGCGTTGAAGAATTCTACTATTAACGGATTAAGAGAGTCATTTTTACANCGAGATGCGCATCTCCAGTTGAAAAATGATGCCTGGCAACTGCTGGTAGAAGCTAAACCATTTGATATGCTTTTGGATGAAATTCCTTGGAATTACAAAACTATTAAGCTGCCCTGGATGACAAATTTGATCAGCGTGGATTGGCGATGAGTACACAGTTGAGTGCTGCAAATGCGATTTCCCTTGAAAAAGAATTAATTTGGTTTAGTTCTGTATTAGATACCCGNATAGCCCTATATTTTGAACACGACACATCTGAAAGTGAAGGAGAAAAAATCTTTGGCAGTATTGAAGAGATACCTCTTCCAGACTTATCAAATGATNATTCAGCCTACGGATCGATCGTGTCTGATCTTGATTTAGAGTTTGACGAGCGTATTTTATTGGCGCTTACGTTAGTTCCCCATATCAGACCGGACTTGTTAGACCTGCTTTTTACAAGAAACAAAAATTTTGATAGAGGGTTTACACAATTTGGAGGCTGGAAGGGCGAAAGTCACGGTGGATTTATACCAACTTGTGAAACAGCTGCATTCATAATTGCGGGTAATGATTTATCTAAAAGGTTTAAGCTGCTCAGCTATTTTGAAGGAGATGGGATTCTCATAAAGAATAGCATCTTAACTTTGGAGCATAAATCTTCTGGGGAACCTTTTATGAGTGCCGCGGTGCGAATTAGCAGTGAGTACTTGAATAGGCTAACTTCAGGAGTCTATCAAAAGCCGGATTATAGTATGAATTTCCCGGCNAAATTGATTACAACCAAACTTACATGGGATGATTTAATATTGCCTATGGAAGTACGGGAAGAGATAGAAAATATTATTACTTGGATNAAAAATTCAAAAATAATACTAGAGGATTGGGGNCTCGATAAGGTCATTAAGCCTGGATATAGGAGTCTATTCTATGGTCCGCCGGGAACTGGNAAAACTCTTACAGCAAGCCTGATTGGCTCTATTGTNGGCGCTGATGTGTACCGCATCGATTTATCAATGGTTGTGTCAAAGTATATAGGTGAAACAGAAAAAAACTTGGCTAATGTTTTTGATCAAGCCCAATCCAAAAATTGGATACTCTTTTTTGATGAAGCTGACGCTTTGTTTGGTAAAAGAACGCAGGCTTCTTCCTCTAACGATCGCTACGCTAATCAAGAGATATCGTATCTCCTACAGAGAGTCGAAGATTTTCCTGGTGTAGTAATCCTAGCATCCAATATCAAAGCAAATATTGATGAAGCCTTTTCGAGACGCTTCCAGTCAATAGTTTACTTTCCGACACCTGACAATGAGCACCGACTTCTTCTTTGGAAAAGAATTCTNNGTAATACTCAAAATCTATCGCAGGATATTTCGCTTGAAAAGCTGGCAGATGATTACGAACTATCAGGCGGCGCAATGACTAATGTTATCAGATATGGGGCAATAAATTCGCTTCAGATGGATCGTGCGGAGGTGTGTCAAGAAGATTTAGTAGAGGGGATTACTAAAGAATTGCAGAAGGAAGGAAAAACTGCCTGAGAGCAAAGTTATGAAAAAGTACATTNATTATCATATTTTAAAAAAGCTCAATCCAGTGACTTATTTTTGGTGGATTATTTTATGTATTTCTGCTTTCCCAATAAATATTNTAGCGGCTGAAAACTCCCCTNCTAGTATCAAAACTCATTACCGAATTTCTAGTGCGTCTTTAGCTATTCTGGGACAACGAGTTGAGCAAGAATTGTTAAGCATAAGATCTGGCGANGGACCTCAAGCAGANGAAACTTTGGAGAGTTTTGTNCAAAAGTTATCTCCGCGTCAATTTACCAGNATTATAGAGCAACAGATTGGCAGGTTATCGTATGAACAGGTTGAATTTGAACTTGGTCATGCTCTTGAACCTTATTACCGCCATTTTATTGACAAATTAAGTGATGAAGACTTTGCNACAATATACNGGCAGTACCTAGGTCAGATCGCTTTGGAATTCATAGACAGGCCGTCTACTCAATCTAACCAAGAATTTATAGAGTTTTTATTATCTTCAATCTTGGAGCTTTCTGAAGAAGAATATTCAAATTTATTTCGAGACTATATTTCCTCATTATGGAGCTTCTATATTTCCTCAGCAACTGAGGATGAGCTCAACAGTATATTAGCATCCAATGAAGAACTTTCTGAATTGCTTGGAGACAANTATGCCGAATCTCTGGCGTCTGCACTCTTGATTGCTAATGATGAGATGTACTTTGATGCGCTAACGCAGTATATAAATAATCTAAGCAACGAGGAGTTTATTGAAACCTATAGTGCTTATGTAACTGAGACTATCGGAGTCTTATTGTCTGAAAATTTTGGCACGACGTTAGGTGGTCTGCCTATCGAATTGGTATCTGGTGCTGATTTCCTTCAACCTAACGACACNTCCGAGGGATCAGAAGTATTGGATTCCTCGTTAGAATCAAATTTAGCGGCCAACAACCCTATAACAGTCACTCAGTTTGATGCGCTTTCCGAAATTGATAGCNTGCGACTGCTTAGGCAACATATATCTATAACNGGAATAGAANATTTTATAAACCCCTTTCAGGAGTCATTTGTAAATTCTTCTTTCGACTATACTCAAGTGCATGAGCAACAATTGCGCCTTTTGAAACAAGATCAGTTGCCTAGCCTGTTAAACATTCAAACACAATTTTTTGCTTATTCCGATCAGACTCCATTCATGCCCGAAAGCACTATATCNTCANTAGGAGAAAGGTTTTTGGGAGAACTCGAAGACGAGCAGAAATTTATTACTAATATTACTCTAGCTCTAATGGTTCTCATAGAACAAATTAACNTGGAGATACAACAATTTAGTAGATTAGAATTAGCAATTTTAGAACCAGATTTCCTTCTGGACGTGAGGCNGCGGCTTAGACTGGTCGAAAATATAGAATACCCAAATTTGCGGCTTCTATCTTCAGCAATACTTAATGCTTTGGAGGACTATAAACCTTCTTCCAGAGATGGGCAGCAGCTGTTAACCAATTGGCAGTTCTTATTTCTGACGAATGCAATTGTTAACTCGATTGAAACCATTGAAGGAAATGCATTGCTTAGTGCNGCCGTAGCATCGAGTACAGACGAGGTGTGGAACTTTTTAGGGTGCGGTTGTGATATTGAGCAAGAAAATGTGATNTATGGCTTCTATCCAACTTATTTGCTGCCCACATCTCAGCAAAGGCAAGAAATAGACCTACGTTTTTANGACAGAATTGCTTATTACGGTTTGACCTTAGATACGTCAGGAGATGTAAGTGATGATGTTCTATGGGCAAACGATGGGGTTATGAACGAATTCATACATAAAGCNCATCTCCGTGANACACGAGTTGATCTTGCAATTTATGCGCCTACCTGGGATGAACTNAGTCATGATAAAATTGAAATTGCCTCCGCGAATATTGTCGATAAGCTTTCAATACCTCTAGAGTATGGAGGTTATTTATCGGGTCGCACACTTCCACCGATAGGACCCACCGTTGAAGAGGTAATTACACGAGAAACNATGGGAGATGGGGTTACCCTTTTCTTTGATAATTTGGAAGATCCGCTAACCGGAGAAGTTAAAGAATTAAATAAGATCATTGATATAGTAGCGNAACTTGCTGATAGTCTCGATACAAACTTTGGTATTGATAATACTCCNATTAATCTTATGCTTGATTTCAAATCTGAGAATACTGCCGAAGTCTTCCAACAGTTAAGGCCGCTTTTTATAGGCACCGATGAGCGACATGATCATTTTGTATCGCGAATTTTAGTTTTCCTTGAACAGGATACACTTGACTCTAGTCAGACTCTTTTAGCNGCTGTAAGGAGCGTATTTAATGACGGTAATAATGCATCAAATGTCTTGCTAAAAATTAATCCAATTTTGATACCCGCGATGGATCAGGATGGTCGATTTTCTTCTCTGGCGAGTGATCTCAGAGGTTTACGCGCACTTTTTGGTGTTAACGGAGGTTCAGGTATCTGGCCTATACCCCTCGGCTCTGTGACAGTTNCCAANGAGGAATCATCTGTCAACGNTGAATCCGAANCTGTCGAGAGTTTGGTTNTTTCGAACCCTNCAGAGATAGATAGACAGATAGAATCTGCATTTTTAAGTGCGATGGTCGATGATACCGGAAGTGGTTTTATAAGAGGAGTCAGAACCTATTATTTNCCCCACCGTCAACTTATTATTTTTATGATGACCNTCATTTCCGTTCTATCACTNTTTGNCTTTATGGCTTCAATCTTTGAGCCAACCAACAAAATAATTCTGGGAGTAGCTCGCTGGGTAGGTGTATATTCCTCANTCGTATTGATATGGTCTTTAAGGATTTGGATTGACCCTTATATCAGTTGGACTAGATGTCTCTGGTTTGTTGTTCCTCTAGTTGCTGTTTGGATAGCTGGCTCATTCCAACACTCAGCTTCTACAATGAGTNTAAATATTTCTGGAAACAAGTTCCTATCAAGACAACTCAAAAGGCAAAAGAGTCGGGGTTTACGTCGGGTTAGGACAAAAATGTTTAGGAGTATGCGAAANTTGACAAGGGGCGCTCATGGANCCTAAGGGTGCAGCCACTGTGCGGGCATATCATAGTGAGCGTATATCACGTTTTGGTGTTGCTTCAGCNAAGTCTCTAGGCTGGCGAGATGAACATGCTCAGAGTCAGCGTTTTAAGCAGATTTCTGAAATTGGCAATTTGAATGGAAAAACGATGCTGGATATTGGTTGTGGNCATGGCGACTTGTTTAGTTTTATCAGCAAAATTTACCCTCGATTAATTTACTGCGGACTTGATCAAGAGGAAGCATTTCTTAAAGTCGCGTTCAAAAGGTATGGGGGAAAGTCAAATACTAAGTTTTTCCTCGGAGATTTTAATTCNGTTNCACTTCCAAAATATGATTATGTGGTTTGTTCTGGCGGNTTNAATTATCGCACAAGCGACAATCGTCATGTATTTAAAATGATTTCAAAATTTTTCAAAGCGAGTAGATTGGGTNTAGGNTTAAATATTTTAAAATCGGTTGATTTTGANAANGGGATTCTTGTTCCTTACTCTGAATCGCAGATTATGAAATATTGTAAAAAGCTTACNTCGAAATTGGTGCTTAAAGAATCTGACAACCAAAACCACTTNACTTTATTTNTATACCAGTAATATGCGTGAGATTCTCTATCGAGGATATTCCCAAAACGACCCTTCCTCAGANTNCCTGATCGTTAATTTGTTTCNAGAAACTGCTCTTANATTATTCCTAACNAGATCCCATANGTCNCCTAGTATTGAANNAGAGTCAGAACGACTNGAATGCCCATTGAGGCTAAGACTGGTGGCTCCGGCATTTATAGTTTCTACATTATCTACAATTAGCAACTGCTCGTTTGAATCTCCNGCAAGCACATCAGTGTTGAACATTTTTGAGANCTCTAGAGCCGGATCATTNTTAGANGAATATAANGTGATAGGGGCGTTTTCTGTGCCAATAAACATCNCGAATTCTTCCGCAAAGCTATTTGCTTCGATATCGGGGGCTAAAAGAATTACCTCACGAATCNGATCTCTATAGTTTGGTTGNACGGAGTANATGTGCTTTAACGCGGAGCTTACAATTCTTGNNCCCATGTGATGAGCGATTATATAGATTTGACTCGTNCCAGTCGTTGAGAGGATTTGGTTCACGAANAACTCAAAGTGTCTCTGTGAATTTTGTGCNCGTTCTAAATCGCCTAAATAAGTCGTTACACTATGTCGCGCAGGCCAGCTAAAAACAAATGTCGATCCAGGAAAGCCTAAGTCGTAAGAAATTTGACCAGCTCNTATTACTGAGCGTTCATAACTTTCGTTGAATCCGTGCACATAAATTAATGCGCTAGATTCATTCGATTCTCGNATGTCTGAATCAATACTGTCTGAAAATTCTTCGGGTGATAAAATGGTGTTTTGGGATAAGGACGGTTCATACNTGGCGCCATTTATATTCAAAGTGAAGAGTGNTTCAGGCTCATTGGGCTGCAGCTCAGGCTCTCTTGGTAAGATAATGTAATTTTTACCAAAAGTAGTCTCGCTGGTGGAGCGTTCATTAAACATGCTGTGAGGTGGCTCGCCGACTTTATACCCCCGATTCGTAGCGAAATATGTTTTGACTACAGCAAATTCTCCCACGTTAGACGATTGCGCATCAGGAACACTGAAATCTCTGTCAACATAGGCTACTACGTCATACTCATTAGGGAACACTCTTGCTGGCAAGTTTCTTAAACCCGAAACAATATCAGATTCTAACGCATTGTCTATTACGTCTAGACCAAGTCCGCCTGTCTGACAGCTTGACAAAATCGTACTGAGAAAAATCCAAAACCAAAAGTTATGATGCTCGTGCGGTGCTTTTATTCGTAAGTTTAAATTACTCATTGCCGTCGAACTTTTATGGTCTTGCCCGCCGTTTCTAGAATAATCTAAATTGAACCATAATTGAACGAGGCTGGCTAGGACGTTATAGGTGGTAATTTTGGGCCTTCACTCATCTGTTGTACCACTCGTTGTACCAGTGGGAGCAGCTCGGTGTGCAAATGGCATGGCTACGGTGGGGGCCTTATCCGCCACTGCGGAGTCTTATGTTAAAATATTGCTTACATCCATAGTTACATCGGTAATTAGTTGTTGGGTGAGGTGCAGAGTAGACGCATCTAACTTGTTGATTTAATTGGTGGGCCCACGAGGACTCGAACCTCGGACCGACGGATTATGAGTCC
>PAOF01000031.1 GCA_002707905.1 Fidelibacterota bacterium
ATGTACAATATTCTTCCTTTTTTTATTTTTACATTTTCAATTACTTTATGGTTATCATTTCTCATTTTAAAATTTGGGAAAAAATGGTTAATTGATTTTCCTTCTGAAAGAAAAATTCATACAATTCCAATTCCAAGAATTGGTGGAATAGCAATTGGTTTATCTTTTTTTATTTCATTATTATTCTATTCATTCAACATTGAATTATTATGGTATTTAACTGCTTTTATAATATTATTTATTTTAGGTATTATAGATGACTATAGTTCTATTAGTTGGAAAATAAAATTACCCATTCAGTTGATTGTTGCTTCTATAGTTATTAATAGATTTTTAGGTTTAATTACTTCAATTTCTTTTTTTCATATAACCTTAAATTTCCCAACAATTATTTTAATTATTATTTTTTTAATTTGGTTTGTTGGAATTCTGAATGCTGTGAATTTAATTGATGGTATGGACGGGTTATCTGGAGGTTTTATGGTAATTATTACATTTTCATCAATAGTCATAGGAATTTTAACTGAAAATTATAATTTTGTTTCACTCAACTCTTTATTATTAGGTTCATTAGTAGGTTTTTTATTTTTTAATAGAAGACCTGCAAGATATTTTATGGGTGATTCTGGGAGTTTAATTCTTGGATATCATGTTGCTTGTTTACCCTTAATTTATCACCAATTTTCAGCTAATAGTTATGTATTAGAAATAACTCCATTTTTAATTTTATCTTCTTTTTTAATAATGGATACTACAAGAGTATTCTTTAGTAGGTTATTAAAAGGGAAAAATCCAATGAATGCAGATACTATACATCTTCATCATTTAGTTTTTAAAGAAACAAAATCATATATGGGCACATTAATACCTATTTTTTTTGTGACTTTAATAGGAGGTATTTCATCAGTATTGTTCTTTAAATATGATTTTGGATATTTGGGAATGCAGTTTTTTTTACTAATTTTATTTTTATTCATAATCATCCCTCCTGTACCATCTTATGTGCCTTTAACATCCAAATTAAATAATTTTATATCCAGTCTTAAAACTTCAAGATTTAATGATAAATATTTGTTTAGAGTAAGGTTTTTGATTCCATTAGGAATTTTATATTTATCAATGTTATCGTTATCAAAAATTGATAAATATGAAATTAAAAATTTTTTTTCATTTGATTTCAATATTTTTAATTTGGGTTTATTCATAGGATTTATTTTACTACTAATATTTTCATTAATAAGGACACATGAAGACGAGTCTTTTCAGAGTAGAATAGGATTAGCTATATTTATTCAATGTCTATTATTATTTTTTATTGATGATTCGAATGTTTCCGAACAATTTTTTTATTTGAGAAATATGGTTTTAATAATAATGATTATAATTACAGGAGTAAATTACTTTCAAAATAGCAAGCATTTAGGTTTTGAATTTTGGTCTGTTATTGATTTGCTAATTTTAATGTTATTTATTGCATTGATAATTTTAAAAATTAATGGTGTTCAAATACATTTATTTTCTATTTTAGAAATATTATTATTTTATTATTCTCTAAATTTATATGCCCAAAGAAGACACCCAAGATTAAAAATTTAATTTTTCAAATTTTATATCAACACTATAAGTTGGTATAAATTTATTTTTTTCAACTAATGTGTTTGTAACTGGATTAAATAAGCTTAAACAGACCTTAATTTCTTTGATCATTTTATTTTTTTTAAAAAAATTATGTATTGGAAAGTAAATTCCTATATCTGAAGCTATAGGTATCGAATTAATATTTATTTTTTTATGACCTAAAATATTTACAAAACTTCCTCCAATNTTAATTTGATTATGTAATTTTATATTGAAAAGAAGTTGTGGAAAAAAAATATTTGANTAATTTGTTTTTAAATTTTTTCTTATACCAACTGCTGTAGCTAAATCTAATTTNTTAGATTCATAAAATTGAAAAAAAAATCCATTATATAAAGTTGAAAAATTTTCTTGATGAACAGAATAGTAACCATGAAAATCAATCTTATTAGTTATTCCATATCCAACAACAACGTATGATTGGCCATTCTTGAAGTAATTAAATGGATTCCAAGTTAAATCGATTTCAAATAGGTTTTTACCAGTTGATGTTCCATGATCAAATGCTCCTGATGCAAAAGTCTCATTTAAAAATAAAACTATGATTATAATTTTTTTTATCATTAATTAAATCTAAATAATAATACACTTTTAAAAAATTTTTTTATAGTACTATTTTTCATGAAAATGTAATTTATCACGGTTTTTTGATAATGGGGGCGCTTGGCTTCGACAAAAAGTAAGAAGCGTTTTATGGCATGTGCAGTACTCAGGCTATCTGCATAAACTACCTGAAAACAAACAAATGCCAATAACGGCAATATTGCTTACGCTTAAATAGCGTGGGTCGTTCTACTTAAACTTTGCTTATCAGTTTAAGATAGAGCGTAGATTTGATAAGCTAGTTATTACAAATGTCCCTTTTGTAAAACGAAATTTTAAAGGACTGCATTTATTGAAAGGTTGTTTGATATCTAAAATAAATTAAGATAAAGATCAAACTAAACATGTAGAAGTGAAATGAATCTTTTTTTTGGACGGGAGTTCGATTCTCCCCGCCTCCACATAAATATGTTCGCAATTAAAAAAATATTTTTTTTTCATATTGTATTTACAACAATTATTTTTAGTCAAAACTATTATGTTGCAGATCCAAATGAATTATTAAAAAATGAATACAAAAAAAACAAAGAAAAAAAAGATATATCATCAAATTTATTTCGACCTTCAATAAATATTGGTAATCTCAAAAATAATTGGTCTTTAAATTTTAGAGCAGATTATTTTAATAATAGTGGAGCCCCAAATTTAGAAAATACTTCAATTAAATGGGTTGGTAAAGGTATCAGTAAATACAATTCATACAAATTATCCTTTATAAATGATTTTATCTTTTTTTCAATTGAGCCCTATAGTTTTAAAAGTGAAAACCTAGATTATGATATTCCTTTGAGAAAAGGTATTTATGTAAGAATGAATGATGCAAGACCCCATAATGAAAAATCAATAGAATGGAATGGAATAAGAGAGTTTCAATTTATAACTCATTATAAGGGAGTTGGTATTGGAATATCAAATGCAAATATGTGGTGGGGGCCAGGTATTCATAGTTCATTACAAATGTCAAATAATACTCATGGATTTAGATATTTTAGCCTTGGAACATTTAATGAAAAACAAATAGGTCCTATAAAACTAGATTTAAGATATGTTTTTTCAAAATTAGATGATAAAAATGTTGGTGAACCATATTTTTCAGCTATTTTGGGATCTTTTACTTTTTCAAATAATCCAATTTTTACATTAGGTCTTTCAAGAGCTTATATTTCAGGACATGGAAATTATGCTCCAACTGTATACAACCTCACTTTAAGAGAAGCTATTAACTTGCCTTTTGAAGATTTATTTTTGAATAAAAAACAAATAGACCCAAATGATCCTGAAAGTGCAGTTGATTTATGGGATGAAATTCTTGTCGGATATTTGGTTGCATATTTTCCAAAATCTGGATTAAAAATTTATGTTGAGTATGGAAGAGATGACCATGCATGGGATTGGGATGATTTTAAAAGACAACCTGACCATTCTGGAGCTGGAGTTTTTGGATTAAGAAAATATGAATTGTTTGGTAATGAAAATTTAATTGGTGGAATTGAATATACTAGTTTAATAAAATCTAAATTTTGGTCTACAAGAGTTCCTGGAACCTGGTATAGTAAACAGGTTTATGATTATAATAGTTATAATGGAAGATGGTGGGGTGCTCATAGTGGTCCTGATTCAGACGATTTATATATTTATTTTGGTTATCATGGAAATAAATTTAGGTTTATTCCATCATTTAACTATGAAAGACATGGTGTTATAGATAATAATGCATTAATTATTGAAGAGCTCTCGTATTTGGGTTTTAATCCTGAAACAGGAAGATGGGAAATTCAAACTCAGGATATTATAACAGAAAGACAAGTTAATATTTGGCCAGAAGTAAAAATGGAGTTTAGGTTAAATATTGGAATTACTATAAAATCTATTGATATAAATTTTTATTATGAACATGAGGTTGTTGATAATTTAGAGTTTAAATGGGGTGAAAGAGAAGGAAAAGTTTTTTGGGTGAATTTTGATACAAATATTAATTACGGAAATTTAAATTATTTTAGAAAAAACAAATAAAAATAAATTGTCTATAATTATTATAACTTTCAATTCTGAAGGTTATATTGAAAATTGTATTAGTTCAATAAAAAAAAATTACAAAAAAAATTATGAAATTATTATTATTGATAATAACTCTTCAGATAATACTATTAATTTGATTAATAGGCATGTTGATTCAAAAATTAAACTTATAAAAAATGAAAGAAATTATGGATTTACTAAAGCTGTTAATCAGGCAGTGAAAATTTGTAGGGGGGAATATATTTTAAATTTAAATCCAGACGTACAAATATTAGATAAATCTATTGAAATTCTTATTGAAATAATGAATACAAATAAATCTATAGGAATTATTTCCCCTCAATTAGTCTTTCCAAATGGTAAAATTCAATATTCTTGTAGAAGATTTCCTACCCATTGGAATATTTTTACGGAATTATTTTTTCTAAATCAGTTTTGGCCAAAAAGTAAATTATTTAACGGATGGAAAATGGGAGATTTTAATCACAAAACTGAAATGAGTGTTGATCAAACTGCAGGTGCTGCTTTCATTATTAAAAAAGAATTATTTGATAAGTTGTGTGGTTTTGATGAGAGTTTTCCAATGTTTTTTAGTGATGTTGATTTATGTAAAAGGGTAAAAAATTTGAATTTAGACATTTTTTATACAATAAAATCTAAAATGATTCATATTGGTGGAAGTAGTATTTATAAATATAAAATTAGTTCAATAATAACTTCATCAATTTCATTAATAAAATTTTTCTTTAAACATTATAATTCAAAATTTAATTTTATTTTAAATATTCTTTATTCTTGTCTTTTAATTCCAATTATTATCGTAAGAATAGTAAAAAGTTTGATATTACCAAGAAAATTATTTCAAAGAGAAACACTATAATGAAAACTAACAGGTTCAGAATTTTTGGTTTTATTTTATCGTTATTGTTTCTAGTAACGGGATTTTTTTTAAAGAGTAATATGTTTTTATTAATTGCAATTTTAAATTTTAGCATTAGTTTTTTTTATCCATTATTTTATCATAAGNCAAAGATTTATTTTATTTTTGAAATCTTAGGTAATTACATTGGNAGAATAAATTCTTTTTTAATAATTATGTTCCTTTTTTATTTTATTTTCACACCTTTATCAATTCTGTTTAAATTATTNCAAATTGATTTGTTNGATAAAAAAATTAATAAAGAAAAAAAATCATATTTTAGAAGTAGAGACTTCCCACCAAATTCTTTAAAGAAACAATTTTAAATGAAATTTTTATTTGAACTATTTGAATTTTTGTATGTTAGAAAAAAATTTTGGTTAGCTCCNATTATTATAATCATGTTGTTATTTGGTTTGTTAATTATTTTTACTGAAAGTTCTGCTATAGCCCCTTTCATTTATATTTTATTTTAGTTGTCAAATAAAAATTACATATTAGGTATTTCAGCATATTATCACGATTCTGCTGCTTGTTTGGTTCATGANGGAAAAATTATTGCTGCTGCCCAAGAAGAAAGGTTTACGCGAAAAAAGCATGATAAATCATTTCCAAAACACTCAATTGATTATTGTTTTGATGAAGCAAAAATTAATTTTAATAATATTACATTTATTGGTTTTTATGATAAGCCATTTTTAAAGTTNGAAAGAATATTAGAAACTTATTTATCTGAGGCACCTTTAGGATTTAAATCTTTTTCAAACGCTATTCCTATTTGGATTAAAGAAAAATTATTTTTAAAAAAAACTCTTATTGATAATTTTTCCAATTTTTATAAAATAAAAGATAAGTCTTTAATTGAATCCAAGATTTTATTTGCAGAACATCATGTTTCTCATTCTGCNAGTGCATTTTATCCTTCACCATTTAATTCTTCAGCGATTTTAACTATGGATGGGGTGGGTGAATGGGTTACTACATCTATTGGATATGGTGATAACAATAAAATAAATTTTTTAAAAGAAATTCATTTCCCACATTCTTTAGGATTGNTGTACTCTGCATTTACTTATTTTTCTGGTTTTAAGGTGAACTCTGGAGAATATAAATTAATGGGATTAGCACCTTATGGAAANCCAATTTATAAAAAATTGATTAAGAAAGAAATTATTGATATTAAAGAAGATGGATCATTTAAGTTAAACATGAAATATTTTAATTATACTGTTGGATTAACAATGACAAATTCAAAATTTGATAATTTGTTTAAAAGAAAACCCAGAAAACCAGATAGTAATATTACACAATTTGAAATGGATTTAGCTAAATCTATTCAAGAAGTAATTGAGGAGGTGATTTTAAAACTTGTGAAAACAACAAAAAAAATTACAAATTCTGATAATTTGGTTTTAGCAGGTGGAGTTGCGTTAAATTGTGTTGCAAATAGCAAAATAATTAAACAAAATAAGTTTAGAAATGTTTGGGTTCAACCTGCTAGCGGAGATGCAGGAGGGGCATTAGGTGTTGCNCAGCATATTTATTATAACTATTTNAATAATAATCGAAAAGTTGATTCTAACAAAAATGATTTAATGAATGGATCCTTTCTGGGTAAAANTTATACAAATAGCGAAATAAAGCATTTCTTAAATTCAAAAAAAATTATTTATGTTGAATATCAATCTGAAGAAAAATTTATTGAAGAAATTTCAAATTATATTATTTCNGGGAAAGTTATTGGGTGGCATCAAGGAAGAATGGAATTTGGGCCACGAGCGCTAGGNAATAGAAGTATTATCGCAGATCCAAGAAATAAAAAAATGCAAAAAATTCTAAACGAAAAAATTAAATTNAGGGAATCTTTTAGACCATTTGCTCCTTCGATTTTAAAAGAAGAGTTAAAAAATTATTTTNATTTTAGTAATGTAGATTCCCCTTATATGCTTTTTGTTGCTAATTTGAAAAAGGAATTTAGATTAAATCAAGCTGNTNAAAAAAAATTATTTGGCTTAGAAAAATTAAATTTTGTTAGATCATTATTGCCAGCGATTACCCACNTTGATTTTTCATCAAGAATTCAAACAGTAGATAAAAAAACAAATCCAAAATTTTATAAACTTTTAAAGAATTTTGGAAAAAAGACGGGTTATCCAATTTTAGTNAACACCTCATTNAATATTAGAGGGGAACCTATAGTGTGTTCACCAGAAGATGCATATAACTGTTTTATCAAAACAAATATGGACATACTTGCATTGGGAAATTTTATTATTTCNAAAAAATCATAAAAGATTTTATTNTAGATTTTCAAAAAAAAGCAAAAGATAAAAATTGTCCAATGATCAATATTTAAAACTCAGAAAATATATCAAAATAATTTAAAAAATTTGTTCGNCATCTTTTNGGTNATANNACTAAATTACACNTGNATAGTTTGAGNCATACTTATGCAGTTAGATTATATTTAAAAACTGGAGATATAAAAGAAGTGTNAATGAANTTAGGTCATAAAAATCTTAAAACTACTGANATTTATANAAANTTTAATATGGCATTAATNCAATCNCATCATCCATCAATTAAATCAANGTTTTTTGATTAAATTTGNNANNNTGGGGNACNAAANNTGGGGNACNANNATTTTNAATNTTANTTTNAACAAGCAANNAAANNTNNAAAAGATTGAGGACAAAAGAAAGAAATGCCCCGGTAGCTCAGCTGGATAGAGCAACGGACTTCTAATCCGTAGGTCAGTAGTTCGAATCTACTCCGGGGTACTGTTTTTAGAAATATTTGGGGCGTTTGGTTCAATCATTTATTATTTAGGTTGGGTATATTAAGCAATGACTGTACGCCCCAAATGGGGAAGACGTCATTCAAGGGATGAGACAGGGTCAGGGGTTTTAAGGTATAAATGAATGACGCCTTTAAAACTTAAATAAATTTATAATTAAAAATAATGCGTGTCAAGTTTTTTTTGCACGTTTTGCACGTTTTTTCAAATATATTAGTTATTAATTGAGTACTTTTTATTTACAAAATAATTATTTATATTTNTGAAGTTGGTGCTGTTTATAAGTGTTATTTTTAGTTAATTTTATANTATGCNAAATTATAAATAGTTAGGAACTCATTTTGTTTTTTTATGTTAAATAATTAAATCTATGAACAATNNGTATTATATTTATGTCAAACATATTTTTTTTATTNTTTTTTCTATAGAATTCCTCCTATCCGATTCTCCTAATAAAATAGTTGAATTCATTTCCTNAGATGTTTCGANTGAGAACGAATTTGAAAAATCACCATTTTTTCCTTCGCCTGGAAATACACTTAATGGTGAATACATAGAGTCNTACAATATAAATAACTCTTTAAGNTGTGGTCAAGCTGGATGNCACCCTGACATTTATCATCAGTGGGAAAGTTCAGCTCACAGAAACTCTTCTTTCAATAATCCTTTTTACAAGAAATCAGTCGAATATTTAGTTTCAACAGGTGATACTGCAGCTGTGAGATGGTGTGGGAGCTGTCATGATCCAGTAATGTTNTATTCTGGTTTGCAAGAGACCTTTCTTGAGGAAAATATGAAACTACCTGAGGCATCAGCTGGTGTTACATGTGAAGTGTGTCATGGTATGGTTGATATACCAGATATAACTGGAAATGGAAACTATGTTTTAGATAAAATTGATAATCATCCNGCTTTAGGAAGACANGCTGCTCTTAAAAGACTTAAAATACAACTAAATCCAAAAAAACATTCTTCAAACATGTTAAAACCNCTTCACAAGCAAGAAGAATTTTGTGCAACATGTCATAAAGTTAGTTTAGATGAACCAATTAATCACTATAGGTGGATGAGGGGCCAAAATGAATATGANGCATGGCAAGCTAGCGGAGTTAGTCATAACGCTGTTGCATCATTTTATAAACCTCCAGTAGCTTTAGATTGTAATAGCTGTCATATGTCAACAGTTCCATCGACTGATGCAGGAAATAAAAATGGAAAAGTTAAAAACCATTGGTTTCCTGGAGCTAATACTGCATTACCAGCACTCAAATCTATTGATGANAAAGATTGGATAAAAAGAACATCTGATTATTTATCAAGAGATCGTATTGCTGTTGATATTTTTGGTGTTAAAATTGATGGTAAAATTTATCATGCAATTGAAGATAATTTAAATCTTAAGCCGGGACAGGAAGTAGAGTTTCATATTATAGTCAGAACTCTAAATGTAGGTCATAGTTTTCCNGGAGGAACAATTGATTCAAATGAAGCCTGGTTNCAAATAATTGGTAAGAATAATGACAAAAAGATAATTTTTTCAAGTGGACTGATAGATTCTAATAAAGTTGTTGATAAATCATCACATTTTTTTAGAGGAGCTTTNTTAGATGCTAATGGAGAGTTTATTTTAAAAAGAAATCCTCATGAGTGGAGAACAACTTTATATAAAAATACAATTCCTCCCGGATCTGCTGATATCATTAGATATAGTTGGAAAGTACCAGATGATTTTAGTTCTGAAATACAATTAAGTGCATCAGTCATGTATAGGAAATTNAATAGAGAAATAACAGTTTTCTCNTTAGATGACCTTGTTGATTTGCCAGTTGTGAATATGGCTACTGANAAAATATTAATTTCACCAAGTAAAGAAACACAATATAATTTTGAATCTCACATAAGATTTAATGANTATGGAATTGCATTATTAAGACAAAACAAATTGGGTGAATCTCTAAATGCTTTTGAAAAAGTAATTAGNATAAACCCTGATTATTCTGATGGTTATATCAANGCATCGAGAGTTTTGATTAAACAAGGTGATTTTGAAAAAGCAATGAGTTATTTAACTAAAGCTATCAAAATTGATAAAAATTATCCGAAACCATATTTTTTTAAAGGGATAATTAATAAAACTGAAGGTGATTTTCTTTCTTCAATATCAGACTTTAATAAAGTTCTAGAAAAACACCCAAGAGATAGAAATGTATTAAAAAATATTGGTCAGGCTTATTATTTAAATGATGACTATGTNAATGCAAAATTTAGTTATGAAAGTGTATTGGAAATTGATCCTGAAGANCATGATGCACATTACAACTTGATGCTCANTCATAGGAATTTGGGTAACATTGATAAGGCAAAGTTTCATAGCGAAAAATATTTAAAGTATAAACCNGATGAAAATGCAAGATCAATTTCTCGGTCAGCCAGATTAAAATATCCTTATGCTAATAATGAAGCTCAGCAAGTCCATTCTCATTCATTGAATTAATAAAATTTCATTTAATTCATTTCATTTTTGATTAAAATTACGTTAATTAATTTTATCAAATGCTAAACAATAATTCTATTTTAATTCTTTTGTTATCTTTTTTTATTTTTTCTTGTGANAATAATCCCAAAATAAATATTCATAATCCCAAAAATAATGATGTTTTGAATAAATTATTCAAAATAGAAATAAATGCAACTGATAATGATTCAATTCAATATGTAGGAATTATCATAAACGGGGATACATTAGATAAAATTGACTATGATGAGCCTTATATTTTCAATTTAAATTCAATTCAATTTGATGATAATCCTAAAAACAAAATAATTGCCTATGCTTATAATTATGATGGAAATTCAATACAAAGTGATAGTATTACAGTTCAGATTGATAATTCTCAGTCATTCCCAAAACAAATAATTATTGAAGACATTGAATTTATGGATAATCAATTTCGTATTATATGGGAAAGTAAAGAAATAACAGATTTTAAAAATTACACTATTGAAAAATCATCAAATTCAAAAATGGAAAATACTGAAATTTTATCAACAATAATTGATCAAAATCAAAAATTTTATTTTGATGTAAAATCAGATGAGACAATTTCAAACTATTTTAGAGTAAACATAACTGACACATTGGGCTTTGAAACAAAAGGTAAAATATTTAAATCTAAAGTTTATAAATCACCAAATGCTTCTGAAATCATTTCTATAAATTATGATTTAGATAGTATGAAAATTAATTGGAAAAAAAATAATTCTAAAAATTTTCTTAATTATAAAATTTTGCATCATAATTCATTAACAAAAAAGGATACGATTGCTGAAATCACGGATATTTCAGATGTTTCTTATAAAGTACCAACAGAAATTTTTAATCCATCTCAAAAAAATACATTTAGTATATTAGTTGAAAATAAATTTGGACAAACTATTGAAAGTAAAGAAAAGTTTAATTTAGTTGATGAAAATCCAAATCTAGTTTCTATCGAACATATTTCTTATGATTTTAATAAAATGGAAATTAAATGGAATAAATCTTTTGCTAGCGATTTTAATAGATATGAAATTTTTCATAGTAATGAAATAAATGGTGATAAAAAACTTTTAGCAACATATTATGATCCAGACTCAGTTAGATTTGATTTTTTTGATTTTAATCCAACTATTAAAAATTGGTTTTGGGTTACTGTAATAGATCTCTGGGGTTTAAGCTCAATAAGTGAACCTAAATCTAATTTTATTGATGCTTTACCTGATACTAACTCAATTGATTCAATCAACTATGATAAAAATAGTATAGTAATTCATTGGAATAAATATAGGAGTGATGATTTTAAAAAATATCAAGTTTTACATTCTTATTTACTAAATGGAGAAAAAAAAATAATAAATGAAATTCATGATATTAATAAATTATCTTTTTCTACAAATGAAATTAATCCAAATTTAAAAAATTGGTTTTGGGTTAATAATATTGACCATTGGAATCAAAGCACCATAAGTAAACCTCAAACAAATGAAATTAAACCTATACCAACTGCATTAGGTATTGACTCAGTTTGGTTTAAAGATAAAAGAATAAATGTTTTATGGGAAAAAAGTGATTCGGATTATTTTAATCATTATGAATTATTTTGGTCATCATCTGAATTTGGAGAAAAAAAATCTATTATAAAGTTATATAATAAAAATAAAAACTTTTTTTCTAGTGAAAATTTTGATTTTTTTAAAGAAAATTGGTTTTCAGTTTCTCATGTTGATAATTGGGATAATAAAAATATGGGTGAAAATATTTCAAATTTACCTGATAACCCACCATTACCAATTCCAATAGTTGATTTAAAGTATGATGCTAAGACAATTAATATAAAATGGAAAAAATCAAATGATGAAGATCTTAAACAATATAATTTATTTTATTCAAACGAAAAACAAGAGAAAATATCAAAAATTCATAGTTTTTATTCAATTTCAGACACTTTTTTTCAGTTTATTCACGACTCTACTTTTAATCCTTCAATTTCTCAGTGGTTCTTTGTTGAAACAATTGATCAAAAAAAACAATCTACAAAA
>PAOF01000032.1:0-12751 GCA_002707905.1 Fidelibacterota bacterium
TTATAATATTTTTTAAAATTTCCGTTTTTAATTGGATCCCACCATAATTTATTTTTTTTATACCAATCAATAGATTTTTCTAGTGCCTCGTCAAAACTATTATTTGGAGTCCATCCTAGTTGATTAATTTTTGAACAATCTAAAGAATATCTTAAATCATGGCCTTTTCTATCATCAATAAATGTAATTAATTCTTTGGGTTTATTTAATTGGTCAAGTATTCTATAAGTTATATCAAGATTTGAAAATTCATTATTTCCACCGATATTATAAACTTCACCAGGTTTACCTTTATTTATTAAAAAGTTTATTGCATCACAATGATCATCAACATATAACCAATCTCTTACGTTTAAACCATTTCCATATACTGGTAATTTTAAATTATCAATAGCATTTGTCACAAAAAGNGGAATTAATTTTTCAGGGTACTGAAAAGCACCAAAATTATTACTAGCTCTGGTTATTATAACTGGCAAATNATAAGTTTTAAAATATGAATATGCTAACCTGTCACCTCCACATTTACTAGCTGAATANGGACTACTTGGTAAAAGATTATCTTCCTCGCGAAAACTACCGGATTCTATACTACCATATACCTCATCAGTACTAATTTGAATAAAAAGTTCAATATTATATTTATTTGCATGAAATAAAAGATTATAAACACCAAAAACATCAGTAGAAATAAATTCCCTNGGATTATATATTGACCTATCAACGTGAGTTTCAGCGGCAAAATTTATAATTATACTTGGTGAGTATTTAGAAAATATTTTGTCAACAATTTGATCATCACAAATATCGCCCTGAATGAAAACATAATTACTCANATTTTCTATTTCTTTAAGATTCNCAGGGTTTCCAGCATAAGTCATTTTATCTAAATTAATAATTCTACATTCTTTNTTCTGGCTAATTATATTTTTTATATAGTTACTACCAATAAAACCTAATCCNCCAGTNATTAAAAAAGTNTTCATTTTAATGAATNCCAATCAANANCTATTTTTTNATCATCANATGGNATTCTATATTCATCTGGTTTATNAANATTATAATTNTCNGTNGTATGATAAAATAAAGCNACAGGTTCTTTACTNACAACNTTNTAACCNTGACAAACACCANGAGGNATTAAAATTAATTTATAATNATCTTTTCCTGCACTAATTATNTGTTTTTCTNCANANGTTGNNGATTTTTNTCTAAGNTCNTANAATACAACAAATGCCTTACCAGATGAAATGAACCATAAATCATCTTGTTTTTTATGCCAATGAAACGCTTTAATTGTATTGTGGTATGCTATTGTAAANGTTGATTGNCCAAATTTATCTAATAANNCATCATCATTTCTTAAAACTTCAANTAAAAAACCTTTTTTNNAANTTTCATCTTTTNTATCNGGNANATCTTGATGAACNATTAGNTTTTTNATTTTNACTCCATCAATCATATTTTTTTTGAAATGGTCTTCCAACTCCCTCNAATATAAATTNGTTNTNAAATAAATCNTCTCTACTNAATAAATTTCTTGAATCAATTATAATTTTTTCTTTCATNNTTNTACCAACTTTTTCAAGATCCAATGCACGAAATTCNTTCCAATCAGTCATNATAACTATCGCAGATGCATTTTTAATTACTTCATNNATTGTATTTTTATAANNTACNNTTGGAAAAAGATTTCTCATATTTTCANTTGCANCAGGATCATAAGCNGCTATTTCAACTTTTTTTGAAATNAGATNTTCNATAAGTTGAATTGATTTTGATTCNCGAACATCATCAGTNTTTGCTTTAAANGCTAAACCTAAAATTCCAATTTTCTTTTTTTNNTAACTTTTAATATGTTTATCNAGTTTNTNAATAATTTTTTTTATTTGAAGTTTNTTAGTATCNGATGCAGCTTTTACAACTTTAAGATCAACATTANATTTNTCAGCAACATTAATTAANGCTTCAGTATCTTTTGGAAAACANGAACCGCCAAATCCTGGACCNGGATGTAAAAATTTAGGGCTGATTCTTCCATCNAAACCCATNGCTCTAGCAACCACATGAACATCTGCTCCAGTCTTATCACANAGNTTNGCTATTTCATTAATAAATGAAATTTTAACNGCCAAAAATGAATTTGAGGCATATTTTATTGTTTCAGCAGTTNGTAAGTCTGTAATTATTTGAGGAGTTTCATTCAAAAANAAAGGNCTNTATACTTCNTTCATTATNTCAAGNGAAATTTTNGAANTNGANCCNATTACNACTCTATCAGGNATTANAAAATCTCTTACNGCNGCNCCNTCTCTTAANAATTCTGGATTTGAAACAATATCTANATTAATATTTTTTTTTAANTTTGATTTAATCATTAATTCAATTTTNTTNCANGTTCCNATTGGAACAGTNCTTTTTATTGCTANAACTTTNTATGAAGTNATTTTTTNAGCTATATCAANCGCAACTTTCTCTACAGCTGAAATNTCTGAAGCACCAGANNNATNCATNGGTGTTCCAACAGCAATAAANATCACATCAGAATCNTNNANTGATTTATCAAGGTCTGTAGAAAAATGTAATCGATTAGCATCTACATTNCTTTNAACTAANTCAGANAGCCCGGGCTCAAANAAAGGAATTTTACCTTCAGATAAAATTTTTATTCTTTNANNATTTACATCTAANCAAGTTACATNATTNCCAAANTCAGCTAACCCTGATCCNCTAACTAAACCAACATAACCTGTNCCAATTATTGTGATTTTTTTCATTTAANACCTAGTCTAAATTAGCTCNATATTAATTNATAGCCAATTCATTACTTTATTATTATTTTATTGNAAACCTATTTTTCTTCTTAAAACCCATTCAACAGTTAATAAAACTAAAAGNANAAATAAAAGTTCCTTCAAATGAGAAAATGAAATCATGTTTGATAAATTTTCTTCTTTTACGGAATAATTTATTATGTCACTTATTTTATTTCTATCCTTCCATGGTAAATAAACTCCATTTGATTTNTTAGATATATTTTGAAGTATTTCTTTATTNAGAAAAACNTTTTTTAACTCTAAAAGTCCTTCATTCACNTTAAANGTNAAAGAATTCAATAAATTATATTCCTCATTTTCAAAAACAATCCAATAATTATGTTGACCTTTTTCTGTAGTTATAAATCTTGCTCTCCAAACATCATCNTCCTCTTTTATTAGTGGAACAAGCCTTACCTTATTTGATGGTAATAAAATTCTCCACCAAATATTATTTTTTAANATNTCTTCNGAAATATCTAAAAAATTACCNTCTANNATAATTTCTTCACCNATTTGAATTGATGTTTGATTAGATAATCTAAAATACCTATTATCTTCACCTCCAGTTGATACTAACCATTTAAAAACTTCTTTAAAATACAAATCTAAATTATTTTTAAGAAATTCNTCATAATCTTTAAAATATANAGNCCATAAATTTGAAGAGTTAACAATAAATTTTTTAAAGTCTNTATTTGAATCTTTACCAATTAAAAAAATCGGATTAAGCAAATATTGTTGATCAAAAAAAGCAGGTGNAAACATACTATTTTGATTGTAATTCAAATTAAATTTTGGTGNAATTGATGGCATNAATTCCCANTTNATNTGANTAATTATTAATGGATTATTATTATTNTTATTATTTGCTACTATAGAAAATCNAGTTGANTCATTATTTNTTGNAGAAATTGAATTGTCAATNTCAANATCAAGGATTTCCAAAAAAGATTTTAAATTCTTATTATTTGTATTATTACCAGGNAANAAAGCTAGTGATGAATTTTCATTATTTATTTTTCTATCTAAATCAGAAGACCATCTTTCAGANATAGATGATGTTGGAAAATTATCCAGAATAATTAAATCATATTTTTTTTTCCAAAAATTAGAAATTGGNTTATTCCAAAATTCTGATGTTTTTACATAATGATCNATAGAATATTTAGATTCTTCAGATAATAACAATTTAATTAATCTNGTATTAAATGATGCAGAACCAGTTAAAATTGCGATCTTAAATTTTTTTTTTATAATATTCATATTGAATTTATANTTATTGTTATCTATGTTAATTTCATCTCTAACAGTAGAAACTTTCACTAAATATTCATTTAATCCACTTTGTGTTGCATTAAATTGAAACCGTACTATTTTATTTGAACCATCTCTACCTGATGAAATTATTTGAGTACCAATAAGTTCTTTACTATTTTCTAAAGAAACATTAATTCTTTGNTTAATTTCTCCTTTAAAATTTATCATTACCTCTGCATTTACTGGATCACCCTCAATAGCATATGTTGGAACATTGACCTTATTTATTTTCAAATCAACCAATTTATAATTTTCTCCAATACCAATTGTNTATATTGGAGTGTTTATATTTTTAAATGAAATAATTGGATCATCACCAAGAGTTGATTGACCATCTGTTAAAATAATAATATTTTGAAGATCTTCATAAACAGAGTTTTCATCAAATGTTGAAATTATTGANGAAAAATTNGTAGATGATTCATTAATTTTCATATCTAATGGAGAGTCAATTAGATTTACTCTTTCACCAAANCTATATGATTTTATTTGTGGATTAAATTTAANATTTTTATCATTAAAATTTAAACTTGCTAAAATATCATTATAACTATTAATTAGTGACTCTTTTGATATTGATTGATGATATTGAGCAGAAACAGAATTATCAAAGTAAACTTTAGTTAATGGAGTTTTAACTAAAATTTTTGTTCTAAAAATACTGACATTTAATAATAGAAATAATATTATTGAAATTGAAAAAAATCGAAAAATAAATAATAATGTAAAATACNTCTTTGAACGTGTTAGTAAAGGCTTGTAACTAATAAAAATTACAATAAATGTAAAGATTAAAATAAAAAATAAATACCATGGATTTAATATTGGAGACATTATTATTTTAAAGACTCATCAAGCTTCAAATTAGGATATACACCAATAGAAAGATTAGATTTAAATCCTTTTTTTATTAATTTTTCGCCAAGAAATGCAATCATGGCAGCATTATCAGTACATAATTGAAGACTTGGGAATAAGACAGTTGAATCTTTGAAAATTAATGATGTTTTCTCNCTCAAACTTTTATTTGCAGCAACTCCACCACCTATTACAATAGTTTTNATATTTGTTTTTTCNTAAGCTAATTTCAATTTATTTAATAATGAATTTACAATTGCTTTTTGATAACTNGCTGCTACATCAGGAATGATATTTTTNGGTATTTCCCCATTAAATTTTTCAGAAAATCTTAATAANGATGATTTCAATCCGCTAAAACTAAATTCAATCTCTTTTGAGTTAAAAAGAGCTAAAGGAAAATCATATTTATTTGGATTTCCATTGATAGANTTTTTTTCAATTTCAACTCCTCCAGGATAGGACAAGCCTAATAATCTTGCACCNTTATCAAAAGCTTCGCCTGCAGCGTCATCTCTAGTATCACCTAACAATTTATAATTTCTAAAATCTTTTACTTTCCAAATTTGAGTATGTCCACCTGATACTAATAAGCATAAAAAGGGAAATTTTAAATCTGGATATTCAATAAAATTTGAGAATAAATGTGCTTCCATATGATTCACTCCAATTAATGGAATATTTAAACCTACAGATAAACCTTTAGCAAAACTTACTCCCGTTAGCAATGCTCCCATTAAACCTGGGCCTATTGTAACAGCTAAAGCATCAATTTTATTTTTTGATATTTTTGCATCATCTAAACATTTTATCATAGTATTTAATATTAATTTCTCATGCATTCTTGAAGCAACTTCAGGAACTACTCCCCCAAATTTTGAGTGATTTTGTTGAGATGCAACAATAGATGAAACAATCTTTCCNTCAGAACAAATCGNAACTGCNGTCTCATCACATGATGTTTCAATACCTAAAACATTCATTCAGGTAATCTTCTTATNGTTAATTCAATGAATTTTGGCGATAAATCTCGCCATTCAATAACATCATTAGGAACTTGTATTATTGGTTCATTTGAAATATCATTTTTAGTAAAATCTTTATAATCAATATAAACATCAATATCATTTGGTTTTAAAGANGCAATAAATTCAACTCCTCCAGAAATATTTAAAGAAACNGTTGAAGGATTNGGGAATGCTTGAATATTGTCTGGAACATTTAAAATTTTAACTGGTATTTCAGAAAGAATTCTCTCACCAATACTTTGAATATTAGCTTTAAAAGTTATTAATGAATCTGAAGATTCAACTACCCTTGTAAAATTAAACGAAACAGGAACTTTTTCATTAATAGGTGCTTTTANTGATTTAAATTGTTTTGAAATAGTTTCAATAGAATCCAAATTTTCAATTATTTCTTTGGGACCTTTAAATTCAAGCAACTCTGGCAAGATATTAAATTCTCCAACAATTATGTATCCTGGAGAAACTTCTACAGAAACCTTTGATTTTACTTTTACCATCTTAACCATNTAATCATCTAAAGATATTTGAATTGACTCNGGTCTAATTATTTCAACATATTCTATATTAAAGCTATTAGGAATTACAACTTTTTGATTATATCTCTCAAAATAATCATTCAAATAAAAATCGTAATTTGTATTAACTCTTTCTAAATCAAGCACCAATTTAAAATCTGAGATTGATTTTAGTAACAATGCTTTNAGNAATTCTCTTCCAGTTCCTTTAAATCTTACGTCTGCGGTTGGAGAAACTTCCCCACCTAAAGTTTTACCCTCCCTAATATTTCTTACTTCAATTGGCATTTCAAAAACATAGCTATAATTTTTTTCAGAAATAACAAATAACCANAGTATAATAGCAAAAAAAAAGGCACCTAGCAATGTTGATAGATGACCTTTTTTTGAGTTCTTGGAAATTTTATTCATAAAAATTTTAAAAAATCTTTAAATAATTTGTTAAAATTTTATTTTTCTTTTGATGGTTTTTCAATATCATTTTTTATTTTCTCTATAAATTTTTTTTCATCAAAAAAACTTAAAATTATTTTCTTATCATCTTGATTTACATCTACGACTTTNCACTCTAATGTTTGTCCAATTTCAACTGAATCTTTAATAATCACTTTATTTTCATCGCTCATTTCATCAGTTTTAATTATTCCCTCAGTATCTAGATCTAAATCAAAAATNAAACCTTTATCTAAAATTTTTAATAGTTTACCATCAACTTTATTTCCAACTGAAAAGCTAGATTTAATTTCATCCCAAGGATCTTCTTGCATTTGCTTTAAACCAAGTGCAATCCTATGATTTTCTTTAGAAACTTCTAAAACTTTNACTTCAACGTTATCACCTTTTTTTAAAATTTCTTTNGGATGGTTTATATTTTTAGTCCAAGATAAATCTGAAACATGAATTAATCCATCAATTCCATCCTCTAGTTCAACAAAAGCACCAAATTGAGTAAGATTGCGAACATCTCCTTTTAATGTTGAACCNACTTCGTATTTTTCTTGAACTTCCTGCCAAGGATCATTTTGTAATTGCTTAAAACCAAGTGCTATTTTTCGATCAGATAAATCTATTGAAAGTACTTGAGCTTCAACTTCTTGACCAAGCTGAACAACCTCATCTGGTCTTCTAATATTTTTTGTCCATGACATCTCAGAAACGTGTACTAAGCCCTCAACACCCGTATCTAGTTCAACAAAAGCTCCATAGTTAGTTAAACTAACTACTTTACCTTTAATAGANGATCCTANAGGAAATTTATCTTCAACATTATCCCATGGGTGAGGAACTAACTGCTTCAATCCAAGTGATATTCTTTGTTTTTTTAAATCTATTTCAATTATTTTTACATTAATTGTTTCACCTATAGAAGTTATTTCTGATGGATGATTAACCCTCCCCCAAGATAAATCAGTAATATGCAAAAGACCGTCTAATCCTCCTAAATCAACAAAAACACCAAAATCAGTTATGTTTTTAACAACTCCCTGCATTATTTGTCCTTCTTCAATATTTTCAAAAAGTTGATCTCTCTGCTCTTTCATTGAATTACTTAATAATGCTTTTCTTGATAATACAACATTTTTTCTAAGTTGATTAATTTTCACAATTTTAAATTCTAATTCTTTTCCTAATAAATTATCAAAATCTTGAACAGGCCTCACATCAATTTGCGATCCAGGTAAAAAAGCTTGGATACCTTCTACATCAACAATTACTCCTCCTTTNATTCTTCTTATTACCTTACCCATAACTGTTTTATCTTCTTTTTGAATTTGCATTAACTTCATCCAACCCTTCATCCAAACNGCTTTTTCAACAGACAAGATAGTTTGGCCATTTTTATCTTCAATTTTTTCAAGATAAACGTCCATGTTTTCACCTAGATCTGGNATNGATACAGTACTAAATTCTGTTCGTGGAATTATTCCNTCAGACTTAAAACCAATATCCATTATAATTTCTTTTTCATTTTGACCTATAACTGTTCCATTTATTATTTGATTTTGAGCAATATCTGAAAAGGTNCTTACGTATTTATTCATTTTTTCATCATCTAAAACATACTCTTCATGATTTGAAATATCAGATTCTTCAATTGTTTTAATATCTTCAAAGATATTTTTATCTAAATAGTTTTTTATATCGTCTTNNATATTTAAATCATTACTTTTGTCATTATTTATANCTTGAGTTTCATTTATTTCATTTTCAACAATATCTTTAATTAAATCTTCAGATTCTAATTTTTGTTCTANAGTTGTTTCTTCTGCTAAATNTTCAGTTTCTAAAGTTTCTTTTTCNATTTTTTCATCAAATGACTCATTTGTGTCTTTTGAATTATCTAAATTATTTTTTAATTGATTTTCTTTTTTATCCTTACTCACTGGTATCCTTTATCTCCTGACTTAATTAAAGTTATTAATATAATTACAAATTAATGAAATTTGATCATTTAAAGTAATGTTAGATGTATCTATGGTAATAGCGTCCTTTGCTTTTACTAAAGGTGANATTTCTCTTGAAGAATCTTTATTATCTCTATGCTTCAATTCTGAAGTAATTTCATTAATATTGTTATCATTACCCTGTTTAAAATTCTGANTTTTTCTTCTGATTGCTCTTTGTTTAATGTTTGCTTTTAAAAAAAATTTGAAATCGGCTTCTGGNAAAACAATTGTTCCAATATCTCTTCCTTCAACAACAAAATTTTTGTTTTTAACAATTTTTTTTTGCAAATAAACCATTTTTTCTCTAACTAATTTTAAACTACTTACCTCGCTTACATTCAACGTAACTAAATTTTTTCGAATATCGTTNGTAATATTGCTACCATTTAAATTNATTTCCGAACCATCTAAATTAAANTTAATTTTAGAATTATCTAAAAAAATTTCAATTTTTTTAAATTCATCAAATTTTATTGATGATTTTATTAATCCATANGTTACAGCTCTATACATAGCCCCAGTATCTAAATAAAAAAAACCTAATTTTTTTGCGACACCTTTTGCCGTAGAACTTTTTCCNGAACCAGCTAGTCCATCAATAGCAATTATCATAAAACTAATCTTATTTTAGCCNNGTAATTTAAATAAAAGTTTTTAAGTAAAATAATAAGATTTTTTAAAATTGTTTTTTTANACTTGATTTTAATAATTTAATTTCAGATTTAGTTANAGTTTTATANTCACCTAATTTTAAATCATCAGCAGAAATACCAGCAAAAGACAACCTTNTCAAAGAAATTAATTTTACTTTTAAAGATTTAAATATTCTTCTGATTTCTCTTTTTTTGCCATGAGCTAATTTTAATTTAACTTCAAAAAANTTATCAATTTTTTTTTGAGATATTATTTCTGCATATCCAAATTCACCATCCCCAATATTTATTCCATTTTCAATTATTTTTATCTGAGACAAATCAAATTTTTTTGAAGAAACAGCAGAATAAATTTTAAATACTTTAAACTTAGGATGAGTTAATTTATAAGCTAAGTCACCATCATTTGTTAATAGCAAAACACCAGTTGTGTTTTTATCTAATCTCCCCACAGGAAAAAGTTTTTTTTCTTTTTTTGGCAATAAATCCAATACTGTTCTTCTATTATGAGTATCTTTTGTTGATGTAATAATATTGCTCGGCTTATTTATTTTTATGATTTTTTTTTTTAATTCTGGAACAACTATTTTGTTATCTAATTCTACTAAATCATTTGAATTAATCTCAAAGAAAGGATTTTCATTTAATTCTTTATTTACTTTAACCCTTCCTTCTCGAATTATAATTTCACATTTTCTTCTTGAAGCAATTCCAGAATTTGACAAATATTTAATTAAACGCATCGCAAAAAATCAACTCGCAGGATTTTGATTAATTATTTCATTTACCTCTTTTAATTTAGGTAGTTCAGATACTGAGCCTATTCCAAATGCAATTAAAAATTCATTTGTTACAACATAAATTAAAGGCTTACCGATATCTTTAGATCTACCATTAATTTTTATTAATTTTCTGTCTAAAAGAGTTTTCAAAACTCCAACACAACCAACACCTCTAATACTTTCAATATCTGATCTGGTTACAGGCCCCTTATAGGCAATAATTGCTAATGTTTCTAATGCAGGTTGAGAAAGATTTGAATTGTCTTTATACATTTTTTTTATCCATTCAGAATAGATAGGGTGAGTAACAATTCTAAATCCAGATGAGATTTTTTGAATAAAAAAAGACCTATTTGATTGTTCATATTCTGTATTCAAAATTCTAACTGTTTTATCTAAATCAGGAGAATTTAAATCATCAAAGCATAAATCAACTTTTTTTTGGGTTAAAATGTCTTCACAAGAAAAAAGAAGAGCTTCAATAATTCTTAAATCATCCATNTTTATTTTATATTTAATTTTTCGATTAAAATTTCATCAAAATTATTTTTTTGTGTTACTTTAATTTTTCTATTCTGTATAAGTTCTAAAATTGCGATAAAAGTAACTACGACATCATTTTTTTTTGACTTTCTATTAAATAGTTTTGAAAAAANTATTTTTGGAAAATTAAATAGTTTTTTCAAAATAAATGAAATTTTTTCTTTTACTCTNATTTTTTCTTTTTTTANGTCATAATNAATTTTAATTGGTTTTTTTTCTATTAACTTTTTAAATAATATTGCNAACTCAAACAAAGAAATATTATGCAANTTAAAAGTTTTTAAATCCACATCTTNTTCATTANGATAATAATTAAACCNATAAAAATTTGATTGATATTTATGCATTTTTTTCAAATCATTCGAAATTGTTTTAAATTTTTGATATTNAATTAATTTTTTTGCTAAATCTATTCTTGGGTCATCAAAATCTTCCTCACTATTATTTTTGTTAAATGGAAGTAATAATTTAGCTTTAATTCTCATTAAACTTGACGCCATATAAATGAAATCACCAGCATTAGACAAGTTAATTTTATCCAAACCTTTGATTGCATTTAAATAATCAAATGTAATTTTTGAAATTGGTATATCCATTATNTCAATCTCATCTCTTTTAATAAAAAAAAGTAATAAGTCAAGNGGACCACTAAAATTTNCTAAGTTTATTCGATGATGGGACATTANTTTAAATAATTCAAACCAGTTTTTTTTCTTATTCTATTAATTATAGGGGAAGATAATTCTTTGGCCTTTNTAGAACCNTCTTTTAGAATTTTAATAATTAAATCTTTNTCTGAAAAAATAGTTTTTTTTCTCTCTCTTGCTAAAGAAAAATAACTCCAAAAAGTTTCNATTAATTCATTTTTAATATCTGAATACCTCAANCCTGGTGTTTTAAATCTTTTTTCTAAATCAATTTTTTCTTTTTCATTTAAAAACAAGCAGTAGATTTCAAATAAAGGATTGCCNACTGTTTTTTTGGGCTGATCTAATTGAGAATTATCTGTTTTAATTCTCATAATTTTTTTTGAAAGCTCATCTTTATCACAAAAAATCTCTAAACAATTATTATATGANTTNGACATTTTTTGACCATCNNTTCCTAANACTAAACCTGTTNANTNAGTNATTAANGGCTTTGGTTTTANAAGNAAATCACCAAAAANTNAATTGAANTTTNNTAGCAATATNTCTNGNNATTTCAAGATGTTGTTTTTGATCTTTNCCAACAGGAACAANTTCNGCACCAAATANNAAAATATCNGCTGCCATNAATATTGGATAACTAAATAAACCNTGATTNGGTTTTAAACCNTTAGANATTTTATCTTTNTAAGANGTTGATCTNTCNANAGATGANACAGANANAAAATTACTTAAAATCCAATTAAGTTCNGNNACCTCTGGNATATCTGATTGNACCCANAAAATNGANTTATNNGNATNTAANCCTAANGATAAAAANTTTGCAGCNNTNTCTAAAGTATTANANGATAAATTTTNACCAAAATTTTNAGANGTTAACGCATGATAATTNGGAATNAAACAAAGCAATTCATTATCATTTTGNAAATCAATCATTTGTTTCATCATACCAAAATAGTTTCCAATATGAACTTTGCCAGATGGTTGAATTCCACTTAATATTCTTTTATTTTTCANGCAATAGCNCTCAATTCTTNATTTCCCATATANAANTANGGNTTCCAAGATGANTGATCTCTNTTAACAAATTGTCTNATNTAATNAATNCTAGTNGGTTGNTTTGGTTTTCTAATNAATNTCAT
>PAOF01000032.1:12756-16929 GCA_002707905.1 Fidelibacterota bacterium
ATTNTTNAAGATTTCTANTACCNTTNNNNATATTACANTNNTGGCAACATGNAACTAANTTTTCCCAACTATCNGGNCCTTTTTTTTCTTTNGGAATAANATGNTCAATNGTCATNNNNACACCTNTTTTTANNCAATATTGNCATTGATGTTGATCTCTTTTTAAAATATTTTTTCTAGATAAAACAATTTTATTATCTTTTACGTTTACAAATTTATCAAGTTTAACTACACTAGGCAAATTNATAGTAAATGAAGGAGAACTTACTTTATGTTTATAGTTTTCAACAACCTGTACTTTACCCAGGAATGCCAGAGAAATTGCCCTTTTAGCAGTACAAATTAACAAAGGATGATAATTTTGATTTAATACTAAAACTTGTTTATTTAGAATACTTTTAATTGGTTTTTTTAAAGATTTCAAAGATTTAATAATTTTTTTGNATTAATAATTTATTGAAAGGTCGTATTTCAATCAATATAATACTAGGATTTTTAATTTTTTAAAAANTAAATTGTATATTAAGTAAAAAANGAGTANTAATAGGGAAACTTGTTAAAATCAAGTACAGCCCCGCTACTGTAATAGTTAAAAGCTCTATTTCAAAAATTATTTTGAACATCCACTGATATATTTTTATTGGGAAGGAAGAGTNTAATANAAANCTTAAGTCAGGATATCTATNGTANTCNAAACTCAAAATAACTTTCGAGGGAAAGGATANAGNAATGACTCTTCGTNTAANTTTAATTATTTTTTTTCTATTATTAAANTTTCAATATTCACAACAAAAAAATGAAACAGTTATAAATCGAGCTGTTGATTTAAATGGTGAATTTATTCCATTTGCGTCAGTTTATTCNGATGATGAAAAATCAGTTTTANTAACAACTAGTGACAAAGAAGGAAAATTTATAATCTCAAAAGATAAATTAAAAAATTCCTTTGTAGTAATTTCTCATTCAAATTTTAAAGATTTAAAAGTTTCTTATGAAAACTTAAANTTAAACAAAACTATTAAATTAGATAAAAAAATATATTATTTTGATCCGATTTTTGTNATTGGAAATAAATATAATTTTGAATCCAATAATCTTCCCGTTAAACATATAATAATTAATTCAGTTGATTTTCCTTCTCATGGTAATAGTNTAGGTGAAAAACTAGATAGATTTGGATTGAGCATCAAAGATTATGGTGGTACTTCGGGGCTTAANACAATAGCTTCTCAAACAGGTTTTAGNGAACATNTTTTGGTTATGGTTGATGGTTTTGAAATTAACTCTCCTCAAAATGGAGTTGTTGATCTGAGCACTTTTCCTGGAGATCTTTTTTCACATGCTGAATATTATAATGGTCAAGGTTCATCAATTTATGGTTCTAATGCAATAGGTGGNGTAATAAATTTNATTCCAAGCTCAAAATCTAATTTTATAAAACTTAAAAATGGTTCTATGGGTGAACAAGGNATATCATTTAATGGAAANATTNATAATCAAAACTCAAACTTTTCTCTTTTTGTAAATAACTANAAAAATGAAAATGATTTTAGAGANAATAATCAATTCGAACAAATAAGTTCNAGCTTAAATTTTAACTTNAATTTTNATANTTGGGATATTTCNTCNAATTTAATTTATCTAGATACAGATAGAAGAATTCCAGGNTCTTTAACTTACCCCTCACNTAATGCATTCAAAAAAAACGAAGATATTTTACTTACTTTGAATGCATCAACTGTTTCAAANTTTGGATATACCTCTATTTCAGNTGGAAATCATTCTACAAACGAAAATTACGTTGATCCTGATTGGTTGACTGACTCAAACCATGAAGTTCAAACCAATAGATTAAAATTTAATCACAGGTTCAAATTTCAAGAAAAAACNCAAAATCTATTTACCTTAGATTTTGCGAATATGACAATTAAAAGTGATGATACTNGAAATCATACAATGAACACAATTGGGTCAACATATTTNTTAAACTACAATTTTTTTAAAAACTTNAAAATTTCTCCNAGCATAAGATTTGATTGGGATGATCATTCAAAGAANTCATCAACAACATCAAATTTGGCTCTTATTTTAAAAACAAATTCATTTTTTCAAAAATTCACTTTTAACGCTGGAACAAGTTTCAGAAAGCCAACTTTTAATGATCTTTTTTGGTTAGATAGTGGTTTTTCAAAAGGAAATCCTAACTTAAAGCCTGAGCAAGGCTCATCCTTTGAAACCGAAATTTCGATTAAATCTTTTTTAAATAAGCAATTAAGCTTTTCCTTAAATAGTTCATTTTTTAGAACATCTAATTTAATTCAATGGTCACCTGATCAAAATTTTGTTTATTCTCCACAGAATATTCTTGATTCTGAATCATCAAATTTTGGTGTTACATCCAAAATAAAATTAAACGATTTGCCTTTAGAAATAACTTCAGGAATTAGTTTAAATAATAGCAAGGTGTTATCTGAAGGTGATAATAAAGGAATGGAATTACTATATGTGCCAACAAACTTATCTTGGTCTGAAGTAAAATTTAAATATAATAATTACTCATCATTAATTAGCTACAGAAACATGCAAAATAAAAGATACAGCTACTATGGTGAAAACTCTATTATTAAAAATTACGAAAGAGTGGATTTTTCAATATCAGTAAATTTGATTATTTTGTCTAAAGATATAAATTTTGATGTTGGAGCTCGAAATGTACTTAATAAAAAAAATATTCAAAGTGTTTATGATTATTCAGAGCCTGGGAGATCTATCTTTGTAAATACATTGATTCACTTTTAAAATATTATGAATTTACATTGGTTTAAAAATGATTTAAGACTGGATGATAACATAAGCTTATTTGAAGCTTCAAAAAATTCTAAAATAATAACTATTTATATTTTTGATACTGTTGTTACAAAGCATTTTCAAATGGGAGAAGTATCAAAATGGTGGCTTCATCAATCATTAAAAAAATTAAATGAATCTCTTAACAATAATCTATGTTTTTACAAAGGAGACCCCAATAAAATAATACTTGATGTTGTAAAAAAATTTAAAATAAAAACAGTGTATTGGAACAGATCTTATGAACCATGGCAAATTAAAAGAGATATTCATATTAAAAAAAATCTAATCAATAATAATATAGAAGTAAAAAGTTTTAACTCTTCTTTGTTGTGGGAACCAGAATTAATTAAAAAAGATGATTCAACACCATATAAAGTATTTACTCCATTTTATAGAAAAGGTTGTTTAAATGCTACTCCTCCTAAAAAACCTATAAATAGTCATATAAATTTGCACACTTTTAAAGACAAAAATTCTGAATCTTTAAATTCACTGAATTTATTACCCAAATTTAAATGGTATAAAAAACTTGAAACACATTGGGATATTGGAGAAAAAGGGGCAAAAAAAAGTTTCAAAAATTTTATAAATAACGGTTTGTCTAATTATAAGAAAGGAAGAAATTTCCCATCAGAAAAAAATGTCTCAAGATTATCACCTCACATACATTTTGGAGAAATTTCAATAAATAGAATATGGTCTGAAATTGAAAAACAAAAACCAACTAATAATACAGATCATTTCAAAAGTGAGTTAGGTTGGAGGGAATTTTCTTATAACCTCCTTTATTTTAATAAAGATTTATCAAGAAAAAATTATCAAGAAAAATTTGATTTTTTTCCATGGGAATATGATGAAAAAAAATTTTCTGCTTGGAAAAAAGGATTAACAGGATATCCAATTGTTGATGCTGGCATGAGAGAACTATGGCAAACTGGATATATTCATAACAGGGTAAGAATGATCGTGGGTTCTTTTTTAGTAAAGAACTTATTGATTGATTGGAGATATGGTGAAAGATGGTTTTGGAATTGTTTGGTTGATGCTGATTTAGCTAATAACAGCGCAAGTTGGCAATGGGTAGCTGGTTCTGGCGCTGATGCTGCACCTTACTTTAGAATTTTCAATCCTATTCTTCAAGGTGAAAAATTTGATAAAGAAGGCAAATACGTAAAAAAATGGATACCTGAATTAATTAAAGTACCACAAAAATTTATTCATAAACCATGGGAAATGGATATTAAATATCAGAAGATGATCAAGACTATTATTGGAAAAGATTATCCAAAACCAATAGTTGTTCACGAGGCGGCAAGAGTAGCT
>PAOF01000033.1 GCA_002707905.1 Fidelibacterota bacterium
TCATCATTTGGCTTAATTTTAAAAACGGAATCACTTAACCTGACTTTTGAAACAATTTCTCCGCTTGAATTATGTATTGATATATCCATTAATTTACCTTGTTACCATCACAAAACCATCTTTTGAACCTGGTACTGAACCATTCAAAAAGAGATGATTTTTTTTGACATCTATTCTTAATATCTTCAAGTTTCGCACTAAAGCTTTTTTGTTACCATGCTGACCTGCCATTTTAGTACCTTTCCAAACTCTAGAAGGATCTGATGCTTGTCCAATTGATCCAGGTGCTCTTACTCTACTTGATTGACCATGTGATTGCCGTGCACCTGCAAAACCATGTCTTTTTACAACACCTGTAAATCCTTTACCCTTTGAAATACCTCTTACATCAACCAATTGACCTTCCTCAAAAATTGAAACTGATAATGTGTCACCAACATTAACCTTAACATTATTAGAAACTTTAAACTCTGATAATTTGATTGGAACCTCAGTTAAACCAATTTTTTTAATTCTACCTAAAGATGGCTTATTTACATGTTTTTCAGATTTTTTTCCATAACCAATTTGTAGAGCTGAATAACCATCATTACTTTTTGTTTTAATTTGAGTTATGATACATGGACCTAATTCAACTATAGTAGAAGCATAACTTTCTCCGTTTTCACCAAACAATCTAGTCATTCCCACTTTCTTTCCTAACAAACCAATCATATTATTACGCCTTTATCTCTATATCCACCCCAGCAGATAGATCAAGCTTCATTAAAGCATCAACTGTTTTGGGTGATGCATTAAGAATTTCAATTAATCTTTTATGAGTTTTAGTTTGAAATTGTTCTCTTGATTTCTTATTAACGTGAGGAGATCGTAAAACAGTATAAATTGTTCTTTTAGATGGTAACGGAATTGGACCAGATAATACCGCACCAGTTTGCTTTACAGTTTTAACAATTTTCTCAGTTGATTTGTCAATCAACTTGTGATCATATGCTTTTAACCTAATTCTTAATGTTTGAGCAGCCAATTAAATTCCCTTTCAAAATTATTCACTAGATGCAGAGCCAGATTTCTCTACAATATTTTCAGTTACGGATTTTGGAGCCTTTTTGTATTTATCAAACTCCATGGAAAAAACAGCTCTTCCTTGGGACATAGACCTTAACGAAGTTGCATAACCAAACATTTCAGATAATGGTGTAACTGCACTAATCACAACAGCATCTTTCCTATGCTCAGTTCCTTGGATTTCACTTCTTCTTGATGTTAAATCACCCATAATATCCCCTAAATATTGCTCAGGAAGGACAACTTCAACTTTCATAACTGGCTCTAACAAAACTGGTTTTGCTTGTTTGCAACCCTCTTTGATAGCCATTGAACCTGCAATTTTAAATGCCATTTCAGATGAGTCAACATTGTGGTAAGTGCCATCATATAATTCAACTGAGATATCTTCCATGGGATATCCAGCTAAAATTCCATTTTTTAATGACTCCTCAATACCTTGACTAACTGGATTAATGTATTCTTTTGGTATTGCTCCTCCAACAATTTTACTCTCAAAAGAATATCCTTTTCCAGGCTCATTTGGTTTAACTTTAATTTTTACATGCCCATATTGACCTCTTCCCCCAGACTGTCTAACAAATTTTCCTTCAACATCTGCATTTGAGGATATTGTTTCTCTGTATGCCACTTGAGGTTTTCCAACATTTGCATTAACATTAAATTCCCTTTTCAATCTATCAACCAATATTTCTAGATGAAGTTCACCCATTCCAGAAATAACTGTTTGACCAGTATCATCATCAGAGCTTACTTGAAAAGTTGGATCTTCATCAGATAATTTAGCAAGTGATTCAGATAAATTTTCCTGCTCTGCTTTACTTGATGCTTCAATTGCTACAGATATAACAGGTTTTTGAAAATCCATTTGTTCTAATACTATTGGATTTGATGGATCACATAATGTATGACCAGTTTTAGTCTCTTTAAGACCAACAGCAGCTGCAATTTCTCCAGCAGTTACTTTTTTTCTTTCTTCTCTTTTATCTGCATGCATTAACAAAAGACGACCAATTCTTTCTTTTTTACCAGAGACTGAATTCATAACAGATTGTCCTGCTTCCAAAGAACCAGAATAGACTCTAAAGAAGGTTAATTTACCAACATATGGATCAGTCATAATTTTAAAAGCAAGCGAACTAAATGGCTCTTNATTTGATGGNGANCTCTTTAAAACATCATCCTTNCTTTTTAAAGAGTGACCNACAACCTCATTGATATCTAATGGAGATGGTAAATATTCAACTATNCAATCAAGNANTCTNTGTACACCTTTATTTTTAAANGCAGACCCACACATAACAGGAATAAATGAATTTTCTATACATCCCTTCCTAATNGCATTTTTAATTTCTTCAACAGAAATCTCCTCTTCTGCCAAATATTTTTCTAATAAATTTTCATCATGAGAAGCGCACTCCTCAACCAAATGACTTCTTGCCTTCTCTGCCTTTTCAATCATATCAGATGGTATATCCACAAACTCATATTCAGCACCAAAACTTTTTTCATTGTATATAATTGCTTTCATTTCAATTAAATCAACAACACCATTGAATATATCACCGGCACCGATTGGCAATGTTATAGGAAGNGGATTTGCATTTAATCTATCTTTCATCATATCNACAACGTTATAAAAATCTGCTCCCATACGATCCATTTTGTTAATNAATGCNATTCTAGGAACTTTATATTTGTTTGCCTGACGCCAAACTGTTTCGCTTTGAGGTTCAACTCCACCAACTGCACAAAACACCACTACACCACCATCTAAAACTCTCAAAGAACGTTCAACCTCAGCAGTAAAATCAATATGTCCAGGAGTATCAATAATATTTATTCGATTATCATTCCAAAAAGTAGTNGTNGCNGCAGATGTAATAGTTATNCCNCTCTCCTTTTCCTGCTCCATCCAATCCATTGTNGCAGCACCTTCATGAACTTCACCCAACCTNTGNACTCTTCCAGTATAAAANAGTATACGCTCAGTNGTTGTNGTTTTTCCAGCATCAATATGAGCCATAATTCCTATNTTTCTTACTTTATCTAAACTTATTTCTTGCATTTTTTACCTATAATGTGCAAAAGCTTTATTTGCCTCTGCCATTCTATGTGTATCTTCTTTTTTCTTAACNGCACCACCATCATTATTTGCAGCATCAACAAATTCAGCTGCTAATTTTTCAGACATACTTCTACCTTTTCTAGCAGTTGCATAAGCTATTATCCATCTTGTTGCAAGCGCAAAACCTCTTTGAGGAGGAACTTGAATTGGAACTTGATATGTAGCTCCACCAATTCTTCTACTTTTAACTTCAATTAAAGGCTTAACGTTATCCATTGCTTTTTTAAACATTTCTAATGAATTTGATTTAGTTTTTGACTTAACAATCTCTAAAGAAGAATAGAAAATTTTTTCAGACACACTCTTTTTTCCACCCTTCATTAAATTATTTATAAATTTTTGAACCATTAATTCACCATAAATAGGATCAGGTAATATTTCACGCTTTTCAGGTCTTCTTCTTCTCATTTATTCCCTCGGTTTTTTCGCACCATATCTTGAACGACTNGTTTTTCTATCATCTACACCAGAAGTNTCCATTGTACCTCTGACAATATGATATCTCACGCCAGGTAAATCCTTAACTCTACCACCTTCTATCAAAACCAAAGAATGCTCTTGAAGATTATGCCCCTCACCTGGAATATANGCAATCACNTCAATAGAATTGGTTAATCTNACCTTAGCTACTTTACGTAAGGCTGAATTTGGTTTTTTTGGTGTNGTNGTATAAACACGAGTACATACACCTCTTTTTTGAGGATTTGATTGTAGAGCTGGAGCNCCAGTTGTCTTTGAAGTTTTCTTTCTACCTTTCCTCACTAATTGATTAATTGTTGGCACTATCAGCCTCCTCAATAATTTCATTTTTCATGATTTCAGATTCATTTTCAGAATCTTCTAATTTGGAAACAATTGGGTTTTTATTACTTTTAAANCCGGTACCTGCTGGAATAAGTCTTCCAAGAATTACATTTTCTTTTAAACCTAGCAAATTATCACCNCTACCCTCAATTGATGCATCAGTCAAAACTCTAGTTGTTTCTTGGAATGATGCTGCAGATATAAAACTCTCAGTATTAAGAGATGCACGAGTAATACCCAATAATAAAGGACGTGATGTTGCAGGCTTAGTTGATCTGGTTTTAATTGGTTTTTTACCTTCTTCTTTAAGCTTTCTGTTGATTTCAAGTTGTTCAGTTCTTAATATCATTTCGCCTTCTGAAAAACTAGAATCTCCAATATCAGTAATAATTACAGATTTAATAATCTTATCATTTGCTCTATTCAATTCATTTCTATTTACTCTATCTGTAGCGAGAAAATCAGAATCTCCAGAATCATCGATTTCAACTTTTTGCATCATTTGCCTAACAATTACTTCTATATGCTTATCATTTATTCTAACACCTTGCAATCTGTATACTTCTTGAATTTCATTAACCAAATACTCTTGAACTCTTTCGGGACCAAGAATACTTAATATGTCATCAGGTGAGATAGAACCTTCACAAAGTCTATCTCCTGCACTAACCCTATCACCTTCGTGAACAATTACATGTCTACCATATGGNACCTTATATTTTTTTGAAACATCATGTGGACCATTAACTGTAATTTCTCTTATACCCCTTTTTACTTCACCAAATTTTACCAAACCATCTATCTCAGTNACAACTGCAGGANTANNTGGTTTTCTAGCTTCAAAAAGNTCNGCNACTCTTGGAAGACCACCTGTTATATCTCTGGTTTTACCAATATCTTTAGCAATCTTAACNAAAATTTGNCCAGCGTTAACCTTNTCACCATTTTTTACCATCAAAACAGCTTTTACAGGCAANATTGTACCACTTGANANAATNTTTTTATCTTTATCTACTATATCTAAATGNGGAGCNAATCTTCTNTTTTTTGATTCAATNGTAACAAGNTGTTTTTTNCCNCCCTCAACNGCCTCTTCNTGATAAGTCTCACNTTCAACCATATCAACAAAATCNACNATNCCNGAATTNCTNGCTAANATGAAATCNGTNTANGGATCCCANGTAAANANAATTTGACCNGCTTNNATNTTATCNCCCTCNNNNACTTCAAGNGANGCACCATANGGNACATTATAAACNGAAATACCACCATTTTTATCTTTTATTTTAATGGAAGAGTTTCTAACTAATACTCTGGATATAGTATCTTTAAAACCATCATCATCTTTAACGTTAGCAAATTCTAAATTATCAGAAAATTCAACAGTTCCATTTCTTCTAGATTTCATTTCTGATTCTTCGATAATTCTAGAGGCTGTACCTCCAATATGAAAGGTACGTAATGTTAATTGTGTTCCAGGCTCTCCAATACTTTGAGCAGCAACAATACCAACAGAAGAACCCATGCTTACAAGCTTATTAGTGTTTAAATCTATACCATAACACAATTTGCAAACCCCTCTAAGAGACTCACATGTTAAAACAGATCTAATAAATACTCTATCGATTTCATGTTTAGATAAAATTTCAGCGACAGAAGAATCAACTAAAGTACCTAATTTTAAAATCTTTTTTCCATCCACATAAACATCTTCCTGTAAAACTCTTCCTCTAATTCTTTCACTTAAAGGCTCAATTATTTCCTCACCTTCTTTGAGATCGCTTATCCATACACCATTAATTGTACCACAATCATCCTCACCAATTACCATATCTTGAGCAACATCAACTAACCTTCGAGTCAAATAACCTGCATCAGCTGTTTTTAAAGCAGTATCAGCTAAACCTTTTCTAGCACCATGAGTTGAAATAAAATATTCTAAAACGGTCAAACCTTCTTTAAAGTTTGAAGTAATAGGATTTTCAATAATTTCACCTTTGCTACCTGTCATAGATTTTTTTGGCTTTGCCATTAATCCTCTCATAGCAGCTAACTGTTTAATTTGATCTTGACTACCTCTTGCACCAGAATCTGCCATTACATAAACGGAATTAAAACCCTGCTTATCATTCATAATTCTATTCATCATAGCTTGAGATGTATCGTTTGTTGCATGAGTCCATACATCAATAACTTTATTGTACCTTTCACCTTCAGTTAAAATTTGACGTGCAAATTTGCTTTGAATTGAACTAATCTCATTTTCAGCTTTTGAAATAATTGATTCTTTTTCATCTGGAATCAATACATCTGAAATGGCAATGGAAATTCCACTTTTNGTTGCATATTGAAACCCTAAATCTTTTAGATCATCAAGAAATTTAACGGTTTTTTTATTCCCAACNGTTAANTAAANATTGTAAATAATATTTTCAATCTTCTTTTTATTTAATACTTCATCAAGATAACCCATCTCATCTGGAACTATAGAATTAAAAATTGCCCGACCAACAGTTGTTTTGTTTTGCCACTCACCCATGTATTTAATATCTACAATTGCGTGAAGACCAACTCTTTCATTTTCATATGCTATTAAAACTTCATCAATTGATGAAAATCTCATTCCTTCACCCAAATCACCTTTTTTTGCTTTTGAAATATAATAAGCCCCCAAGACCATGTCTTGCGATGGAATAGTCAAGGGATATCCATGAGCTGGATGTAAAATATTATGACTAGCAAGCATTAACATTCTAGCTTCCATTTGTGCTTCAACAGATAATGGCACATGAACAGCCATTTGATCTCCATCAAAATCAGCGTTGAAAGCAGAACAAACTAATGGGTGTATTTGAATAGCTTTTCCATCAACTAGAACTGGTTGAAAAGCTTGAATTCCTAACCTATGAAGAGTTGGAGCTCTATTTAGCAATACAGGATGATCAGTAATAACGTATTCTAAAATTTCATAAACTTCAGGAGCTCTTTCTTGAACCATCAACTTTGCACTTCTTGGAGTATTTGCTAAACCTCTTGCAATCAATTCATGAATTATTTGAGGCATAAATAGTTCAGCAGCCATATCTTTTGGAAGACCACATTCGTGTAATTTTAAAGTAGGACCAACTACAATTACAGATCTTCCTGAATAATCAACTCTTTTTCCCAATAAGTTTTGGCGAAATCGACCCTGCTTACCTCTTAACATATCACTTAAGCTTTTCAAGGGTCTTCGAGTACCACTACTTACAGCAGTTCCTCTTCTTGAATTATCAAATAATGTATCGACAGCTTCTTGAAGCATTCTTTTTTCATTTCTTAAAATAACATCAGGTGCTTTTATTTCCATTAACTGCTTTAATCTGTTATTTCTAATAATGACCCTACGGTAAAGATCATTTAAATCACTTGCCGCAAACCTTCCTCCTTCCAAAGGAACTAATGGTCTAAGTTCTGGTGGAATGACCGGTAGAACAGTTACTACCATCCATTCAGGTTTGTTCAATTTTGCTTTTAGTTTTGTAGGATAAAACGCTTTAACTACTTTAAGCCTTTTAAGAGCATCAGCTTTTTTTTGCTTAGAACCTGTTTCTTTAATCAATAATTCTAATTCTTTCATTGTTGAAGTTATATCCATCGTTTTTAATGCATTTCTTACTGCCATTCCACCCATGTCAGCATAAAAATAATTATCATCATCTTGATCTTCTTCTGAAACAGTATGTTTTCCATATTTGCTTTCAAGATCGCGATATTCAGATTCATCAATCAATTCCATCCTTTTTTTATCAGAGGAACCAGGATTTATAACAATGTATGATTCATAATAGATTACCTTCTCTAAATCTCGAGTTGAAATTCCTAATAAATGATTTAATTTTCCAGGGACTGAGCGTAAAAACCAAATATGAACAACAGGAACAGCTAATGTGATATGACCCATTCTCTCTCTTCTGACTTTTTTTCTAGTTACTTCAACACCACATCTATCACAAATGATACCTCTATATCTAATTCCTTTATATTTTCCACAATGGCATTCATAATCTTTAACTGGACCAAATATTTTTTCGCAAAACAATCCATCTTTCTCAGGCTTATAAGATCTGTAATTTATTGTCTCGGGCTTTAAAGTCTCTCCATAAGATCGTCTAAGAATATCTTCAGGAGACATCAAACCTATAGTCACTGATTTAAAATGATTAGGGTTATCTTCTTTTTGCGGATTTATATATACCAATTTTTACCACCTTTAACTTTTTAATTCAATATCAATGCCCAAACCTTGGAGCTCTTTAACTAAAACATTAAATGACTCAGGAATAGAAAATTCAGGAATGTTATCCCCTCTTACAAGAGCATTATACACTTTAGACCTTCCATCAACATCATCAGATTTTCCGGTCAACAATTCTCTAAGTGTATAACTAGCACCATATGCCTCGAGAGCCCAAACTTCCATTTCACCCAATCTTTGTCCACCCTCTTGAGCCTTGCCACCTAAAGGCTGTTGAGTGATTAATGAGTAAGGTCCAGTTGATCTTGCATGCATCTTATCATCAATCATATGAGCTAACTTCATGACATATATACAACCGACTGTTACTGGATAATGGAATTTCTCACCAGTTCTACCATCCCATAAGTCAGCTTTACCACTGGATGGCAACCCGGCTAATTTTAATTCTTCCTCAACTTCTTTAGGGGATGCTCCATCAAAAGGTGAAGTTTCATAATTTTTACCAAGCTTCATTCCAGCCCAACCAAGCATTGTTTCGTAAAGCTGCCCTAAATTCATTCTAGACGGAACACCTAATGGATTTAAAACAATATCTACTGGGGTTCCATCTTCCGTAAATGGCATATCTTCTTCTGGAACAATTGTTGCAACAACACCCTTATTTCCATGCCTACCTGCCATTTTATCACCAACTTTTACTTTTCTTTTATTTGCAATGTAAACTTTTGCAAGCTTTGAAACACCAGGTTGAAGCTCATCACCAACTTGTAATTTGAAAATTTTTCTCTCTAATCTTTCTTCAGCTTGTCTCCACTCACGATCGAATGAATTCCATACTTGTTGAATTTGAATCCAAACCTTATTATCTTGAACCCAAGACTGATCTCTTGATACTCGTTCCAAATCTAAAGATTTTAATCTTTTTGATGACAACTTAGTAGATGCTTTAATCAAAGTCTTTCCATTAGAGATGTCTCTTAACCCGTTGCTAATTTGATTCAACAACAACTCAAACAACATTTCATCCCTTGTTTTCTTAATTTTTTTCTTAATTGCACGAGTTTCTTCTTGAAATTTTTCAATTTCTTTTTTTTCTACAGCTCGAGATTGTTTGGTTTTTCTTTCAAAAAGTTGAGTTTTTATTACTACACCATTTGTACCTGGAGAAGCTTTTTTTGAAGCATTTTTTACATCACCTGCTTTTTCACCAAAAATTGCTCTGAGCAACTTCTCCTCGGGGGTTGGATCTGTTTCACCTTTTGGAGTAACTTTTCCAATTAATATATCAGAAGATCTTACTCTTGCACCTTCTCTAATTATTCCATTTTCATCTAAATCTTTAGTAGCTTCTTCACCAACATTTGGAATTTCCCTTGTCAATTCTTCTTCACCTCTTTTGGTGTCTCGAACTTCTAAATCAATTTCTGAAATATGAACAGATGTGAAAACATCATCCTTGACCAATCTTTCACTCAAAATAATTGCATCTTCAAAATTATAACCTCTCCATGGCATAAAAGCTACCATTAAGTTTCTCCCAAGAGCCAACTCTCCNGACTGAGTTGANGGGCCATCTGCAATTAAATCACCTTTTTTTATCTTTTGACCGGCAGTAACTACTGGTCTTTGATTCATACATGTNTCTTGATTGGTTCTAGAATATTTAATCATNGGAATTTTTAATAAATTCTGNTCAGCCGTCATTGCAAGATCTTCTGGAATATCTTTAGTTCTAATTGCGACAGANTTAGCATCAACTGACTCAACGACACCAGAAACAGGAGAAAATAAAGATGTTCTAGANTCTCGAGTAACNATTTTTTCCATACCAGNACCTACTATGGGAGCCTCTGGCTTAATAAGNGGAACAGATTGACGCATCATATTTGAACCCATCAAAGCCCTATTAGCATCATCATGATCTAAAAATGGTATCAAAGTTGCNGCAACACTTAGAACTTGGTGCGGTGCAACATCCATAAATTGAACTTCTTTAGCACTAACCACCGGAAAATCTCCTCGGATTCTAACCCTAACCTTGTCGACATTAATTTCACCTTTTATATCTAAATTTTCTAATGGCTGAGCAATTCTAGACCTATCTTCATCNTCTGCAGAGAGATATTTAATTTTTTTTGATACAAACGCTGAGTTATTCTTAGANTGAACTATTCTATAAGGNGCTTCAATAAAACCAAGTTCATTAACCATAGCATAAGTTGCAAGCGATGAAATTAATCCAATATTTGGACCCTCNGGGGTTTCAATAGGACATAACCTACCGTAATGTGTATAATGAACATCTCTTACCTCAAAACCTGCCCTTTCTCTTGTTAAACCACCTGGTCCTAGCGCAGAGACTCGTCTTTTGTGAGTAATTTCAGCAAGCGGGTTAGTTTGATCCATAAATTGNCTTAATTGACTAGTACCAAAAAANGTATTAATAACNGTAGTACAAATTCTAGAATTNATTAAATCTTGTGGAGTCAAACTTTCAGCTTCCCTTAAATTCATTCTTTCACGAACAGTTCTTGCCATTCTACTAAATGCTATTGAAAATTGATTGGTCAATTGNTCTCCAACCGTTTTCATTCTTCTATTACCTAAATGATCAATATCGTCTGGACCTCTAGTTCCTTTTCTCATATCCATCAAATATTCAATAACTTTGATAATATCTTCAGTTGTTAAAACAGTATGCTCTAAATCAACATTTAAATCAAATTGCTTGTTTATTCTATATCTTCCGACTTTTCCTAAATCATATCTTTTNGGACTAAAAAACATTCTCTCAATAAATTTTTGAGCAGTTTCCAAATTTGGCGGCTCTCCAGATCTTAAATGCTGATACATAAGCGTTAATGCATCATCGGTATTTTGCGTAGGATCTTTTTGCATAGTGTTTAAAATTAATTCAGCAGCTAAATCATCTATTGATGAAACAACCTCACAATCTTTAATACCAGCTGATTTTAACAATTTAAAAGTATCTGAGTTTATAACACTCCTGCTCTCAGCTAATATTTCACCAGTATTTACATCAATAACNTCATTAACTAAAACTTGACCAATTAATTTTTTTAAATTTTTACTGTTAATAGTTATTTTNTTAGAAAGACCTAAAATAGTAAAAATATCAGAATCTGAAGAAAATCCTAATGCCCTTAACATTGTTGTTACTGGAAATTTCCTTCTTCTATCAATAATGACATAAAGACAATCTTGAATATCTGTAGTAAAATCTATCCAAGAACCTCTGAACGGAATAACTCTTCCTTGATAAAGCCTTGTTCCATTGGGATGTGTAAATTCATCAAAGAACACACCAGGAGATCTTTGCAACTGACTGACAATTACTCTCTCAGCACCATTTATTACAAAGGTTCCTCGATTAGTCATAAATGGTATATTACCAAAATATACCTCTTGCTCAATGGAGTGAGCATATTTTGACCTATCAAACTCATCGGTAATATGTAAAACTAAACGAACTTTTAATGGGACAGCAAATGTAACACCTCTATCCATACATTCCTCAGGGCTATATTTTGATGTACCAAAAAAATAACCTTTGTACTCTAAAGTATAGTTTTTATGACTATCCTCGATTGGAAAAATATTTTCTAATACTTCATTAAGCCCAATAAGTTTACGTTCATTTTCCTCAACACCTATCTGTAAAAAATTCTTAAAAGAATCAAGCTGAACACTAAGTAAATCTGGCATTTGCAAATCAGTTTCAATTTTTGAAAAAGATGTTCTATCAAATGAGTTATTGTTTGTCAAAATATTATCCCCTATTAAAATTATTAGCTGATTGATTCAATAAATTATTTGAGCTCTACTTCAGCTCCAGCTTCTTCAAGCTTAGCTTTCATTTCTTCTGCATCAGCTTTCGAAACACCTTCTTTAATTGGCTTTGGAGCTCCATCCACCAAATCTTTAGCTTCTTTCAAACCTAGTTCAGTAATTGTTCTTACAACTTTAATTACTTGTATTTTTTTATCACCACCAGTTTTCAAAATAACATCATATGCATCTTTCTCTTCAGCTTGAGCAGCTTCTGCAGCACCAGGAGCACTAGCAGCAACAGCAACTGGAGCAGCAGCACTTACTCCAAATTTTTCTTCAATTTCTGATATGAGCTCAGATATATCAAGCATATTTGCTTTTTCTAAGTAGGACATTACGTCAGCTTTTGATATTTCAGCCATAATTACAAACCCTCTCTTTCAATTAATTTGATTTAGATTCCTTAATACTATTTAACACATTTAGCAAACTTCCCATAGAACTTCGAAGTGTTGAAGCAAATTTTGACATTGGAGAAGAAAGCCCAGATACAAATTTTGTTATTAATACTTCTCTACTTGGTAAATTAGCGACCGCAGAAAAAGCAGTTTTATCCATCATTTTACCATCAACCAAGAAAGCTTTTACCACTGGAAGTTCATTATTTTTTTTAAATTCTTTTAATATTCTTGCTGGAGAAGTGGGATCATCATAAGAAAAAGCAATAGCTGTAGGACCCTTCAAAACATTTCCAATTTCTTCAAAACCAGCGTTTTTGAAAGATATTTGTGCCAACTTATTTTTTACAACACAAAATTCCACACCATCTGAAGTAAATTTTGATCTCAGATCGGTAATATCTTTTACAGACAAACCAAGATAATCCGTGAAATAAACACCTGAAGCTTTTTCAAACTTTGAAGAAAATGCATCAACAATGTCTAAATTTTGCTTATTCGGCATTATACAACTACTCTTTCTATTTTGAGCCCAGGACCCATAGTTGATGAAATAGTAATCTTCTTCAAGAAAGTACCCTTAAAAGATGGTGGCTTTGAACCTGAGATAGTTTTTATAACAGAATTATAATTCTCCACCAAATGCTTTGACGAAAAAGATTTTTTCCCTATTGGAGCATGCACGATTCCATTTTTATCAACTCTTAGTTCAATCCTACCAGACTTTATATCTTTTACTGAATTTACTACATTGGATGAAACAGTTCCACTTTTTGGATTTGGCATCAAACCTTTAGGCCCTAATATTTTACCAAGCTTTCCAAGCTTGGGCA
>PAOF01000034.1 GCA_002707905.1 Fidelibacterota bacterium
AACTAATTTTTCATGGTATGGCTGGTGAAGAAGTCGCATCTGGTAGCTTTCATGCTGATAATATAGCTCCTGCAATTTTAGGTGGAATAAGATTAATTCGAAGCTATCAACCACTTGAAATTCTAAATCTTCCAATTCCAAAAAAATTAATATGCGTTGTTGTTCTACCCGATTTTTCAATCAATACTTATGATGCAAGAAATATGCTTCCAAAAAAAGTTCCTTTAAAATCTGCGGTTGAACAAGCTGGAAATCTTGCTGGTTTTACAATTGCACTTTATCAAGAAAATTATGAATTAATGAAACGTTCTATGGTAGACCTTTTTGCTGAACCAGTAAGAGGAAAATTAATTCCAGGTTATGAAAAAATTCAATATCACTTAAAAGATGAAGAGATTATTGGATGTGGTATTTCTGGTTCAGGGCCTGCGATATTTGCACTCACAAATAATATGGATGCATCAAAAAAAATTAAAGCAATAATAATTGATGAATTTAAAAAAATTGGAATTGATTCAATTGGTTACATTTCAAATGTACAAAATTCACCTCCTAAAATAGTTTAAATTTTGAAATATAGAAGCATATTAAATAATAATGAATTAGTTAGTTTTTCTGATGCTTTATTTCAAGGTTTAGCACAAGATGGTAGTCTTTTTGTTCCTAATAAAATTCCAAGTTATAATCTAAAAAAAAATTATGTTACTTATCATGATTTAGCTAAAGACATTATATATCCTTTTGTAAAAGAAAATATTAATCATAATGAACTAGAGAAAATATGTGAAGAATCATTTAATTTTAAAGTTCCTTTAAAAAAAATTGATGATAAAATTTATATTTTAGAATTATTTCATGGTCCAACTCTAGCTTTTAAGGATTTTGCAGCTAGGTTTTTAGCTAGATCTTTCTCCATTTTAAATCAAAATAAATTAACAATTTTAGTTGCTACTTCTGGTGATACTGGTGGTGCTGTTGCAAATGGTTTTTCAGGGGTTGAGGGAATAAATGTTGTAATTTTGTATCCTTCTAAAAGAGTAACTGAAATTCAAGAGCTACAATTAACCAGGGTTCAAAAAAATGTAAAATCTATTGAAGTAAATGGTACATTTGATGACTGTCAAAAATTAGTCAAAATGGCTTTTTCTGACAAGAAATTAAGAAATAACATAAATCTTACATCAGCTAATTCAATAAATATTGGTAGACTTATACCTCAAATTACATATTATGTTTGGGCAAAAAAAAAATTAGAAAATTTAGGAGAACCTACTTTTTGTGTGCCTAGTGGTAATTTGGGAAACTTAACTGGAGGTATTTTAGCAAAACTTAGCGGAGTCAAAATTAAAAGATTTTTAGCAACCACAAATTCAAATGACTCTCTAGTTAGATATTTAAAAAATGGAAATTTTAAAATTGAATCAACAATTAAAACTATATCTAATGCGATGGATGTAGGAGACCCAAGTAACCTCGAGCGTATAAAATTTTTATATAATTTTAATTTAAATAATATAAAAAAGGATTTAAAATCTACTAGTGTAAATGATGCAAAAACAATTAAAATGATAAAAAAAATTAAAAAAGATTATAATTATACAGTTTGTCCACATACAGCAGTTGGTTTAGCTAACATTGAAAATAAAAAATGGAAAAACTCACCTGTTATTTATTTAGCTACTGCACATCCATTAAAATTTAAAAACATTATAGAGCCTATTATTGAAGAAAAAATTAAACTTCCTTCTTCAATAAAGTCTCTATATAAAAAGAAAAAAAAATCAATTTCAATGAATCCAAGCTATGAAAATTTTAAAAATTTTCTTCTAACAAATTTCTAATCATGAGAAACAATTTAAAAAATTTAATTAAGTTTTCAGCAGAACAATTATTAACTAAATCATTAACTAAAAGAGTTATATATATAGCTACAATTTTAGATGAGATTTATAGTGAAAATAATATAAAAGAATATCAAATATTAAGAAATAGTCTTTTCAATGTAATAATTAAATCAAATTTTAAATATAACTATAATAAAATTCAAACATTGTTTAAAAAATGGTCAATTGATCAAATAGATTTTTCATTAAAGTTTTTTAGTACCTTCTTTCACTTGCTTAACCAAGCTGAGTTACAAGAAATTAATTCAATAAATAAAAAAAGAAGTGATAATTCAAACGTTAAAAAACCTTTATCTGATTCAATACAAGAATCAATAAAATTGTATAAAGAATCAAATATATCTTTAAATCAAACCCTTAATTACATCGATAAAATTAATATCATTCCAACTTTTACTGCTCACCCAACAGAAGCAAGGCGACAGTCATTACTTGACAAACAGCAAGCTTTAACTTTAGACATAGAAAAATTATTGTTTACTGAAATAAGTAAAAATAAAAAAGAATATTTAAATGAAAAAATAAAAAGATCTTTAACTATGTTATTGTTAACAGACGACTTAAGGACTACAAGAGTTACTGTGAGTGATGAGATAAAAAATACAATTTATCATTGTACTCGATCATTGTGGAATGCAATACCAGAATTACATAAAGATCTTTCTAACTCTATGAAATTATATTATGATTATGAACTAAAAACAAAAGATTTTATAAAGTTTAGAACTTGGGTTGGTGGAGATAGAGATGGAAACCCAAATGTTACAAATGAAATTACTCAAAATGCAATAAGCATACAAAAAATTACCATTCTCGAAAAATATAAAAATTCATTGACTGAAGTTTATAGGGACTTAAGTTTAAAAATCAGAAAATCTGAGAAAAATATTGATTTATTTAAATCAATAAAAAATGATTTGAAAAAAATTAAAATTTCAAATCATATTGTTGAACGATTAAAATTTGAACCAATCAGATTAAAAATAAACTGCATTCAATTTAAAATTGATGTTCTTATTTCAGATATTAAAAATAATAAAAATGAATTATCTTACTCTGCATTAGAGTTTCAGGAAGATTTAAATGTTATTTATGAGACTCTTAAAAAACAAAACTTTTCTATTTTATATAAAAACGGACCACTTAATGATTTAATTATAAGATCAAAAACTTTTGGCTTTATACTTATGAGTTTAGACATTCGTCAACATTCAAATAATCATGAAAAAGCAATTGATGAAATTTTTTCTAGTTTTAATATAATTAATAATTACTCTAAAATTGATGAAATAAATAAATCCAAAATTTTATGTGATCAATTCTTTAATTCAAAGATTAATATTGATAAAATCTCATCTCATAAATTTTCAAAAGAAACCATACAACTTTTAGAAACATTTAAAACAATAAAAAGCGAGTTAAGAAAAGATTCTTCATGCATTTCGTCATATATAATAAGTATGACACATACAAAATCAGATATTTTAGAGGTTTTATTTTTGCTAAAATTATTTGATGTAATATTAATAAAAAATAATAGATTAATTTCTTATATAGATGTTGTTCCTCTTTATGAAACAATCGATGATTTATATAATGCTCCAAATCTATTGATGGAACTAATTAACGATAATGTTTATAGTAAATACCTTATTAGCAGGAATAATTTTCAAGAGGTGATGTTAGGATATTCTGATAGTAATAAAGATGGTGGAATGGGCATGGCGACATGGGCATTAAATGAAAGCCAAGAAAAAATTGCAAAGTTATTTAATGAAAAAAATATTAACCATAGGCTTTTTCATGGAAGAGGAGGCTCAGTAAGTAGAGGTGGTGGAAAAACAAAACTTGCTATTTTAAGCTTACCTAAAGAATGTCAAAACGGAACAATAAGAATGACAGAACAAGGAGAGGTTATTTCTTATAGATATGGATCAGGTGAAATCGCAAAAAGACATTTGGAACAAATTGTAAATGCGGTACTCAAAGGTCTTATTTCAAAGTCTAATATCAGTAAAAAAGATGAAATTAGTTTACTATCAAAAATTGCTCGTTCATCAGAAGAAGTTTATAAAAATAAAATATTTTCTAATGAATGTTGGGATTTTTTCATAAATGTTTCTCCAATTAAACATATTAGTAGGCTTCCAATTGCATCTCGTCCTGCATCCAGATCTACACTTGAGAGTTTTAATGATTTAAGAGCAATTCCATGGGTTTTTTCATGGATTCAAACCAGATATAATATTCCCGGTTGGTTTGGACTTGGATCATCTCTATATGAAATATCAAATCAAAAAAAAGATATTGAAGTTTTGATAAACCTGTATAAAAAGTCAGCTATTTTTCAACACTTATTAAATAAAATGTCTTTTGAAATGGCAAGAGCTCAACTACCAATATCTAAACTTTACACTGATTTAACAAATAATAAAGAGTTTCACAATATAATTCAAGATGAGTTCAATTTATGTATAGAGATGTACAAACTTATAACAAAAAATAAATCATTGCTTCAAAGAAGTCCAGTAATTGAAAATTCTATAAAGTTTAGAAACCCAATAGCTGATTTAATCAATTTAATTCAGATTGAACTTTTGAATAGATGGAAAAATGGAAACAAAGAAAAGGAAATTCAAAAATCCATTTTTGCTAGCATCAACGCTATTGCTGCCTCAATGCAAACTACTGGATGATATTACTTGATTTTATTTAATTTTTCTGCCGATTTAACTATGGCATGAATCATTGCTGAACTAAATCCACTATGATCCATTTCATTTAGACCAGATATTGTGATTCCCTTTGGAGTTGTAACTTTATCAATTTGCAATTCCGGATGATCATTTGAATCATTTACTAATGATGCCGCACCTTTTGCTGTTTGCGCAGCTAATGCCAAAGCTTCATCAGCATGAAATCCAATTTCTGTTCCGCCATGTGCAGCTGCTCTTATTGATCTTAAGAAAAATGCTAGACCTGAACCACATAAAGCTGTTGCAGCTCCAATCAATTCTTCTTCAATAACTTTTACCATTCCTAATTTTGAAAAAATATTTAAAACGTTCTTTCTATTCATCAAATCACGTTGATAATCATTATTATCAGAACTATTTTTCATGGATAAACAAGTCATTGATTCACAAAGTTCCACAGCTATATTGGGCATTACTCTAAAAATAGAAAATTCAATACTTTTATTTGCAATTAAGTATTCCTTTTCGATATCATGAATACTTACTCCAGCTATTGTTGAAGCAAGAACTTGAGAAGAATTAATTTCTATAGAATTATCTTTAAAAAATGATTTTAAGTCTTTTGGTCCAATAGAAAGAATAATTAAATCTGATTTTTCAATAGCTGATTGTTGGTTCGCTTCAATTTGAAAACCAAAAGAATTTGATTCTTTTAATAATTCAACATTTCTTCTATTTAAAATTATATCTGAGGGTTGATATTGTTTTGATTTAATTAAACCTTTTGCAATTGAAAAGCCTAATCTTCCAGCACCAATAATTGATATTTTATTTATTTTATTTTCTTTCACTTGTAATTCCTTGATTAAAAAGTTTGTCTATATCATTTGATAATTTAATATCTCTTTCAGTAATTTTTCCAGCATCATGAGATGTTAATTTAATAATAACTTTACACCATAAAATTTCTATTTCTGGATGGTGATTGTTTTTTTCAGATATTAAAGCAACCTCATCAACAAAAGAAATTCCATCTAAATATTTCTTAAAAGAAAAACTCTTGATTAAATACTTGTCTATCGTTTCCCAATTTTTCATTAATTTATTAAATGTATTTTAGATTTGAAATTTTCTTCTAAAATTTTTATTACAAAGTTTTAATATTAAAATCACTATTAACCATTGCATAATACATGTCATAAAACTATATGAATAAAATGGATTATACCAATGTTCTTTTTCATAAATTGATAAAGATAAAAATAACCACCAACAAACTAACATAATTCCTAATATCGGTACAATATATTTTATAATAAATTTCCATTTTAAATTTAAATTCCAATCAAATTTATTATTTTCAATTTGTTCTAACATTAGTTTATCTGGGCTAAATTTAATTACCCCAAATGCAATGATTATTCCAGAAATAATAAGACCAATTCCCCAAACAAAGTCCTGATTTGAAAAAAAACTTGAACTATAAGCAGATGGAACACTTAATAAAAATATTCCACTGCAAATAAAAATTATACTTTTTTTTCTATTCACGCCTAAATCAATCAAGTTTTTACAACTTAATTCAATCATTGATATAAATGATGAAATACCTGCAATTAATAGGCCTAAAAAAAATATAACTGATAAATATCTTCCTAATGAAATCTCATTAAATAGTTGCGGTATCCAAATAAAAGTTAAACCTGTTGAAGCTGGTCCATCATCTCTCAAAGTATCAATTATAAAATCTTGAGTTTGACCATTTATAATTAAAATCGAAAAAACTGTACTAAAAATCATAATTCCAGCTATTAAAGATATTAAATTATTTCCAATAGCAGTAATAAAAGCATTTTTTACAATTCCAAATTTATATTTAATATAAATCGCATAAGTTAAGAATAATCCCCAACCTGCTCCTGTATCCCATGCATTCTGAGTTAAAGCATCTAACCATAATTTCGGTTTTAATAATTCTTCAAAATCAATCGAAAAGAAAAATTTTATTCCAGTCATAGAATTTGGTAATGTTAAAGATCTTATAAAACAGATTAATAAAATAAAAAATAAAATTGGAATTATAATTTTATTTACTTTTTGAATAGACATTACGCCCTTAGAAATGATTAAACCACCTAAAATAATAACGACAGCATTGCAAATTAACGGGAAAAAGCTTGACTGAAAATTATTCCAAATAAGCCATGATTCTGATGTTTGATTTGGGAGTGTGTTGAAAACAAAATATACAAAATAATATAAGCACCAGCCTATAACTACAGAGTAATAACATGAAATCATAAAAGTTACAAATCCAATAAAACCACCCATCCAACCTAAATTTTTACCGACTAAATTATAATAAGATTTGATTGTACCATTCCTAAATTTTCTTCCAATAATATACTCCGATATAATTAATGGAATACTCCAAATAAATAAAAATATAATCCAAGGAATTAAAAAAGTTCCTGCACCGTTTTCACCACTATTTAAAGCCATAATGCGAGGAAATCTCCAAATATTTCCTGTTCCAACAGCAACCCCAATAGCTGAAATTAAAAATGTTAGCCTTGATGAAAATCTATTTTTTTCTATATGACTTATCATTGTATTTTTTTATTTAATAAGAATTTTTTCTTTTTTTCCTCCTTCAGTTAGTTTATAATAATTATTTAAATCAAAATTTATAAAAATTTCAGGCTCCTTATTATTTAACCAGTTAATCTCAATATAATTTATTTTTGAATCTAACCCTAAACCAATTTGAATTCTTTTATCATTAGATGATAAATAACTAGAACCAGGGTTAACAAAGAAATATTGGTTTTTTGTTTCTGAATTAACCTTAATTTTTGCTCCAATTGCATCTTTATTTATCGATTTACCCTCTAATATTAATCCAATCCAATTATTTTTATTCTTATTTTCATTAATTATTAAAGTTGCAAAGCTATTATTATTTGAGATAATAATATCAGAGTCACCATCATTATCTATATCAGCAAATGCTGCTCCTCTACTTACTTCTTTTTTTCCAATAACAAGACCATATTTTTTTGAATTATCTACAAATTTTCCATCGCCTAGATTTATAAATATTTGTTTTGGCTGTTTATAGAAATAATTAGAGCTAAAATATTTTACGTTTTCATTTATGTGACCATTTACAGTAAAAATATCTAGGTCACCATCTAAATCTAAATCTATAAATTTTGTACCCCAACTAAGTAAATCTAAACTTGGTTGACCTAGTCCTGTTGCAAAAGTTACGTCAGAAAAAAAACCATTTTTTTCATTTTTGTATAAAGTATTTGATTCACCACTAAAATTTGTAACAAACAAATCAAACCAACCATCACTATTATAATCACCTACATCTACTCCCATACCTGCTTCAGCTTTACCATTTTCATTAAAACCAACACCTAAAAAAAGGCCTTCTTCTAAAAATGTACCATCACCATTATTAATGAACATATGATTCATGACTTTATCATTTGCAACATAAATATCTAAATCGNTATCATTATCGAAATCAGATGCGACTACTCCCAGACCCTTACCNGAACTTTTAGAAATATTTGAAATATTTGAAACATCTAAAAATGTACCATCACCATTATTTTTATATAATANATCNGGTAAACCCTCAAAAACATCNGGATCGCAATATCTTCTTTTATTATTTTTTTCATCACCACACCAAGGGTTTTCATTTATNTTAAAATCAACATAATTNGTAATATATAAATCTAAAAATCCATCTTTATCATAATCAAAAAAAGTTGCGCTTGAAGACCATAAATTATTTTTTATTCCAGATATTTCTGTTACATCTTTAAATTTTCCATTTCCTAANTTCTTATATAAAATATCTGTACCATAATTACTTACAAATATATCATCAAAACCATCATTATTATAATCCGCTATTGCACAGCCNATTCCATAGTCATAATTTATTAAACCNGCATCATCTGTAACATTTATGAAATCTTTATTATTATTTTGAAATAATATATTAGATGTTTCCATTGATTCTATCTTTGATTTGTGAGAATTACCCTGAACAAAGAAAATATCAACATAACCATCATTATTATAATCTAAAACACAACAACCTGCCCCAACAGATTCAGTATAAAATTTTTCNCCNGTCTCACCATTATAATGTTTAAANTTTATATTTTGTTCTTTTGTTTGATCAGAAAAAAATACATTCTGTGAATATGCTAAAAAGTTAAAAGAAAAGATGAATAATATGATTTTAAATATCATTGATTTAAATTTTTTAATTAAAAATTAAATATAATTTTGAATATAAATGTATAATTTATCAAAACTCATTTCCGAAAAAGGTTATCCAGATGCTTTAATAGACCATCATGATATATATTCTCCTAAATATGCTATATATGAATTTGAAGAAGAATTTATTATAAATCATAATGGAACATCAGTAATTAATAATAAAGAATTAGATGGCAATCCAATCATTAACTTCCAGAAAATATTAAATTCTTGGAAAAAATCTGGTGANTACATATCTGCCTTTGGTTTTATTTCTTATGATATTAAAAACTTAATTTACCCAAATTTAAATTTTAAAAAAATAGATTCATCTTTTCCATTATTGTGGTTTGGTAAACCAAAAAAAATGTTTCCATATAANATTACAAGTTTAGAAAAAATTATCAAGCCATGTACTTTAAAACTAAAAGATGGATTAATTAATTATAANAATTATAAAGAAAAAATTAAATTAATTAAAAANCACTTNTATATGGGCGATAGTTATCAAATAAATTATACCGAACCCTTTTACTATGAAACTTTTGATGATTCATTCGAAATNTATATGAGTTTGAGAAAAAATGTAAAACCTTTATATGGTTGCTTTTTAAAAAAAGAAGATTACTCAATACTATCTTTTAGTCCTGAAAGTTTCATAAAAACCAATNAAAACATTATTGAATCATACCCGATGAAAGGAACAATTAAAAGATCAAAAAATAAAAAGATTGATAATCAATTATTAAATGAATTAAAAAATAGNACAAAAGATAAAGCCGAAAACTTAATGATAGTTGATTTAATTCGAAATGATTTAGGAAAAATATGCGAGATAAATTCAATAAANGTTGATTCATTATTTAATATTCAATCATTTCCCACAGTTCATCAAATGACCTCAAAAATTACAGGAAAATTAAAAAAAAATAAAATCAATGAATCAGATATAATTTTTTCATTATTCCCAGGTGGGTCAATCACAGGTGCGCCTAAACAAAAATCTNTTGAAATTATTGACTATTTAGAAAATTATAATAGAGGTGTTTATACNGGATCTATGGGTTATATAACTAATAAAGGTAATATTAACTTGAATATTGCTATAAGAACATTAAAAATAAACAATAATATTGGAGTATATCCTGTTGGTGGAGGAATAACTTGGGGTTCAACACCTAAAAACGAGTGGTTAGAAGCTNTTCAAAAAACGAAAATATTATCTTTATTAAATTAAAAGCAATAAAACTTAAAATTGAATAAATTATGAATCTAATTAAAGTAAAAGCATAAATGAATTCAAAAAAAATATTTTATATTAACGGAAAATGGGTATCAAAAAAAAATGCTAATATTCCACATGAAGATGCAGGTTTTCAAAGAGGTTATGGGCTTTTTGAAACTATAAGATTTCAAAACAAAAAACTTTTTAGACCTGATAAACATTATGAAAGATTATCTAAAGGTTTATTAAATGTTAAGATTGATTTCGATAAATCTTATGAAGAAATACTTTCACTACTCCAGCAAATAATAGAAAAAAATAAAATTAACAGTGGATTAATTCGAATTACAATTACTATTGGAAATATTAAAGATGATCCCTGGGATTTTAATAGTGATTTAAATATTTATATTTCAATTAGAAATGTGGTTTTCTCATCAATGAGCCCGGTAAGAGTAAAGTTTTATTCTGAAGAAATTTTTCCTATTGTAAGATTTCATCCACAAATTAAATCATTAAACTATTTAGGAAATATGTTAGCTAAAAGAAAAGCTACAAAAGATGGTTTTTTTGAACCTATTTTTTATAATAAGGAACAAATAATAACTGAGTGTGCTGTGCGAAACATCTTTTTTATTAAAGATAAAACTGTATTTACTCCATCTACAAAACTTGGTGTTTTGCCAGGAATCATGAGAGAAACCGTTTTAGAAATTACAAAAACTTTGAATTATGAAATTTCGAAAAAAAATATTTTGTTTAAAGATATTAATTTAATGGATGAAGCATTTATTACTTCAACTGCTGTTGGGGTTTTACCTTGTTTTTGGGAGAATTGGAAATCAAAATATAAAATTTGTACAGAAATCAAAAATTCAATTGAAAATAAGTATTTTTAATTATTTTGTTTAATATAATTTCTAAAATTCTTGTCATCAACTATTCTTGAATTAAAATTCTTGTTATATTCAATCAATTCATCTGAATAAAAATAGTTTAAACTATCTTCCGGAAATCCTTTCATTTCATGAAAAGGCATAGGGTTTGATGTGTTACCTGTTAAAGTATTCATGTCGCCATCTTTAAGCCAACCGTCACTGTAAAGCAAATAATCTCTTGTCCAATCTTTTTTTAAATTTGGAACTTGGTTTGCTGGAAAATTAATCGTCATAACATCACCTGAATTCATAATAACATATTTATTATCTGACTGCGTAATCAAGGTGTTTACATCACCATATTTAGTATAATTCCCTTTCAAATCTCTCCATTTTGGCAACTTTTCGACTTCGTAAAAGGATGGATAGTCTAAGCCTTTAATATTGCTTTGTAAATATTTTTTAGAATAACCTCTATATTCAAGTTCAGTTTTTGTTGGATTTATAATAGTTTCTACAATCTTTATGGTTGTATCATTTTCAGCAAAGAAAATCTCATCCCAGTAAATAGCCATTGAAGTACTAATTTTAATTTTATAAATATCAGTGAGAAATTTATTTGAAAGATCGATTATACAGGTTTTATCTTTTCCATTTGGAAAAAATATATTTTCTTCAATTGTAATCCATTGATTATTATCATCCAAAACTTCAATCGAAGGATTTTTTATTGAAAACGTTTTTTCTTGACTTATTTTAACATTCAATGATGCATCAGTAGGAAATAACCAACCATGTAAATATAACTGAATATTATTTGGATTATTAATTTGACCTAAATCAATGATTAAATCGTGTGGTTTCGTTGTACCCTGGTATTTTGAAGGTATTAGATTTGATATGAAATTATAATCTTTTTTAACAATATATTTTATTAAGTCATTACCTTCTCCATCAAATACCGAAATAGGATATTTTTTTTCTGAAAAACTAAAAATCTTTTTTTCTAGTTTTGGGTAGGGTAGAAACTTTTCATCAACATAAATAAAAGTATTTTTTGGATGATCTATAACATGAAGCCTAATGTTATCATAGTAAGCTGTTTCCCACAACTCCATTGAAATCTTCAAAAGATAATTTTCATCTTTTGGTTTCAGATATTTGCTTGGTATTTTAACGTATTCATCAGTAGAATGATGAAACGCATAAGCCATATCTCCTGAAGACATTATTCCAAGAGGCATACCCAAAGCATTCCTCCAAAAAATATCTTTAACAAATTCAAATTTGCTTCCATTCCAAGCATATAGATAGGGACAAGATCCTTTTAGTTCTTGTTTCTCAACAACATCTTGGTTTATTTCAGGATTAATAACATTTTGCGGATATCCATTTGTCCAAACTATACGCATCACATCAACATCTTCAGAATTTAGGCCAAAATGGGTATTTATGTTTTTGACTATTTTTGTTTGATAAGTTTTGCCAGATTTAATTTCAATTTTTGAACCTATACCAAAATAATTATTTTTTCCACTACCAACTCTGAGTCCAGTCAATTCAATATTAACAAATTTATTTAGATTTTGAGATGTGTTTTTAAAAATTTCAATTTTATTTTCTTTTAAAATTCCTAGATCAATTTTTCCATCTAAGTCAAAATCTAATGCTTGGAAAATATTATAATTATGATGGTTTAAATCTAAAAAGTGTTCAATTTCATAATTTCCACTTGATTGTAGTTTATAAATGGAATTTTCATTTAAATTTAAAATTTCAAGTTTTGCATCATTATTAAAATCATAAATGGATATTATATCAGTATTTTTTCTGTCTGATTCAAATGGAAAATTATAAGAATTAGTAAAATTCCAATTACCTAAGTTTTTAAAAATTTTAATTTTATTTTTTTCTTGAATTACAAAATCAAAAAATCCATCATTATCTAAATCTTCAGATTGAATAAAAATTAAACTGGAATCTAGGCTTATATTTTTCCATTTATCAAGGAACTTTCCATGTCGTTGATTTGATAAAAGATTGATTGATCCATTAGAATTAATTATCACTATGTCTAAATCGCCATCATTATCAAAATCTGAAATATCACCATCGATACTATTTAACTCTTTTAGTTTAATATTCAATTTATCAGAATTATCTGTAAATGTTCCGTCAGAATTATTTCTTAAAAAAGCATTCATACCATCGTTTAAAAACATCATATCCAAATCACCATCATGATCAAAGTCACCAAAAAGAGTTTTATTTGTATTAAATCCTTTTGAGATTATGGATTTTTTAGAAAAGTTTAATTCGGAATTATAAAAAACTTGGGTTTCATTTTGTAAAATCAAAATTAAATCAAGAAAACCATTATTATCTAGATCCTTGAAATCAAAAAATTTAATTTGTGATGAAATTATTTCTTCAAAAATAATAGATGTATCATTAAAGTTTTTTACAGAAAGTATTTCTGATTTGATTTGATTTCCAAACTCTCCAATTATAAAAATTTCATCTTCACCATCAAGATTTAAATCTATAATAAAAAAATCATCAATTACATCAAATCTATTACTAAAATCAAGAGAATCTAAACTTTCAAAATTAATATTATTTTTATTTGATTGTGAAATATTGAAAGTAAAATCGCTTGATAAAAAATCCTCGATTGGAAACCCAACTAAAGTAAGACCTTGAGATTTAATTTCATCAAGATCTGCTTGATATCTGTTTTTTGTTTTCATTAAATTTGAAAATCCAATATAAAACCTCAATGCGTTTTCAGCATTTTCATCAAAAATTTCATTAAAAATTTTTGAAACAATATTTTCTTCTCTACTGTTTAGTTCAGGCAATAACTGATATAAATTATCAAAATAATATTTTGCATTTTTAAGGTTTCCAATTTTAAAGTTTGAATCAATGTATTGTATCAAAACCGCTAAATTAACATATTCTAAATCAACAATCTTTTTTAAATATTTTGACCTAGCAATTAAATCATCCTGATTATTATTTATTTGATATAACAACCCATGAATTTCAGCAAGTTTAAACAAAACTCTAATATTTTTGGGCGAATCAATTAATGTGTTTTCCAAAATTTTAATAGCTTGAAGATTCTGATTTTCTGCAAGTAGTATTTCAGAATTAATTAATTTAATATCAGAATTTTTATCATTTAAACTTTCTGATTTTTTTATTAAAAGTTTTGCTTTATCCAAATCTCCCATACGAAAATAAATTAATGCTAAATTTGCATATGCCATTGATTCGTTTGGATTAATAGTTAATATTTTTTCAAATTCAACTACTGCGTCTTCAAGTTTACTTTCTTCGATATAAGCTAAACCCAAATTTTTTGACTTAAATAGTTGATCAATTTCATTTTCATTAAAGGTTTTTTGATTATTAGAACACCCAATAAAAATCAAAATGAATAATATGTAAAGATTTTTCATAAAATTAATTAATGAATTATAATACTAATTTACTTTTTTTTAATATTTAATAAAAAAAAAACCGGTATTTATCATACCGGTTTTTAATAATTTAAATTATATGTTTTGTTATTTGGTATCCCACCACATCTTGGTATATAAATCATCTGCTCCTTGAGTTGCAATAGCATTATCATAATTAGTTGCATTCAATTCTGTTTCAGAGGTAGGATAAGCATGTCTTAAAGGAATATTTAAATTTTGNTCTGCTCCNGGAGCTGGTTCCAATTCAGGATAATCTAATCTTCTCCATTCAGACCATGCTTCATAACCACTCGGAAATGCAGCTATCCATTTTTGATATCCAATTAATTTATCCCAATNATCTGAGGAGTAAGATACTCCTTCTTGATTTAAATATTCACCTGGTTCACCTACTCCCCATTGNTCCCANGAGGCTGTGATTCCACTTTCGTACTCTTCTTGAGCATTTCCCGCAATCCACCCTCTTTCTATTGCTTCTGCCATAGAAAGATGTACCTGAGCAATAGTATATATAGGTAATGGAGAATCTTGAGATCTTATNGANGCACCTGGAAATGAAATTTCAGAATTAGTTATTGCTCCAGCTTCATTATTTGAAATTCCATATGTCATTCCAACAANTTCATCTAAAGTAGTTGTAGCATCACCATCATCCAAATCAGGTGCCGGATCAGCAAATGCTGTTAATCTAGCATCATTGAAAGCTTGCATAGTATCAGCCATTGTATTTGATATTGCATAATCCGTTCTAGTAATAAATCTTACATACCATGGAGATGCATTTGCATCCTCAGCTAAATGATAATACATAACGTCTGAATCAATAACACCTGCATCAACTGCATTTGAGAATTCGGTTGATGCATAATCTTCATCAACATCTGAAAGTCTCAAAGCCATAATCATTCTAATAGTATTACCAAATTTTTGCCAATCACTTGTAACGCCATTAAAAAGTATATCACCGTTTAGAGAACTGTTTTCATCAAATTCAGTTACAGCTGTAGCAATATCACTAATTATGCCTTTATATATGGATTCTTGACTATCATAAACAGGTGAAAAATTATCCCCACCTTTTAATGCTTGAGAATAAGGTATCATTCCCCATCTGTCTGTCATCATAGATAAATAGTAACCTTTAAGAATTTTAGCTGCTGCTTTATAATTAGCAGTAGCATCTTCACTATCAATAATCGATTGTAAGTCAGCTAATGGCCCAGTATACCAGGGATTAAAGTCAAATTGGATCGTATTATATCTTGAATCCTCCGTGTATTGTGTTTCAGACATATACTGAACATACAATACAGGTGTAACTGCTCCTGCAACTCCACTCATTTGCGTAATTGACTGCGTTAACAAAAGATCTGGAATAGCTGTAGAAGGATTATTTGGATCAACATTCATATCACCAAAGTCATCGCTACATCCAACTATTAAAAAAAATAAAATTAGAAACTTACTTATTAAATTTTTCATTAAAATATCCTTTCCAACTAAAATTTTACATTAATATTGAATGAGACCGTTCTAGTGCTTGGTAAAACACCGCCCTCCCAATAACTATAGCCACTTCCATGTCCATTTGAGGCCGTAGTAGGATCTATTCCTGGTTCGGCGCTACTTAACATAGCTACATTTCTAACAGAAACTGATAAATTCAAATTAGATAATGGTAAACTTTCAAGAATGCTTGTTGGAATGTCATATCCAACTCTAAATTCTCTAAAGCGAGTGTAACTTGCATCTAATAAGTTTTCTTCACTTCTTTTATAATATGAGTTTGCTGCGACTGAAACTGCATCACGTAATACTTTTACTGGTGCACCTTCTTCATCTACACCTTCAAGAACAACTCCTCCAGAGTTTGATGCTGCATCGTCATAATCAACCCAAGTTACTTCAGTTCCATCAGATGTAAGAACAGGATCTCTAACTGGGTTACCCAATTCATTATTTCCTGTGGTATTTGAAGTCATTCCTGAATAAATACCCCATTGTCTAGTTAATGAATAAAATTGACCACCAACTTGAAAATCAAAGAATGCGCCTATAGACAAACCTTTAAATTTAGCATCGATTCTAAAACCGCCTGTTGCATCTGGTAAAACATATCCTAACCATTTATTATTTTCTGTAACATAATTGCCATCAGTAATGATTCTCTCACCATTTTCATGTTGTTGATAACCTGCTCCCTTTATTGCACCCCATTCTTCTCCAACTTTTGCAAATAGAAAAGTACCCCAATATGCTCTAAATAATTGTCTGGCTTCCATGCCTTCAGCAAGTTCATCGACTTGTGATTCTGATGTAGCATAATTTAAAGTGAAGTCTAAATCAATATCTCTTGTCCTTATTGGATTAAATCCGATCAAGTATTCAGTTCCAGTTGTGGTGAATTTTCCTGCATTAACCAATGTTGTTGAATAACCAGAGGCACCAGGAACAGTTAAAGGTATAATATCATCCTTTTTTTCTTGTGTATATGATGTTATGTCCAACCTAAAAAGGTTATTTAAAAATCTCAAATCAATTCCAAATTCTGTATCACTATTTATTGAAGGTTTTAAATCAGGATTTGGCAATGTGTTTGGTACTGCAAGAGTAGGATTTGATCCATATGGGGTGCCAACGCTATAAGTTAAACCCACATTGTATGGATCTGTATCACTTCCAACTTGGGCAATTGAAGCTCTAATTTTACCAAATGATACAAAAGGAATACTAAATAAACTTGTAAATACGAAAGAGTTTGATAAACTGTAATAGTTATATGAATTATTTGTTGATGGCAGAGAAGAAGAAATATCATTTCTCAAAGTAGCATCTAAATAATAAATCCCAGCAAAATTAATTGTTGCTGAACCAAATGCCGATCTTATTTCTTTTTCTTCAGTGTAAGTGGTGACAGAAGGTCTATCTACTGAAGCATCAATATTGTAGTAACCTGGCAAACTTAAACCACCACTTGTTTGAGAAATATTTGAACTATACACTCTATTCATAATATTTCCTCCAATCAAACCACTAAAACTTAAAAAACCTAAGTCTTGACTATAATTAGCAGTTACCTCATAATTCATTTCATTTTGGGATCTTTTTGCCATGGAATACCAATCTTGTTCTAGACCTCCAGATGCTATTCTATCCTCAACTAAGAAATCATATTGATCTGATCTTACCGCTCCCATTATTGAAAGATTTTGAGTTGCTTTATAAACCAATGAAAAATTACCGTATAATCTGTTTCTCTCATCTTCAGAAACATTTTCAAAATAACTAAAATATGGGCTATCCCAATATAATGGTCTCAAATTTGTTGCAGATCTTAAGTTCCAAGAATAAATGCTACCATCATCTCCCTTATATTTTCTTAATTTCTCCATATCAAGCTGTCTCTGAAACCATTGATTAAATGATTGTACTGGATTTCCAACCAATGGACTATAACCGCTTGCAGGTCTTCCAAAACCTTGGGTATTTGCATAATTAAAACTAACAGAAGAACTAAGCTTACCTGTCAAATCTAATGATCCATTAAATCCAAGAGATGATTTATT
>PAOF01000035.1 GCA_002707905.1 Fidelibacterota bacterium
ATTTATAAAGAATTAAAATTAGATAATCATTTGGATAATGACAGCTATTTAATTGATAAAATGGTAAAATTTCCGAAATTAATTTCAAGACCAATTGTAATTTTTGGAAATAAAGCTAATATATGTAGACCTTCAAAAGTTATATTTGAATTAATCTAATTAATTAAATTTTTCAAAACATAATTTGTAAAAGTTTATCTTGTTTGAATAAAACAAAAAACTTTACCTTATCACCTATGAAAATTCATGAATATCAAGGAAAAGATATTTTTAAATCAAACGGTGTTCCTACTCCAAATGGCAAAGTAGCATTTTCATCAAAAGAAGCAGTTGAAGTAGCAAAAAAAATTGGTGGAAATAAATGGGTGGTTAAAGCACAAATTCATGCAGGTGGTCGTGGAAAAGGTGGAGGAATCAAAATCGCTAACTCACTTGAAGAGGTTGAAAACTTTTCAAAAATGCTTCTTGGTAACAAACTTATAACTCATCAAACTGGTCCTGAGGGAAAAGAAGTTAACAGACTTTTAATTGAAGAAGGAATAAATATAAAGAGGGAAATTTATGCAAGTATTGTTTTAGATCGAAGTGTAGAAAAGTTTGTATTTATGGTTTCAACAGAGGGTGGGATTGATATTGAACAGACAGCAGCAAATTCTCCAGAAAAAATATTAAAAATTTGGGTTCATCCTTATCAAGGTCTTACGCCATTTTTATGTAGACAACTTTGTTATAATCTTGGGTTTGTTGAAAATGAGATCAAAAATGGTATCAAAATGTTTAAAGCATTATGGAATACATTTGTTAAATATGATTGTTCTTTACTTGAAATAAATCCCTTAGTTGTTACCTCAAATCAAGAAATCATTGCATTAGATTCCAAAATTAATTTTGATGATAATTCACTCTTTCGTCAGCAAGAGATTGAAAAACTTAGAGATTTCTCAGAGGAATTACCAATCGAAACTGAGGCTGCAAAAAATAACCTTAACTATATTAAACTTGATGGCAACGTAGGTTGTATGGTTAACGGAGCAGGACTAGCCATGGCAACAATGGATATTATAAAAATTGCAGGAGGTGAACCTGCAAACTTTTTAGATGTGGGAGGTGTTGCAAATACAGTTACTATATCTAAAGGTTTTAAACTTATACTATCAGATAATAACGTTAAATCTATTTTAATTAATATTTTTGGTGGAATTGTTAGATGTGATAGAGTAGCTAAGGGTGTGATTAAAGCAATCAAGGATTTAAATATCAAAATTCCAATTGTTGTAAGATTGGAAGGAACTAATTCTATGGAAGCCTCAAAATTATTAAAAGATTCTTCATTGGATTTTATTGTTGCTAATAATCTTGCAGACGCAGCAGAAAAAGCAGTTATGGAAGCTAAAAGATGAGCATACTACTTGACAATAATACAAAAGTTCTTGTACAAGGATTTACTGGAAAAGAAGGTTCGTTTCATGCTGATCAAATGATAAATTATGGAACAAATATTGTTGGAGGAGTAACACCAAATAAAGGAGGCCAAAAACACCTTGGACTACCTGTTTTTCATACTGTAAAAGATTGTGTTTTAGAAACAAAAGCGACTGCTTCAGTGATTTTTGTTCCTCCTCCATTTGCATCTGATGCAATAATGGAAGCTATTGATGCGAATATCAAACTAATTATATGTATTACTGAGGGTATCCCAACAAGGGACATGACTAAAATAAAATATTTATTAAATGAATCAAATTCAAGAATGATAGGGCCAAATTGTCCAGGTATAATATCGCCTGGAAAAGCAAAAATTGGAATAATGCCAGGTTTCATTCATAAAAAAGGTAATATAGGTGTAATCTCCAGAAGTGGAACNTTAACATATGAAGCAGTCTTCCAGTTAACAGAACTTGGTATAGGTCAATCGACTTGTGTTGGAATTGGAGGTGATCCTATTGTTGGTTCATCATTTATTGATTTATTAAAACTTTTTGAAGAAGATGAACAAACCGACGGAATAATAATGATTGGAGAGATAGGTGGTTCTGCTGAAGAAGAAGCTGCAAATTGGATTAAATCTTCAAAGTTTAGCAAACCAATTGTAGCATTCATTGCAGGACAAACTGCTCCCCCAGGAAAAAGAATGGGCCATGCCGGAGCAATAATTGCTGGTGGAAAAGGCACAGCTGATGAAAAAATGAGAATTCTATCAAATTCAGGAGTGAAAGTTGTATCTTCTCCATCAACCATTGGAATAGAAATAAAAAAATTATTATAAAATTATGAAAACAAACTATTCACTTGGTATTATAAAACCAGACGCATTTAAAAAAAAGGTTTATGGAAAAATCATTAATGAAATTTTATCTAAAGATTTNGAAATNATNAAAATGAAAATTGATCAATTAGATGANGAAAGAGCTANAAATTTTTATTTAATTCANAAAGATAAAAAATTTTTTTCTGATTTGATTAGTTTTATGACTTCAGGNCCAATAATACCNATNNTAGTTAAAAAANATAATGCNGTNGNTNCATTTAGAGAATTAATAGGNTCAACNAACCCTCAAGAAGCNANTAAANATACAATAAGATTTNAATTNGCTAACAATATTCAAGAAAATGCAATTCATGGATCAGATTCAATAAAAAATGCAATAAAAGAAATTGTTTTTTTCTTTCCTTCTTTTCAAATTTGACTAGGTTATGAAAAAAATTAAAATATTTTCATGCATCTGCATAATTTATCTTATCTTTGTTGGATGCGAACATAATTCAACTTACGATGGTACAATTGGGAATATTTATAGTATTAAAGTTGATGAAAATTTCAATCTTAATAATTTATCATATGGTTGGTATATATTAAAATCACCGAAAAAAAGTGAATTAATTTCTAAAAATTTACTTATTAAAAATTCAGGCAAAGAAATGTCATTCAAACCTGANATGCCTGGAGATTATATTTTTCAATTAATAGTTTATGATAATAATGGTAAATCAATNAAAGAAAATATATATGAGTTTAATATCAATTTATCATCAAATACCAAAATTAATGTTGATTCTACATCTGTAAAAAATTTAAATAAAAATGATAGTGAAGAAAAAAAAATCAATCANAATCAGAAAATATCTGAAAAAAAATCAACAAANAATAAATNAATTAAAAAACAGATTAATAAAAAATTAGAATCAACAAAGAAAAAATTATTTAGTGCTGATGAAATTGAATCTTTAAATGGAAATTACACAATTCAAATTTTTTCTGAAAAGAATCAAAATGATGCAGAAGAAAAAATGTTAGAATTAAAAAATAAAGGCTTAGATTCTTATATACAAAAAGCTTATTTTGAAAAAACAGATCAGTTATGGTACAGGGTGAGAGTTGGTAATTTTACTTCAAAAAATGAAGCGAATAAAGCTGCTTTGGAAATTAGTGATTTTACTAGTTTGAAAACATGGGTTGATAAAGTCCGAGTTGAATAAATTTATAGAAATTTAATTTCTTAAAATTAANTTTAGGACCTATCGACATAAATAAATAAAAGGGTATTTTATAATATCAAAAATGAAAATATTTCGTCAAGAATTAGATGGTTCACAGGGTAATTTNAAAAAAATAATTGAGTTTTCTCAACTTAAATTAGATAACCTTAAATCAAATAAAAAAAATATAGAAATATTATTAAATTTTTCAAAAACTCAAAGCTCGATTGATATAAAAGGAGAAATTAATTCTTCTATTTCTGATATATGTGATAGATGTATAAATACCTTTGATAGTAAACAAATATCCAAATTCAGAGTAATATTAACCCAAAGNGAAAATTTAATTAATGATACTGATTCTGAATTTATTTTATTTGATGATAATAAAAATGAAATTGACTTATCTAATGTAGTACGTGACACTTTACTTTTAGAAAAACCTTTAAAAACAATTTGTAATAAAAATTGCAAAGGTTTATGCTCNAATTGTGGTAGCAATCTAAATTTTGAAGATTGCAAATGTTTGGAAAATTAAATTTTATAAGTTTTATAACGGAGAAAAAGAATGGCTTTACCTAAAAGAAAACAATCAAAATCAAGAGGAAGAAAAAGAAGAACCCATTGGAAATCAAACTTAATCACTTCAATTAATTGTCCCCAAGAAGGATGTGGTGAAAGAATGCGACCCCATCATGTTTGTCCAAAATGTGGGTATTATAAAGATCGTCAAGTTAGGGTTGCTTTAACTAAATAATACATATGAAAATTATTATTGATGCTATGGGTGGTGATCAAGCTCCTTCAGAAATTGTTAAAGGGGCTATTGATGCATCTATTGAAAATGATGATTTAGACTTAATATTAATAGGTGATAAAAAAAAGATAGAACAATCTTTACCNAAAAATAAAAAATTAGCAAAATATGANATTCATCATTCATCTCAATCTGTTGAAATGGAAGATAGACCCTCACAAATAGTTAAGAAAAAGCCTGATTCATCTATTGTTTCAGGTTTAAGGTTGCTAAAATCAAAAAAAGCACATGCTTTTGTTAGTGCTGGTAGTACTGGTGCCATACTTGCAGCTTCACTTTTGTTATTAGGTAGAATTGATGGAGTTAAAAGGCCTGCATTAGGTGTATTTTTTCCTGTAGGAGAAAAAGGTATAGTTTTATGTGATGCAGGTGCAAATACAGAAGCAAAACCAGCACATTTAGTTCAATTTTCTGTAATGGCTTCAAAGTATATGACACAAATTAGAGGAATTAAAAATCCTTTAACCGGTTTACTAAATATCGGAGAAGAAGAAACAAAAGGCACAGAATCCTATATTGAAGGTCACAAATTAATGAAAAAGTCTATTCCTTCATTTATTGGTAATATAGAAAGCAGATATCTTTTTGATGGAAGAGCACAAATAATAGTCTGTGATGGTTTTTTAGGAAATAATATTGTTAANATTGCAGAAGGTTGGATAAATCACGTTAATAATGATGTTTCAAATAAGCTAATAAAAAATATTAAATCAAATGAAGAAAAAAATAAGGTAAAATCAATATTTACTGAAATTATGAAAGATTTTGATTANGAAGAATATGGTGGAGTTCCACTTTTAGGGGTAAATGGTACNGTAATTAAATGTCATGGACGTTCTTCTGCTAAAGCAATTAAAAATGCAGTTTTGGTAGCAAAAAAATGTGTCAAAGAAAATCTAATAGATTCAATTAAAAATGATATTTCTTCTACTTTCTCTATAATTAAAGAGCTTATTTGATTTTGAAAGCAACAATAACTGCAGCTTCTCACTATCTACCTGAGAATATTATTTCTAATAGAGAAATGGAAAAATTTGTTGATACTTCAGATGAATGGATTCGATCTAGAACTGGTATTAGACAAAGACATAAAGTAAAAAACGGTGAAGCAACTTCGTCAATGGGCATTAAAGTNGCAAATAAGATTTTAAAAAAAACAAAAATTAGTCCCACTGAAATTGATGTAATCATCACAGCAACAATCACTCCAGACATGTTATTTCCNTCAACAGCATCAATCATTCAAAAAGAGATAGGTGCTATAAACGCTTGGGCTTTTGATTTAAATGCTGCTTGTTCTGGCTTCCTATTTTCTTTAGAGACTGCACAAAGTCTTATTGAAAGTAAAAAATATAATAAAATATTAGTAATAGGTGGAGACACAATGAGCTCAATTATTGATTATAATGATAGAGCTACATGTGTTTTATTTGGAGATGGAGCAGGAGCAATATTACTTGAAGCATCAAATGAAAATAATGGAATTATGGACTCTGTACTTTTTACTGATGGAAGTGGCGGAGAAAGATTATATATGCCTGGGGGTGGAAGCCTTTATCCTTCATCAAAAAAGACAATTGATTCAAATTTTCATTATTTAAAACAAGACGGTAGAGAGGTTTATAAGTCAGCAGTAAGAGGAATGACTGAAGCAGCGATAGAAATTTTAAAACGAAATTCATTATCTGCTGAAGATATAAAACTTTTTATACCCCATCAAGCCAACAAAAGAATAATTGAAGCTTGCTCAAGTAGACTTGGTTTGAATTCTGACCAAGTTTATGTAAATATTGATCGTTTTGCTAATACTACTGGTGGCACTATACCAATTTGTATAAGTGAAGCAACGGAAAANAATTTATTAAAAAAAGGTGATTTGATTTTATTAGCAGCATTTGGAGCTGGTTTTACTTGGGGCGCTACTCTTATTAAATGGGGAAATTTAAATTAATGAAAAAAAATTTTATTTTTCCTGGTCAAGGATCTCAAAAAGTTGGTATGGGACTTGATTTATTTAATAATTATAAATTGGCTAAAGATTATTTTAACATAGCAAATGAAATAATGAATAAAAATATTTCATCTATATGTTTTAATGGACCAGANGAAGAACTTAAATTAACAGAAAATACACAACCAGGAATTTTTATTATTGAGTGCATTTTATTTGATTTAATTAATCAAAAAGGAATTGAACCTGCCTATGTTGCAGGTCATAGTTTAGGTGAATATTCTGCTTTATATGCAGCAGATATTTTTAATTTTGAAACAGGCTTAAATCTTGTAAAAGATAGAAGTTTAGCTATGAAAAAAACTGGTGAAAANAATTTAGGTTCAATGGCAGCAATCATTGGACTCAATANTGAAAAAATAATTGAAGTTTGTNATTCAGTTTCTAGTGGTGACAAACAAGTGGTTCCAGCTAATTTTAATTCTCCTGCTCAAACTGTTATTTCAGGATCTAAAATTGCAGTTAGTGAAGCAATGAAACAATGTAAAAAGATAGGAGCAAAAAAAACAATTGAATTAAATGTAAGTGGTGCGTTTCATTCACCTTTGATGACCAAAGCAAAAAATGAAATGAAAGAAAAAATTAACGCAATAAAATTTAAAAACCCTAAATGTCCAATTATAATGAATGTTAATGCTTCAGAAACNATTGATATTAGTNAAATTAAAATTAATTTAATTGATCAACTTGATCANCCAGTAAGATGGGTGGAAACTATAAATAGATTTAATAAATTAGGCATTAAAAATTTTATTGAAGTTGGTCCAAATAAAGTGTTAAAAGGTTTAAATAATAGAATTAACTCAGAAATCAATACAATAAATATTGAAAATTCAAATCAAATTGAGGAGATAAAAATTTGAAAAACAACCAAATAGCATTTATCACTGGTGCCTCAAGAGGAATTGGATTTGCNATTGCAAAAGCTTTTGTTTTAAATGGTACCAATGTTGTCTGTGCGAGTAGAAATTCCAAAGATTTAGAAAAAGCAGTGGATAAACTTAAATCACTTGGTGGNAACGCAATTGGAATTCCATTAGATGTATCCAGTTTATCAAATTTTAAATCTGCAGTNGATTATACTATTGAAAAATTTGAGAAAATTGATTTTTTAATTAATAACGCTGGTATAGTTAAAGATAATTTAATTTTAAGAATGAAAGAAGAAGATTGGGATAGTGTAATCAATGTTAATTTGAAAGGAACATTTAATGGAATTAAATGTGTAACTCCTTATATGATGAAAAAAAAATTTGGAAGAATTATAAATATTTCCTCAGTTTCTGGATTAATGGGAAACTATGGTCAAATTAATTATGCNGCAGCTAAATCTGGTATTATTGGCTTAACAAAAACTAGTGCTAGAGAATTAGCTTCAAGAAATATTACTGTAAATGCTGTTGCCCCTGGTTATATTAAAACGGATATGGTGAGTAATTTAAATGATAAGTATAAAGATGAATTGTTAAAAATGATACCNNTAGGAAGAATAGGTAATGCAGACGAAATNGCATCCACAGTATTATTTCTTTCTTCAAAAAATGCTGGTTACATTACAGGTGAAACAATTTCAGTTAATGGTGGGTTATATATATAAAAAAGGAGATAAAAATGTCTAGTTTCGATAAAGTTAAAGAAGTTATTTTGGATAAATTGGGTCCAGATGAAGATAGTATAACATTAGATGCTTCATTTGTTGATGATCTTGGCGCAGATTCATTAGATACAGTTGAACTAATTATGCAATTAGAAGAGGAATTTGGAATCGAAATTCCTGATGAAGAGGCTGAGAAATTAACTACTGTTAAAGCTGCGGTTGAATATATAGATTCTCATTCTTAAGAAAAAATTATATTTGAAGTAATTAAAAATATTTTTAAAAATATCATATTTTTATTAAAAAAAACTTTTTATAAATTTTTTTTTTTAAAAAAAGAAAATTCAGAAATTTATGTTCTACAAAAATCAATAGGATATTTTTTCAAAAATGAAAAATTGCTTGAAAAAGCAATAACCCATAAATCATTTAATACAAAAGTATCTCATAATTATGAACAACTTGAATTTCTGGGAGATGCTATATTAGATGAAATAATATCTGATTTATTGTTAAAAAAATTTCCTAATGCAGACGAAGGTTATCTAACACAAAAAAGATCAAGTCTGGTTAGAAAAAGTTTTTTACATAAAATTGGTCAAAAATTTTCGCTTATAAAATATCTCAAATCTGATAATTCATTAGATTTAAATGATAAAAAAGTTATCGAAAATCAAACAGCGAATATGTTTGAAGCTATTATAGCAGCTATAAAACTCGATTCTGGAATATCAGATTGCTATTCATTTATAAAAAAAACATTATGGAAAAATAAAAATATGGCTTGGGAGTCTGTTAATTATAAAGGTCTACTTATTGAATACTGTCAATCAAGAGAATTAGGAACTCCTAAATTTATTACATCAAATACATTTGGTCCAGATCATGAAAAAACATTTAAGATAATTGTTGAAATCAAGGGAGAAATTAAAGCTTCTGCATCTGGAAAAACCAAAAAATCTGCTGAACAAAAAGCTTCAAAAAAAATTATGGAACAAATTAAAGCTCAAATATTTTTTAATTCTAGAATTTGATCTCTTAATTCAGCAGCAAGCTCGTATTCTTCTGATTTAATAGCACTATTTAATTTATCTTCCAAAACTTTTTTTCTATTTTCATTAAGACTTTTTGAACTAGTCTCATCATAAAAGTTTATTTTATCAGAATTTTTTGCTTTATTCATAACTTTTTGAGTTACGAATATTGGAGAATCAGTTCTTAAAGCGATAGAAATAGCATCAGATGGTCTACAATCTATTTCAATAGTTTTTTCATCATCAATTCTTACTTTTAAAAGAGCATAAAAAGCTCCATCTTTAATATCATTAATCACTACAGATTTAATATGCTGATTCATTTTAAAAATTAAATTAACAATTAAATCATGAGTAAGAGGTCTTGGAGATAGAATATTTTCCATAGCTAGAGCAATAGATTGAGCTTCAAATGGTCCAACAAATATTGATATCTTTCTATTTTGATTGTTTATTTCCTCTAATTCAATTGCGTAACCTTTAAACGAATAATGATATGAAAGATTTCTTATTTTTACTGGTATCATAATTTTTAATATAGTTTAATTCTAATTATCTAGCTAACTTTTTTTTCAATTTTTCAATTTTTCTCACAGGAGATGGATTGGTTTTATGGAAAATTGCAAGCCAGAAACTCAACCAATCTCCCCAGTAAATTAAATAAAAAATCCTTTCAATTAATGATTCACCATGACTTTCAATTTCAAATTGTTTTGAAATACTTTCTGATAGTATATCTGAGGAGAATTTTTGTCTTAATAAATTTCTAATGTTAATTTTTTTATCTTTTAACCAAATTATACTTAATTTATCAAAAAAGTCATTATTGTTTTCATATCCAACGATTTCATTATGGTTCATTTCAGGAATAGAATTGTGGAATGAAATCATTTTTGAATTTTCTTCAATCTGACCCCTCCACCTCAATGCAATGGAACTGGTATATCTAAAATCTCCATAAATAATTGGGATGGTTTTATAAATTTTTTTTGCTAAACCAAAGGTGGGATTACTATTCTCAGCTTTAGCAAATGTATTTGTTAAATTTTCTAATTTTGATGATGTATCAAACAAATATTTTTCTGATGAAATATTAACAATATTATTTTTTTCTAAAACTAACAAAATCAATATAGAAATATAACCAATACACGCTCTAGGTGGTTTGTCTTTAGGAATCAAAATTGAATCTAAATTATAGCTATTAAGTTTTTTTTGTAATATTCCTCCAGAAGTTATTCCTACAATTAATGATTTTCTATTAATTGCCTCGTCAAAACAAGACAATGTCTCTTCAGTATTCCCCGAATAACTTACACATATAACCAAAGTATTTTCATTTACCCAATTTGGCAAATTATAATCTCTTATGACCTGAAATGGTATTTGTGAGCAATCAGAAATAATTGAATTAACTATATCTCCACCAATTGCTGATCCACCCATTCCAACAATTAAAACAGAATTTATATTTTTAAAATCTTTGATTTTAAATTTATATTCATTTATTATTTCAATTGATTCTTTTATTTGATTTGGTAAACTTTTGATTTGATTTAGCATATTTGAAGAGTCAATTTTTTCGATATCCATTAATTAGTTTTTCCTTTCTAAAATCATTTTAATATAATTACTAAAAAAAAGTTGTTTATCTTTAGGTAAAAAATCAATGCATGATAAACCCTGGTCTAGAAAATCTTTAATTTTATTTTCTGCTATTGTTTTAATCCCATGTTTATCAAAAAATTCTCTCAATTTAGGTAATGTATAATTATTTAAGTCCTTATCATAAATCTGATTATTTAATAGGTTCCATTTTTTAGAATTCAATTCATTTGCTAGACATGTTAAAAAAGTCTTCTTTGAAAAAATAATATCACTTCCCAAACTTTTTCCCATTATTAACGAATCTGAATATATTTCTAAAATGTCATCTTGAATTTGAAATGCCTTTCCAATGAAATTACCAAAATTACCTAATTTATTAATTTCATCTTCTGTTATATCACCTAAAATACCTCCTAACTTGCAACTTAATGAAAGTAAAGAACCTGTTTTTAATTCAATCATGTTAAGATAATCATCTATTGAAATACTATTTTTAGATTCAAAAATTTTATCTAATGATTGTCCTTCACAGAGATTAATTGTTTCTTTAGAAAAAGCATCTAACACTTTTTTTGTATTATTTAATTCATTTATGTTCTTATATACTAGAGCAAAAATTGCATCACCAACTAACATAGCAGTTGATAAATCCCATTTTTTATGAATTGTCTCCTTTCCGCGTCTAAGATCATCCTCATCCATTATGTCATCATGCACAAGCGAAAAACAATGTAACATCTCAACAGATAATGCTAATTGAAATATTTTATCATTAGGAACATTATAAACTTTTGATGATAAATAAAATAAAAAGGGTCTAAGTCTTTTACCTTCTGAAGACAATATGTATTGTATAGGTTTATACAAAGAAGGGAAATCAGACATATTCACATAATTTTTTAGAGTCAAATTAAATTTTTTTACAAAACCCTCATATTCATTCACAAAATTTTTATACATGATCTGGAATTTTTATGTCACCAAGGCTTATTAACTTTTTTAAAACAGAGTTCTTTATTTCATTCATTTTTTCTTCAGAATCACCTTCGAACCTGCAAACTAATACAGGTTGAGTATTAGATGCCCTAACTAATCCCCAACCATTTGGAAATGAAATTCTCACACCGTCAATATCTAAACAATCATAATTGTTTTTATAAAATTCAGAAATTTCATCATTTATTCGAAATTTTTCTTTGTCGCTTACGCACTCTATTCTTATTTCCGGAGTCGAAAAATATTTTGGAAGTTGTGCAACCAAATCAGATAACTTAATATTTTGTTTAGATAGAATTTCAATAAATTTTGCACCAACATAAATTCCATCATCAAAACCATAATAATTATCACCAATGAAAATATGACCACTCATCTCTCCAGCAAATTTACATGAGATTTCCTTCATTTTTTGTTTTATGAAGGAATGTCCTGTTTTCCAAATTATTGGGTTTCCTCCCAATCTTAATATTTCATCTTCTAAGGTTTTGGAACATTTGACATCAAATACAATATTATCACCCTTCTTTAAAATTTCTGGTAGCATTAATGCCATAAGTTGATCCGGAAATACTAAATTCCCTTCATTATCAATAATTCCAATACGATCTGCATCACCATCAAATGCAAGCCCGGCATCAAATTGACCGGCTTTTAAAATTGAAATAATTTCTTTTAAATTTTTCTCATCAGATGGATCAGGATGATGATTTGGAAAAGTTGGATCAATATCTGAATAAATATTTTTTAAATTAACATTTAATTGATTAAAAATTTCAGGAGCTGCAACACATGCTGTAGCATTCCCACAATCCATTACTAAATTCATTCTTCTATGAATTTTTATTTTTTTTACAATCATTTCAATATAATCATCAAGAATATTATGTTTAACTAATGTAGCATTACCTTTTTCAAAATCTTCAACTTCAATCATATTTTTTAAATTTTGAATTTCATCTCCAAAAAAAGCATTTTTATTAACTGAAAATTTGAAACCATTCATATTTGATGGATTGTGACTTCCAGTTACTTGAACACAAGCCTTTACATCTAATTTCCACATACTATAATAATTTGTTGGAGTAGGTAAAATTCCTAAATCAATTATATCAACTCCAGTACTCAAAGCACCTTCAATAAAATTATCTTTTAAATTATTTGTTGATAATCTTACATCACCACTAATTGCAATTTCTTTTATTCCAATTCTTTTAACTTTGGTTCCAAAAGATTTTCCTAATGCATTCACAAAAATATCAGAAAAATCTTCTTCTACTATTCCTCGAATATCATATTTTCTAAATACATATGGATTAAATTTCATAAAACTCCTATTTTAGAATTTCACCAAGCACAACAGATTTTTTTGCACCAGTTACAGACGGAATGTTACTTGGAGTGTTATTTAAAAAGGCTGCTCCCAAAAGAGCAAAACATAAAGCCTCTTTACTATCAGAATCTATACCAAAATTTTCTGATCTGTAAATTAAAATATTTTTAAATTTATTTTTTAAGTTACTCATTATAGCTGTATTATATATTCCACCACCAGAAATAATGATTTTTTTAATTTTATCATAATTTGTAAAATTTTTACAATTATAAAATATACTTGATGAAGTAAATGATGCCAAAGTAGGTAAAATATCTTTTTTATCTAATTTTTTTAAAACACTCATTTGTCTTTTTAACCACGTTAAACCAAATTCTTTTCTTCCTGTTGATTTTGGATAAGATGAAGTAATAAACTTATTTTTCATCCAATTTTCAACTAATTCCAAATTTGGTTTACCATTAATTGAAAGAGTGCCATTTTTATCAAATTTTTTATTGAAGAAAATTTTTGATGCCTCATCAATTAGAGACATTCCTGGGCCAGTATCAAAACCTATTATATTACCATTTGATTCTAAAGATGGTAAAAAAGTAATATTAGAGATTCCTCCTATATTCAAACATAAAACTGCATTTTTTTCTTCTTGAAAAAGTATTTTATCTAAAAAGGGAACTAAAGGTGCACCAGTTCCACCATTTTTAATATCTAGATTTCTAAAATTTGATATTATAGGTACATTTAATTTGTTTAAAAGATACTTGGGATCGCCAATTTGCAAACTTTTAACTCCACTTATGTGTTCAATTGTTTGACCATGCATGCCTACTCCATCTATATTTGAAATTTTATTTTTTTTTATAAATTGATGTGTTTCTTTTGCCATAAATTCTCCAAGAGATTTATGGCAAGTTTTAATATCTTCTTTTTTAAGACTTAATGAGTTTTCTATATTTAATTTTATTTTTTTGGGAAATTCAACATAACCAACTTTTATAACTTTAACATTAATTGATTTTAAAAAAAATTTAATTTTTGATACACATATATCCAATCCATCCATAGAAGTACCCGTCATTAATCCAATCATCTTATATTGTTTAAAAATGCTCATTTATTCTTTAAATTCAAATTTAAAACATCTCTTAGTGAACCATTATGTTTTTGTAAATATTGTTTTGCAATTTTAAAATTTAAATCATGTCTATGCATAACAATAGCTGTTTTAACTTCATTTCTTCCTTTTTTTAAAATTTTTTTTGACTCTTGATCTTCTAATCCAGTAATTGTACTAATTATCCTTATAGCTCTGTTAAATAGTTTTTTATTTACAACTTTTAGATCAATCATTAAGTTTTTATAAACTTTTCCTATTTTTATCATTGTTGATGTTGAAATCATATTTAAAATCATTTTTGTAGCTGTTCCAGATTTCATTCTAGTAGATCCAGTTATTATTTCCTGACCAACATCAACTAAAATAATTAGGTCAAAATCAAAAATATTTTCAAATGATTTATTACAAATTAAAAAAACAGTTTTGCACCCCTTTTTTTTTGAATATTTTAATGCATGAAGAACATATGGTGTGGTTCCACTTGAGGCTATTCCAATCACAAGATCCCCAGCTGAAACTTTTGCTTTTTTTAAATCCTTTTCTGCAGCTAATATATCATCTTCAGAATTTTCAATTGATTTAATAAGTGCATCATTTCCTCCTGCGATAATTCCTTGAAAATAATTTTCAGGTACTGAAAAAGTTGGAACACATTCAGCAGCATCTAAAACACCCAACCTTCCACTTGTTCCTGCTCCAACATAAAAAATACTTCTACCATTTTTAATTGTTTCGATAGCAAAATTAATAGTTTTTTCAATTTCTGGCAAAATCTTACTTATAGAATTAGCAACTTTGGCATCTTCATCATTAATTATTTTTAAAATTTCTTTTACTGACTTAGTATCTAAATCTGTTGAAATAGGATTTTGTTTTTCAGTAGATGATAGTTTCATATTTATGTTAATTATTTAAATTTTATATCTAAAAGATAACGTAAATTATTACATTATATAAATTTAATCTTAAAATTTTTTAAGTAAATAATTATGTTGGAACTTATTTTAGCAACAATTGGTCTAATCCTTTCTGCTTTATTTTCTGCAGCAGAAATTACATTTCACAAATTACATTCAAATATTATACAAATTAGTGTTTGGAAAGAACAAGGTAATTTAATAGCAAAAAAAACAGAGAATTTAATTAAAAATCCTGAAAAATATATTACGACAATTTTACTAGGTTTAAATCTTTCAAATGTTTTGATGTCATCATTTACTACAGTAATTCTATACAGATTACAAATACCTGAATTATATATTTTAATAATTATATCATTAATTATTCTAATATTTGGGGAAATTTTACCAAAAAGTTTTTGTCATGAGTATCCAAATAAGTTTGCTTTATTTTTTACAAAATTTTTTCAAATTTCTGATTTCTTATTAAAACCAATTGTTTGGATTTTTAGAAATTATACACAGAGAATTTCAATTAATGAAAAACAAACTAATTATAATTACTCAAGAAAAGAGTTAGAGATATTATTTGAAGGAATTGAATTAGGAGAAGATTTAGAAAAAGATGAAAAAGAAGTAATAACAAATATTTTTGAATTTGGTGAACAATCTGTTAAAAACTCTATGACTCCCAAGCATGATATAATTGGAATTGAACAAAATGGAGCAATTTCTGATGCAATCGATATTATAATTTCATCAGGTTTATCAAAAATTGTTCAATTTGAAAAAGATTTAAATAATATCAATGGAATTATTTATTTAAATGATTTATTAAATGAACCTAAAAATTTATCAGATATTGTTCATAATCCATTATTCATTCATGAAAATATGTCGTCAAATGATGCATTGAAAGAATTAAGAAAATACAGATTGTCTATGGCAATAATAATTGGTAAAAGTGGAGAAACACTTGGATTAGTAACAATTGAAGATTTAATTGAGGAAATATTTGGTGAATTTGAAGATATTTTTGATAAAGAATCAAAAAAAATAATAAAACTTTCACATAAAAGTTTTGTAATTGATGGTAGAATACACATTAACGATTTAATTAAACACAATATATTTTTATCAAAGGGAAATTATGAAACCGTAGGAGGATATATTATTGAAAAACTTGGTAAAATACCTGAAAAAGGTAATACGTTAAATTCAGAATTTTATAAAATTAGAGTTTTAAAAGCAAGTTCGACTCAAGTTGAAAAAATTGAAATTATTAAAAAAACAAAAAAAACTTAATAAAATAAATGAAAAAAATAGATAGATATATTTTAAGCCAGTTTTTGAATCTTTTACTAGTTTCAATTTTTGGCTTTATAATTTTATTTGTTTTAGTTGATTACGTTGAAAATATTGACAAATTTATTGATTCAAAAATTCCAATCAATGCAATAATTAGTTATTATTTTTATTCAATTCCTTGGTTCACAAGTATTGGTTTACCAATGGCAATGCTGGTATCAACTATTTTTACAATTGGATTATTATTAAAGAGAAATGAATTAACTGCAATGAAGGCTGCTGGAGTTTCTCTTTATAGAATTGCAACGCCAATAATTATTTTATCTATTATAATTAGTATTGCTGGATTTTACTTTGATAATTCTTTGGTAACATTTGGAAATAAAAAATGTAAAGAAATAGAAAAAAAATTTGTAATGAAATCAAGGAATAGTACTTTTTCATTAAAAAAGAAAAATATTTTTTTAAGTAAAAATAACCAATCACAAATAGCTATTGACAAATATTCTCCTAGAACTAATCTAGCAAGTGGAGTAGCTATACAGTACATGAAAAATGGTAAATTAAATAAAAGAATTGATGCTCATAAAATGGAATGGAATAATGAACAAAAAAAATGGGTCTTAAATACATATGCTATTAGAAATTTTAATGATGAAGGTTTTGAAACTGATGTATATATTTCACGAAATGACACTTTACTTAATACAGGATATACTCCTAAAGATTTATCAAAAGAAGCAATTGCCCCTCAGGAAAAAAACTATTTAGATTTAAAAAATTTTATTAAAGAATTAAATCAAAGTGGTATAGAAACAACACGATGGGAGGTAAATTTGCACGCGAAGCTAGCTTTTTCGTTTATAAATATGATAGTTGTTCTTTTTGCTGTTCCCTTAGTAGCTTTTAGACCATCAACAGAATTAGCATTTGGTGCCGGAATAAGCGTATTTTTAATTTTTGCTTATTATGCCTTTATTAGATTTGGAATAACCTTAGGATATAAAGATATTTTAAGCCCTTTACTCTCAGCTTGGTTTGGAAATATAATTTTTAGTTTTGGTGGTTTATTACTAATGATTCTAGCAAAAAAATAATTTATTTTTCACTATCTTTTACTTTATCTTTTCTACTTTTAAAACTTGTTAAAGCTATACCTAAAGATATAGATATTCCTTTCATATTGTGTACCCATACACCATTTCGAAATGAAAATGCAAAATCATATATTACAGGGCCTGCATGAAAACCAGCACCAAAACCTAATTCTTTTATATATTTTCCACCATACATATAACCAACTCTCAAAGGTATTGATTTAAGTCTATTAAATTGAATACCAGCTGATAATTGCCAGTTTTGGTACATTCCCAATCTATTTGTAAAACCAGCAATTAAATCAGACGAAATCAAAAGATCTTTATCTATTTGTTTAGATATACCTAATCTAAAGTGTCCAGGATAACGGACTTTAAATGTTCTCGCATTTCCATTATCATCTAAATCTGAAATAGTATATTTTTTCTCGATAAAGGTTTCATCCCATTTTCCGCTAGTTAAATCAAGTAATGTTACGGAGTCAGCTATGATTTCATGAACTAATGCTTGATTTTTTTCAAAAATATATGGTCCCCAACTCCCACCATGTTCAAGAATTCCAGGTGTTAATTTTGCTAAAGTTTGTGAAAACTCTTCACCAAACAAAGATGGTTCATTCCAATTAATTGATCCAAAAGCATTAATAATTGAAGCTCCTATTCTAAAACCATTTAATTCTTTAGTAGCCAATCCAAAATCAAATGCGAACCCATTTCCACCAATTCCTTGTCGATAAAAATACTTAGCTTGTAAATTGAAATTAGTTGGATCAGTATTAAATACAGCAAAACTAGAATCAGGATCTGTTCCTGAATAAATTATTCCACCAAGATATTTCATTGTTACTCCCCAAGAAAAATTTTCTAAAGGAACAGCAAAAGAAAAAGAATGTTCACTAACAACCATGCTTTCCCTTTGAAACTCCAAATCAATGGGTACACCAACTTCATTACCTTCTAATATGAATTGAAAAATTCCTCTTGGCATATTTAAATCTGAAATTTCAATAATATCGTTTGTGACTGCCATGTTTCCTGAAGAAAAACTTAACATTGGAATGCTAATATGTGCATGTTGGTTAAATCTCAATCCATCTCTAATTTGATCATAAATTTTATTTTTACCTCTTTGATTATTTGTTTCTAAATTTTCTCCACTAAGACCAAGAGTATTTTCAAGAGATAAAAAATTATTTATCAATCCAAAATTTAAAGTTCCTATTTGCCACATAAATGGTTTACCATGTTGGTAGTTAAGATTTGCTGGGTTCACACCAACTGCATATATACCATCAGCTTGAGTAGTATATGCACCACCCATTCCTAACATAACAGGACTTCTTTTGATTTGAGAAAAACCAAAACATGATAATAAAATAACAAAAAAAATAATTTTACTGAAATTTTTCATTTATTCAACTTTAAACCATGTCATTGTCATATCACATATTGTATTATCTTCATTACATATTTTAAGCCAAACTGTATCTTGTACAGAGCTAGGTGTCCAATTAGCAGTACTATCTTTTCCACTAGGACTACCAATTAAATTAATTTGATTCCAAATAGATTCATCATTAATATCAGGCAAAGAATTATTTGATTTAAATAAATTTATTTTTTGATCAGGAATACTATCGCCTAATGCTATCCATTTAACATCAACCGATTGAAAATTTTGTAAAGTTTCCCCTCCATTTGGATATTTTAAAATAAATTCATCTTTTGATTTGGTTGTAAAACCATCACTTTGAAGTAAAAAACCAATATAAGATTGAATTTTTAAAGTATCTCTCATAGAGAATGATATTACATCAGGAACTTTATTAATAGAACCCTTAAACAAAATTCTTGGTTTAACATAGTGACTTCCAATGTCAGTTAATAAATTCATTTTCGAAGTATCTAAAATACTAACTGTAGTCGAATCAGCTGAGATATCCACAGAATTTGGAGGAATGTTTTCCCATGAATTTGGTCTTGGTAATATTAATTTAAATAATGTATCTACATAAGCAATAAGTGTATCTTTAGCACCAATTTTTCTTTGTACAATATAACCTGAATTTTCAGAGCAATTTTTCATATCATATATGACATTTGATAAATAAACAGATTGACTTAACAAATCACTACATTTAGTAAGAATACTTATTGTATCAGAATCACTCCATTTATTTTTTCCTACTTCTTGATTTTTTACAAAATCATCTTTCAAACTAGTTAACGCTAATTCAGATCTTCCATAAGGGAAAATAGTATTATCTGAAAAAAGAATAGCTAATTCACCTCCAATGGGCAATCCATTAATTACTCTTGTTGTTAGAACAGATTCTTTGACAAAATTTCTCAACTTGGCTCTAGTATCATGCTCCCATTCCTCAATTACAGTTGCTTTTTCAGGGAGCCATGCAATTTCTTCCATTTTAATTTCAAATGGAGCTATTAATTTAAATGTACCTTTAATTTTTGATCCTAAATCTAAAGAAGCTGCAGTTTTATCAGTAATACCTGCAGAAGCATTTACATTAATTGATTGTGGTCCAGATGATAGTAATTTTACAATAGTACTATCTGAACTTTTAAGATAATTTGTTTCATTGGTAATAGGGGTCGAGGGACCACTCCAAGGATTATATTCTAAAACACTATATCCAGTTGCATTCATTCTAACGATTGTTTTTGCACTATCACCTAAATTTATAGGGGTAGCAATTGAAACATAATCAAGTGGAACCTCTACAATTTCGCCTAGTGGTGATGTACCTTTCAAATTAAAATTCATTTCAACAGGAGCTCTAATTTGATTAATAAATTCAAAATCCATTTGAATACCTTCAAATGACATTCCAGGAAGACCAGAACCCATTGCTGGCATTTCTTGTTTGACTTCCGGAAATGGACAATCTATTTTTGCCTTTAAAGTTTTAAACTCCATTTTTCCAACATTCATAGCAAAATCAAATTGCCAAGTGGGTTGAGAACCATCAATTAAAAAGCCATAAGTTCCACCTTTTGTTTTCATATCAAAGTCCACATCAAATTCATCTATTGGAATTGTATCATTTCCTGAAGAATGTTTAAATTCGTGATTAGCTATTGTTTTAACGATATCTACCCAATTATCTCCAAAAACCTCTTCATCTATTTTGACTGAATCAGTTGAGCCTGTTTCTGGAAAAAAATTTTTAAAATGAATTTGAAGTTGAACTGGAAATGGAAAAGTACTAGTCACATCTTTAAATATAAATTTATTACTTGCATTAAATGCTTTTTCAGTATCAGGAACTATAGTACCTCCAAATAAACTGGTGACACCACATCCTCCCATATCTGATGTATTATCAGAAAACTTAGGCAATGTCAAAACATCTGAATCTACTAATGATATTGCATCTGATACATTAATCGTAACAGAGTCGGGATTTGTTAATTTAAGATCAAAGAGAACTGTAATAGTTGGAGTACCTGTAATTGTAACAACTTGAGTATCTCCTGGTCTCATCCAATCAACGGTTAAATCAAAATTTAAGTCTCCATCAAGTAATTTTTTACCTACCAAAGAATTTTGAATCGGTAAATTAAACTGACCATTTAGATGTGTTTGACTAATTAATTCTGTATTTGAAGGTCCAGTTGTTAACTTGATTGAAACATCATTTATTCCTGCATTATCTGGAAAATTTTCAACATTAACAGTTGTTTTAAAATAATTNTCATCTTCAACACCTTTTATAGTTATCCCATCTACACTTGCAAAATCAATACTATTAAAAGCATTATTTAATGGTATAGATGCAATCTTTTGGGGAAAAGCATCATTAACATTTGGTTCTAAAACAGCCAATACCTGACTTTTCCAAACATCACCACCAGTTACACCTGGAACTGGTATACTTGATGGAAGATCCGCTGAAAATCCAAAACTTGAATCATAGCTCAAAGGAACTGTTAAAATATCAGAGACAGTAGGAACATTTATCGATTGAGAAACAGCATCAGGATTGGTTTCTGGAACAATTAAATAGTCTCTTGAAATTGTTGTTTCAGTTAATTCACCCTCAAAATCAATTAATAAAGAATCACCAGCAGATTTAATTATATTTGCCATTGATTCACCATCAGAGGTTTTAGATGAATCATTTGAAGCAATATCACTTAATGGATAAAAAGTATCTATAAGTGGTAATGTAAGATTAACATTCCATGTTGGTGTCTTAAAATCAGATGGATTTTGGAAATCACACCCAAATTCAAGAAAAACTAGAAAACAAGCAGCTACGATCGAAATTGATCGTTTCATATTAAATGAATTAGTTTTATGTACCCTCTTGCCATGAAGCCAAGTATTTTGTTTGTTTTGATGTAAGCGTGTCAATTGATATTCCCATAGAATCTAACTTAAGTTTAGCAACTAGTTCATCAATTTTTTTTGGAACTGTATGAACTGATATATCTAAATCATTTTGCGTTGTAAATTCTGCCATTAAAGCCTGAACTGAAAAGCTCATATCCATAACTGAAGCAGGGTGTCCTTCTGCAGCAACTAAATTAATTAATCTTCCATCCCCAAGAACATAGATTCGATTACCATTTTGTAGAATATATTCATCAACAAAATCTCTTACACCTAAATTCACTTTTTTTGAAATATTCTTTAATGATTCTAAGTCAACCTCTACATTAAAATGTCCTGAGTTTGCAACAATTGCACCGTCTTTCATGTTAGAAAAATGTTCGCTTCCTAAAATTGTTGTATTGCCAGTAACTGTACAAAAAATATCTGAGGATTTACTTGCATCAATCATTGACATAACCTCAAAACCATCCATTGCAGCTTCTAATGCTCTTAATGGGTTTACTTCAGTTACAATAACGTGAGCACCCATTCCCTTAGCTCTTGCTGCAAGACCTCTTCCACACATACCATATCCACCAACAACAAATTTCTTCCCAGCTAGTAAAATATCAGTTGCCCTGATTATTCCATCTATTGTTGATTGACCGGTTCCATATCTGTTATCAAAAAGATGTTTTGAATTTGCATCATTTACTGCTACTACTGGTATCTTAAGTGCACCATCTTCTTTCATTGCCTCCAATCTTATAACCCCAGTAGTGGTCTCCTCCATACTACATTTAACCTCAGATATTTGACTTTCATAATCCGAGTGAAGCATACTTACTAAGTCAGCACCATCATCAAATGTTATGTGTGGATGATGGTCTAAAGCAGATTTAATATGAGAATAATATGTATCATTATCTTCACCGTTTATTGAAAAAGTTTTAATATTGAAATCATTCACTAATGATGCTGCAACATCATCTTGAGTAGAAAGTGGGTTTGAAGCACAAAGCAAAGTGTCAGCACCACCCTCTTGAAGAGTTCTCATTAAATTAGCTGTTTCAGCAGTAACATGTAAACAAGCTGAAATTCTAATCCCATTCAATGGTTTTTCATTTTTAAATCTATCTCTTATTGATTTTAATACAGGCATACTTCTATCTGCCCATAGTATTCTTTCTTTTCCTAATTCTGATAGCTTTAAGTCTTTTACATCATATTCTGACATTGTTTATTTCCTATTATCTAATTTAAATATTTTTTTAATTCACTAACCTTATCACATTTTTCCCAGGGGAAACCGTTCTCATTTTCTCTACCAAAATGACCATATGAAGCTGTATTAAAATAAATTGGTCTTTTTAAATTTAAATGATCAATTATTTCCTTGGGCTTTAATGGAAAATTATCTTTAATAATTGATATTATTTTTTCATCATTAATTTGACTAGTTCCAAAGGTGTTTACATTTACGGATACAGGATTAGCTTCTCCAATCGAATAAGCTAGTTGGATTTCACATTTTGAAGCTAGTTTAGCATAGACAATATTTTTTGCAATATATCTCGCCATATAGGAAGCTGATCTATCAACTTTTGAAGGGTCCTTTCCTGAAAATGCTCCACCTCCGTGTCTTCCATAACCTCCATATGTATCAACAATTATTTTTCTTCCAGTAAGACCTGTATCTGCTTCAGGACCTCCTTTTATGAAAACTCCAGTTGAGTTAATAAAGAATTCAGTATTATCATTTAACCATTTGTCACATACAGGTCTAATTACATTCTCTTTAATTGCAGAATGAATTTCATTATTTGAGATATCAGGATCATGTTGAATTGCAATTACAACTTTTTCAACACCTACTGGTATACCATTTTCATATTTGATTGATACTTGAGTTTTTCCATCTGGCCTTGACCAAGGAAGAATATTATTTTTTCTTAATTCAGATAGTTTTTTTGCTAATCTGTGAGCTAAAGTAATTGGTAAAGGCATTAAAACATCAGTTTCATCACAAGCATATCCAAACATAAGTCCCTGATCACCAGCACCTTGCTCTTTTTCAGTAGTTGAATCTACACCTTTTGCTATATCTGGGCTTTGCTCATGAATAGAGGTTAAAACTGAACAATCTTGATGATCTAATCCATATTCTGGATTAGTATAGCCTATTTTTTTTAATGTATTTCGTATTATTTTTTGAAAATCTGAATAACATGAAGTTGTAACTTCCCCTGAAACAAGAACTAACCCAGTGGTTGTTAATGTTTCACAAGCTACTCTTGCATCTGGATCTTGAGA
>PAOF01000036.1 GCA_002707905.1 Fidelibacterota bacterium
GAACCCAAGGTAGAAGATACAGAAGTCATTGAATCGGAAGTTACCGAAATTGATGCTGGAGATTCAGAAGATGTTGACCCTCAAGATTTTGAAAAGAAAAAGGATAATTTTTCTTTATTTGTTGAGGAAGTACAAACGGTAGAAAAAGATTCAACTGAAGAAATAGATGTTTGGGAGGGTCTAGAAGAAGATTGGGAAGAATTTAATTTGAGAAATCAAGGAGATGACGAAGATCCTCTTTTAAAGAAACGAGAAAAAGGTCGAAGAGGAAGAAAGAAAAAATCATGAATAAAAAAAAAGAACAACAAATTAATATTGAATTAGATGAAAAAATAGGTGCTGGAGACTATGCAAACTTTACGGTTATAACTCATTCATCAGCTGAATTTATTATGGATTTCACTAGGTTGCTTCCAGGAATGCCAAAAGCTAAGGTAAGATCAAGAATAATAATGACACCTTCACATCTGAAAAGTTTTTATATAGCTTTAAGTGATAATATCAAAAAATATGAAGCTCAGCATGGTGAAATTGCTGTTCCAAAATCTGAAGCAATTAATCAATTTGATATTAAACCTCCAGAAGATTCACTTCCAAATTAATTAAGCAAATAATTAATTTTTTACGTTATAGTTCAGCTTGAAGCCTAAACATTAAAACTCTTCCTATTGCAGGTCCTCCTTGAATTTCAATATGGGAATCATTAAAAATATTACTAACAGTTAATAATCCAGCAACTTTATCAACTATTTGATATCTTGCATGTAAATCAAAAATTGTATAAGGACCAATTGTTCCAAAATAAACACCGGATTGCCAAGGAAATTTTTCTACATATCTAAGACTTAGAGATGTATTGAATTTACCATTATGGTTTGTATATTGAAGTTTTAAGTTGCCTTTGTTTTTTGGGGCATTTATTGGATCTTTTACATTTGTAATCGGATTAATAAACGAACTCATACTCAAAAAGGAGTAATTGATATCCAAGTTCCAATTTTTGCTTAAAAATATTGATAAACTCATATCAATCCCACCCATATTTACATTACCATAATTAACGTATCCGACAACAACTGGTGGATTTATCCCAGATGAAGTATCAATCGCAGAAACACCATCAATATAAGATGTCCAAATATCATAAGAATAATCTAAATCTTCTTCATCAACGATATTATCTGGATCTTCATTTATTAAACCATTTTGATTATAATCGGTTGTAATAACTTCTTTTGATAATACAATTGGAGTTATAAAAGTTATAGCACTTACAAATGAACTATAATTGCTTCTAAAAACATCTAATGTTGCATAGATATTTGGTGTAATTCTTCCTTTATATCCAAGTTCAAGTGTGTGAACTTCTTCAGGATAAATCCCACCTTGATCTAAAACTTTATCTTTAAAAAAACCTCGGTTGTTAGGATCTGTGGTTGGAAAGAAAAAAACATGTGATGTTGAATCAAATTCATTCAATGTAAATGGATCGTAGGGATCTTTCCAAAAAATATTTCCATTTTCTCCTCTTGGGTAAATGTAACCATTATTTGCTCCCCGTGCATATACTTTATAGGTTGCTACACGAGTAACAAAAATATCCAAAAATAGTGCTTGATTCGATGGAGTATTAAATGCTTTTGCCCAAGTTAATCTAAAATTTTGATTTTCTTTCGGTCTATAAACAAGACCTAACTTAGGAGAAACTTGTAAACCTTTTTTTTCTTTAAAATTAAACTTCCATTTTAAAGGATTATAATTATAATCGTAATTATTAAAATCTATGAAATTGGTTAATCTATCATGAGCGTCAAATCTTGTCGCATGTATTAATTCAAATTTAGAATTTAATTTCCAATTAATTTGATAGTATGCACCAAATTCATTTACAATATATCTGTTATCCTCACTTTTTTCATCAATTCCTTCATCTATTAAACCATCACCATCATTATCAATTCCATCAGCTATTGCACCTTTTACATTATCAATAGGTTCAAATTCACCATCTTGTAATCCATTGTGTGTTTTCCAAATATTAAACATTTCACCTTTATCATAATTAAAATTATCATTATAATCGGTCCAAGATATTGGAGAACCAGCTTCTCCATTTCCGTTATCGTCTCGTTTATTGGATAAATTATTATCAGCCAGAATGGTTCCTTTAGTATTTGGCATAGTTAAAAAATAATCAGCCCCCCAAACAAAACGTAGATTTTCATTCATTAAATTGATAGAATGTTGAAATTGAGAACTAAACTTCTTTGATCTATCAAAGATAGTACTTCCGGTAGCTAAGTTTCTTGTAGGTGATAAAGCTAATGGATAATTAGGATTATATTCTCCAGAATTACTAGTATTTAAATAACTTTGCCAAAAAAAGTTTTTATAGCTTAATCTAGATTGATAATAATTATAAACCCAACCATCAGCAAGAAATCTTGCAATACCTGTGATATTTATATTTTTAGCATATGCATAACCATGTGAAAAATTGACATTTAAATCAGGATTTGGATCATAATCCAATCGAATATCATATCTATAATTTTCAACATTAAAATCAGGAAAATCATCTAGACCATCACCATTTGAATCTTTAATCCATTGACTTAATTCACCTTTGTTTAATACAAAATCCTCATCATCACCAAAAACTCCGTTTTGATTTGTATCAAATAAAAGATTTCCCTCATCATCATATTTATAAGCACCAAATCCTGTTCCTTGTCCATTTGATCCTTTTGAATAATTATCAAAACGATTTAACCATGAATTTGCATTAACTTCATCAAGTTCATCTATTTTACCATCGCCATCATTATCAATTCCATCATAAAACAATTCATCTCTTCCATCTATTCCCGTATCAATTTTTTCGTCAATTGCACCATTACCATTATTATCAACACCATCTTTGTATTGTTTACCAATATTTGAAGATGTCACTCCCCAAATAATTTCCCCTGAACAATTATCAGCATAAGCATTAATTACACCTTCATCTATACAAAGACGATTAAATGGATCATTTTGAGCAATATCTACCATTGATTCATCAATTAATGGAGAGTTGGTTTCTCCAAATTTGAAGTTAAGATTTACCATTCCATCAGCATAAGCATATCCAATCATATCCATTGATTCATCAATGAATCCATTTCCGTTATCATCAATGCCATTATTCAAAATTTCACCCTTAGTTAATTCAATTAACATGTCTTCATTAAATTTTGGATTTAATAATTCATGATCATTTTTACCTTGATTATCTATACCATCCTTAATTAAATGTGGTCTTCCTAAAAAAGCTGGGTCATGCCCTTCAAACTCATCTCCATTATAATGTCTCCAATCATATGCATTTAACGCTACTCCTGAAACTTTATATCCAAAATTTTTCCAAGTATTTGCGTGTCGAAATGTTATTTTTTGTAATGGTTTACTATTTTTTTGAGATAAGTAACCTGTTTGTACATTAAAAACAGTTCCCTTTGAATCTCTTGGTGCCCTTGTTACAATATTTAAAACTCCACTATGTGCATTGGGACCATATAAAGCAGAAGATGGACCTAATACAACTTCTATTTGTTCAACATCCTCAAACGATACCGGTATTACATTATAAGCTGTTAACCTGAGAGAAGGAACATTAGCCATTCTACCATCAGTTAATGTTAATAATCTTGAACTAAATGAACTATTAAAACCTCTTGCACTTAAATTATAACTATCAACTCCTGATTGTGTGAAGTCTACACCTTTAACATTTTTTAAATAATCACCTAAGTTTGTATTACTTTCACGCCTAATGGATTGTTTAGTAATTATACTAATTGCAGCAGGAGCATCTTCAATTCTTTCTTTTCTTCTTGAAGCAGTGACAACGTATGTATCAAATTCAATAGCTGATGGTGCAAGGTTAAAGTCAAGGTTATATTTTTGATTTGAACCTACAACTAAAGTTTTTTCCTGAGTTTCGAAACCGATATAATCTACTTTTATAATAAATTCACCATTTGGAATATTAATTATGGTATACTTACCATTTTCATCAGTAGAAGCTCCATTTGAGAAACCTTTATTATCTTTGATTAATACGTTTGCTGCAACAAGTGGTTTTTTATTAGATGAATCTAAAATAATTCCTTCAATAGAATTATTTTGTCCAAAAAGATTACTAAATAAGATTAACGATATTATATATTTAATTCTTTTCATATTTTAAAAAAAAAGTTCAGCCCCATATATTATGAAGCTGAACTTATTAATAAACAATTAAATTAAACTCCTAAGAGGAATTTACTTAACTAACATCATTTTTTTAGTGGCATTAAACTCACCAGCAGTTACTCTGTAAAAGTAAACTCCACTACCTAATTGAATATTGTTATCATCAAATCCATCAAAGAAAATATGATGACGACCAGCTTGTAAATTACCATTATGTAATGTTCTAACTTTTTGTCCCATCATATTATAAATAGCAACTTCAGTATATACTTCATTGGGAATATTAAAGCTTATACTGGTTGAAGGGTTGAATGGATTTGGATAGTTATCCAATAATTCAAACTCATTAGGTAAGTTACTTGTATCATTTACTCTTAGTGGAGCTATAGGACCAGAAGGAGGAACCCAATCCACTATATTTGTAAACTCAACATTTACTTCTTGATATTCTTTTGTAGGTATGCAAATACCACCAGCCCCTGATGCAGCATCAACTTTAAATAATAGTCTTCCATTAGTACCATTGAAATCATGGTCACCATCATTTACGTTTACACCGTTCATTGCTAGCATTCCTAAGAGTTGTGATGGGGCACTTGGAGCTACTCTATTTGTTGCAATACCTGCTGCAGCACCATGAGAAGTGCCTCCAGCAACTAAACCTAAGTAAATCGCAGTTACTTGGTCGTTCAAAATAGAACTTAATGTGTCTGCTATTGAAGCTGTAAGAGTTGAATCAACCCCTAAAGCACCGGCTCCTGCAGTCAAACCAGATAGAAAAGCACCTTTTGCATCTGCTGGATCTTCTGCTATTTTAGCACCGAATGCAGTGTTAAATCCACCAGCAGCTTGTAAGTAATTAAAAGTAAAATAATATCCTGTTGCAGCAAATGGTTCATCGCCACTAAAGATTTTACCATCACTTCCACGTCCATCAAAAATATAACCTACACTATTCCATGTTCCACCTACTTGAACCTGAGTTAATCTTTGTTGAGGTGGGGTAAAAGATAATTTATCATGATCAATACCTGGACCATTTATCATTGGATAAGAACCAACATCTAGAGAAACCCCATTTATTCCACTAGCAATTGTTGCAAAATTTGGAATTGTAACTAAATCAGCAGTTACTGATACACCAGTTTGATTATCGATTTTTAAGTAATCAGAACTTGATTCAGGAGACTCTTCATCAATACCAATTTGAGCTCCTCCAGTTTCATATGCACCACTGTATGAGTGCCAACGAACATCTACTCTTTTAAACCTTGCACCATTAGAATCTTCAANNAAGTCTCTTCCTACAATCATTCCCCAAGATGAGTCTGCTTCACCTGGTCCTGGAACATAACCGCCTTTNTTAGGATAATGAACACTTGGATTAATTGGTCTTACCCATGAAAAAATATTTGATTGCTGAATTCCAAGTCCCCAAACAAAATTTCCATTTGGGTTAACAATTGGACCTTTGAATGTTAAATCCATATTNTCAGTAATATCAGCAACGGTTAAAGCGGAAATACAATTTTCTGTATCAACTGTTGGGTATTTTGCAGCTCTTGTTGAAACNCCAGGTATNATAGCAGTTCCTTGTTCCATATCGAATGCAAGTGTAAGATCTACGCCAAGGTAATTTAAAAGATAAAATGGATCTTTTGCTTCTTTATAAAGAGATTGTGAAATTGTAGTNCCTACACCACCTCCAAGCAATGCTCTTTTATAATCTGGANNTCCATCATTGTTTGCATCAACAGCAACATAGCCACCAGATCCATCAGAAACTACCCATGTGCCATAAATTCCATCTGTATCTGTATCTCCAGAATGATCTGGTTCTCTTACTACNTATGTGTAATTAACAGTTGCAGATTTAGCTTGATATGTACCAGTAATAGATTGGGAATTAAGAAAGTCTCCAATCATTATTGAAAAAATAATAAGTGATAACAATTTATATCGCATAATTTCTCCCTACTTTACTTATAATTGAAATTTAACCTTAACCTCAATCTATAAGATAGNAAATTATATCGAGTTNTGGCAAGTAATTTGTTTAATTATTTAGATTGATTATTAACGTAAATTTTTACAGCTGATCTTAGTTCACCAAAATATATTCTACTNACATATTTAGCTAAGTTGGAGGTTATCATTAAATANGCCCAAGTAGGTACAATTGCCTCTGAACAACCCCTAATTAATACTCTTTTGTTTTGNTATTNATGCCAATCAATATTATCGATTTTTTTTCTGAAGTTTTTTTCTCTAATTGCACCATCAACTAANAAATCATCAAGATGTATTGTTTCCATTTTTATACTGAAAANGATGTTCCACAGCCACAAGTTCTTGATGCATTTGGATTTACAAATTTGAATCCACCTGATAAAATATCTGATGAGAAATCTATTTTCATTCCTCTTAAATAAATTAAAGATTTTACATTAACAACTAATTTTATTCCATGTTGATTATATATTTTATCAAAATCTTCTAGATTATTATCCCAATCCAAATTATAATTCATGCCAGAACAACCTCCTCCNGTAACAGATGCTCTGAGATATTTACCATCTTGTTTAGTTTTAATTTGAATTAACCTTTTTGCAGCATTTTTTGTAAGAGTTATGCCTTCTAAAATTTCTTTTTTNGTATTATTATCTGACATTATTCCCAACTATCATTTTGCTTAGGTTCATTTGGTTTTGGCTCAAAACCAAGTTTTTTTTTACCTTCATCTGTCATAAGTTCAGGAGTCCATGGTGGATCAAATGTAATTGTAATAAAAGCTTGATTTACTTCGTCAAGATCCTCAAGTTTTGTTCTNATATCGTTTTTCATAAATTCACCCATTCCACATCCAGGTGTAGTAAGCGACATCGTAATGTTAATATCAAATTTACCTTTACTGAATGATTCTTGAATTTTAAAATCATAAATTAAACCTAAATTCCAAAGATCAATTGGGATTTCAGGATCATTACATTTTTTTAAAACATTTATAACTTTTTGTTCATTCATTTTAACAAGTTACATCTTTTACGGACATTTTATTTAACATGTCTCTCATTCTATTGTTTAATCTTTCAATGGGGGTTCTAATATTACAAGTATTTACTAATTCACATTTGGAATCATCATAATAGCAGTCCATAATGCCAAGAGGACCTTCCATGGTTTCAAAAAAAACCGTCATGCTTATTTTATCTAGTTTTGCTTTTAACTTGTATCCACCTAAAGGGCCTTGAATAGGTTCTATGTATTTTTNTTTNGAAAGTTCTTGCAAAACTTTTGATAAAATTGTAATTGGAATTTTATATGCATTTGCAATTTCNTTAGCGCTGACAATTTCGTNTTTTTTGACTTGCTGNAAGTGTCTTAAGGCAATTAATGCATATTCCGTTTTTCTAGTTAATTTTANCATAATTTTNGTANNNTAAATTACAATATATCAAAGACTGAATCAAGAATTGGTCTATTTAAATAGTTTTATAGCTTTTTTTATTGATTTACATAATAAATCAATTTCATCAAATGTATTGTAAAAATAGAAACTCGCTCTTGCTGTAGAAGACACATTTAATTTATTCATTATTGGTTGAGCACAATGATGTCCGGCGCGAATTGCTATTTTATCATCATTTAAAATTTGAGCCAAATCATGGGAGTGAATATTNTTAATATTAAAAGTTATAACTCCACCACGATTTGGAGGATTTCCGTATATTGTAATTCCATCAATTTCATTTAAACAATTTAAAGCGTAATCAGTTATTAATTTTTCATAATTATGGATATTATTCATCCCAATTTCATTTAGAAAATCAACTGCAACACCAAGTCCTATTGCTTGAGCAATGTTTGGTGTTCCAGCTTCAAACTTCCAAGGAATGTCATTCCAAGTTGATTCATTTAATTGAACTGAACGAATCATTTCTCCACCACCAAGAAATGGATTCATATTTTCCAATAATTCTGGTTTTCCATATAATACACCAACACCTGTAGGGCCTAACATTTTATGTCCAGAAAAAGCTAANAAATCACAATCAATTGCTTTAACGTCAACTGGGAAATGTGGTACACTCTGGGCAGCGTCAATAACACTTATAGCATTATATTTTTTTGCAAGATTTATTATTTTATCAATGTCATTTATGGTTCCAAATACATTAGATTGGTGTGTTATAGATACTAATTTAGTTCTTTTTGAAAAATATTTTTCTGGATGTTTTAGTGTTCCATCGAATTCAAATGGAATTATTTTTAGTTTAGCTCCTACATCTTTACAAGCTAATTGCCAGGGTACCATATTGCTATGATGTTCCATTTCAGTAATTAATATTTCATCATCTTTTTTAAGATTATGTCTTACCCATGAGTATGCAATTAAATTCATGGATTCAGTTGTTCCTTTTGTAAAAATAATGGAATCTACTTTATCAACATTTAAAAATTTTGCAACTTTTTCTCTTGCTGTTTCATATGCTTCAGTTGCTTCTTGGCTAATATCATATATGGATCTGTGGACATTTGAATTATATTCATTATAAAAATTTTTTACAGCGTCAATTACAATTTTTGGTTTTTGTGAAGTAGCTGCACTATCTAAATAGATTAATGATCTTTTTTCAAAGATAGGAAATGATTTTCTTAATTGATTTGCGTCAATTGAATTGGGTTGAGTCATATTAATACATCCCAGTATCTAATTTTGCTGACTCAGACATCATATCTTGGTTCCATTGTGGTTCCCAAACCAATTCAACATTGACATCTTTAACATTTTTTACACCTTTTACTTTGGCTTTAACNTCATCAACAAGCATAGGTCCCATACCACAACCCGGTGCAGTTAATGTCATTTTGATTTCTATATTTGTCCCACTTGGTTTTTCATTTTTTAGTTCACAGGAATAAATTAAACCAAGATCNACCATATTTACAGGTATTTCAGGGTCATAACAAGTTTTTAAAACTTCCCATATTTCTTCTTCAGTAGCATGACCCGTAATTTGACTATCTTCTTTTGAGATTTCGATAATATCTTTTCCAATTGCATCTGCATCTTTAGCTTCTATCCTAAATAATGAACCCCTAGCCATTACCGTGTAACTACCACCTAAAGCTTGGGTAATTTTTACGTCATCACCTTTTTTTAAGGTAAATGCATTGCCAAATGGGATGAGAGTGGCATCGCAATCACGAGATAGAATAATTTTTTCATTATCATTATTCATTTGCTAAAAATTCATTAATTATGTTAATATTATTTTTCATGATTTATATTTTTGAGCCATTCTTGAAGATATTTTGTAAATTTCAATTTAAATGTTTTATTAGACATCGCATCAATAATTTCATTTGCAAAACCATTAATTAATATTGATTTAGCAGCTAAAATATCTAATCCTCGAGATCTAAGGTAAAATAAAGCATCTTCATCTATTTGACCAGTAGTAGATCCATGAGTACATTTTACATCATCTGCATAAATTTCAAGTTGAGGATTTGAATTCATTATAGATCTATCACTTAATATTAGATTATTGTTTGTTTGAATAGAATCAATTTTTTGCGAATCTTCTCTAACCAAAGCTCTACCATTGAATACTCCTGATGATTTATCAGATAAGATATATTTAAATAACATATTACTTGTGACATATTCTTTTGCATGATCAAATATTATATTGTGATCAAAATGTTGTGAATTTTTAATTAAACACAAACCATTTAAATCAATATTTGCATTTTCACCATTAAGAATAACATTAATATCATGTCTATGTAAAAGAGATCCCAAAACAATCTGTGTTGAATGAATACTAGCATCTTTTGAAATGTTATAATTTGAATTTGCAATATGATAAGCTTTATCGGATTCAAGTTGACTTCTGTAATGTTTTATGTGGCTGTTATTTCCCAAAATGAAATCTGTAGAAACATTATTTAAATAAAAGGCATTTTCGCCTATATAAGATTCACAAATTGTTGCATCAACATTATTTGACGATTCTATAATAAATTTTGGATGAATCATTAAATTATTAGATTTTTTAGTCATTTTTGATTCAATTATTATCGGTAAATCAAAACTTTTTGTTATTTTGATACAATATCCAATATTCATAAACGCAGAATTAAGATATGCAAATGGATTAAAAGAGGAATCATATTTAACAGCATGAGATGGTTGAAAATTCTCTTNTTTATTTAAAACGTTTTCTACTGTNATAAAATTAGGAATTGANGATAATTCTTTTGAAAATTGACCATCAACAAATTGTAAGATAGGATATTCATTTTTTATACCAGAAGAGGNTTGTTTGTTTGTTAAATTTTTTGGAAGATCAAATTTTAATTTGTTTAATTTANATAAATTAGTAAANCGATAATTTTCTAAATTAGANTTAGGAAATCCATGTTGNAAGAATTTNTCCAAAGCATTTTGTCTAAGTTNAATAATATTTTNATTNNAAGAATNTGATNNAATGTATTCTTNTAATTGANNTGTTAAATNATTCAAAATATATTNAAACTGACCCTTNTAGCCAGCTGTATCCTTTTTCTTCTAATTCTAGGGCCAACTCTTTTCCGCCNGATTTAATTATTTTACCATTCATTAAAACATGGATTTTATCTGGATTCATATATTGTAATATTCTTTGATAATGAGTAATAACAAGAACAGATCTATCGCTTCTTCTAAATTCATTTACGCCATTAGCAACAATTCTAATTGCATCAATATCTAAACCAGAGTCAGTTTCATCAAGTATAGCTAATGATGGATCCAAGCTAAGCATTTGTAGTATTTCGTTTCTTTTTTTCTCACCACCTGAAAAACCATCATTTACTGATCTTTTGAGNTATTTTTCATCCATTTGCACCTGNGNCATTTTTTCTTTTATAAAATTTAAAAATTCAACNGAATCCATTTCTTTTTGACCTCTGTGTTTTCTAACAGAATTAACTGCAGCTTTTAAAAAGTATGCTAAATTTACACCTGGTATGACAGCAGGGTATTGATANGACATAAAAACACCACTTANNGCTCTTTCTTCTGCATCTAAATCAAGTAAATCACTGCCGTTATATATAACTTTTCCATCNAACACTTCAAAAATTTCTCTCCCAGCTAATACATGAGCTAAGGTACTTTTNCCGGAACCATTAGGCCCCATAATGGCATGTAATTCTCCAGGTAAAATATTTAAATTTATACCTTTTAAAATTTCTTTATTTTCAATAGATGCTTTAAGGTTTTTTATTTCCAGCATTTAATTTCTCCAAAACTATATTAATTAATTATCCAACACTTCCCTCAAGACTAACTTCAAGTAGTTTTTGAGCTTCAACTGCAAATTCCATGGGAAGTTCTTTGAAAACTTCTTTGCAAAAACCATTTACTATCATGGANACTGCATCTTCTGTAGAAATTCCTCTTTGATTACAATAATAAATTTGATCTTCGCCTATAGCAGATGTTGATGCNTCGTGNTCCATATGAGCAGAAGGGTTTCTTACATCAATATAGGGAAATGTATGAGCCCCACACTTATCACCTATAAGTAAAGAATCACATTGAGTATAATTTCTTGCATTTGATGCTCTTTTTAATATTTTTACACCACCTCTATAAGTATTTTGTCCTTTACCAGCAGAAATTCCTTTTGATACAATATTGCTTGAAGTGTTTTTTCCAATGTGAGTCATTTTTGTTCCAGTATCTGCTTGTTGAAAATTATTTGTTAAAGCAACTGAATAAAATTCACCAATNGAGTTATCCCCTTTTAAGATAACGCTNGGATATTTCCATGTTAANGCGGAACCTGTTTCAACTTGTGTCCAGGAAATTTTTGCATTTTTCTCTAAACAAGTTCCTCTNTTAGTTACAAAATTATAGATACCACCTTTTCCTGTTTTTGGGTCACCTGGAAACCAATTTTGTACAGTTGAATATTTTATTGTGGCATCTTTGTGTGCTATTAACTCAACGACAGCAGCATGNAGTTGGTTTTCATCTCGCTTTGGTGCTGTACATCCTTCAAGATAACTTACATAGCTACCTTCATCAGCAATAATCAATGTTCTTTCAAATTGACCTGTATTTGCNGCATTAATTCTAAAATAAGTTGAAAGTTCCATTGGGCATCGNACACCTTTAGGTATATAAACAAAACTTCCATCACTAAATACTGCAGAGTTTAAACATGAAAAAAAATTGTCAGTTGGTGGAATAACACTACCTAAATATTTTTTTATGATTTCTGGATGGTTTTGAACTGCTTCAGAAAATGAACAAAAGATTACACCTGCTTTTTCTAATTCTTCTTTAAATGTAGTAGTAACAGAAACAGAATCAAAAACAGCATCTACAGCAACTCCCGCAAGCATTTTCTGCTCTTCAAGAGGTATTCCTAATTTATCATAAGTTTTGAGTAATTCTGGATCAACCTCATCAAGACTTTTAGGAGCATTTTTTTTGTCTTTTGGAGCTGAATAATAACTTATTTTTTGATAATCAATTGGATCATGTTTAAGCATTGACCAGTCTGGTTCAGTCATTTTTTTCCATTGATCAAATGCTTTGAGTCTCCAATCTAACAACCATTCAGGTTCGTTTTTTTTGGATGAAATAATTTTGATAATATTTTCATTTAGTCCCGCAGGAATAGTCTCTTGGTCAATATCGGTTACAAAACCGTATTTGTAATCTTCAGAAAATTTTTGTTCAATTTCTTTAATTTCTTCACTTAATACTTTTGTAGATTTATTTTCCATATTTTTCTCATTTCTTGGTATACACTAAACACACTAATTTTGTTTTTTTATCAATCACTAAAATTAAATTAAAATTATTTCTTATAGTAGTATTATTGGTATTTATTTATTCTATGATTAAAAACTTATTTTCATTTAAATTTGTGAAATATCCAATTTCTACTGCATTATATAATGATGATTTATTACACTCATTTATAAAACTAGACACATTTTTTTTTGGTATTGATATCAATAGACCTCCTGAAGTTTGCGAATCACAAAGCAACAATTTATCATTATGAGTTAGTTTAGATTTATATATCATACTACTTTTATAAAACTCTAAGTTCCTTTTTGTTCCGTTAGGAACAATATTTTTTTCAACTAAATTTTTTACACCATCAATAAAATTTATTTTATTAAACTTTATCTTTGCTGTTAGTTTACTACCTTTAGCCATTTCAATTAGGTGCCCAACTAAACCATAACCCGTTACATCCGTAGCAGCAGAGGCATTATATTTTTTCATTAATTCTGAAGATTTTGAATTTAAATCTTTCATAATTGAAATTGCCAAATCCATATTTTTTTTATTAATGACATCTTTTTTAATGGCAGTTGAAATTATTCCGGTTCCAATTGGTTTGGTTAAAACTATCGATTCATCAATTTTTGCATTATCATTTGAAATTATTTCATTTGGTTTAATTTCTCCTGTCACAACCAAACCATATTTTGGTTCATCATCATAAATGCTATGTCCACCTAAAATTGGAATTTTAGCTTCACTACATTTTGATTCCCCGCCTTTGAGAATATTAACTAAAATATCTTTGTTAAGATTTTTAGGAAAAGCAACAATATTTAATGCAAACAAAGGTTTTCCTCCCATGGCATAAATATCAGACAAAGAATTTGCTGCTGCTATTTCTCCAAAAGAGAATGGGTCATCAACAATTGGAGTAAAAAAATCAACGGTTTGAATTATAGCTTTGTTATCATTTATTTTGAAAATAGCTGCATCATCAAAATTTTTTGAATCTATTAGAATTTTTTTGCTTTTGAAGTTATTATTTAATTCACTCAAAACTTGAGTTAAGTCACCAGGACTGATTTTACAACCTCAACCAGCACCACTAGAATATTCTGTTAATCTTTTTTCCATTTCACTTATTTATTTATTTAATTAATATAATTTATTAATTTAATATTTTTATAAATTTAATTCTAATATGACAAAACAAAGAACATTATATGGATCTATTGAAATAGGTGGAACCAAAATTAATTGTGCTGTAGCTGAAACTATTCAAGATAGTAAAACTATACCATCTATATTAAAAGAAAAAAAAATTCAAACAAAAACTCCTAATCATAATTTAAATGAGATATTCAAATTTTTTAATCAATATAATATCCATTCTTTAGGGGTTGGTTCTTTTGGTCCAATTGAGCTTGACAAAAATGCAAAGAATTTTGGAAAAATTACTTCTACTCCTAAAATTCCATGGAGAAATTTTGATTTGTTAAACAATTTAAAAGAAAAATTTAGTTGTAATATTTATATCGATACTGATGTAAATGTTGCTGCTTTAGCTGAGGGTAAATGGGGATTTGAAAATGAATTACAATCATGTCTTTATCTTACTATTGGTACTGGCATAGGCGGTGGGATGTTTTTGAATAATAAATTATTACATGGTATTTCTCATCCAGAAATGGGGCATATAACTGTTAAAAAACATCCTGATGATAATTTTGAAGGAGTTTGTCCATATCACGAAGATTGTTTAGAGGGTTTAGCTTCAGGTTTCGCAATAGAAAAAAGGTTTGGAAAAAAGGCTCAAAATTTAAATTTAAAAGAAAAACAATTTATGAAAAAAATAATTTCATATTATTTNGNNCANGCATTAGTCAAATTANATTTTAATNTTATCNCCNAATAAAATTATTTTAGGNGGNGGNGTNATGAATANTAAATAATNTTNTAATAGATATTCNATCCNAACGTAAAAAAAATACTTAATGATTATATCTTAAAAAAAGAATTTAATGAAAAAATAGATCAATATATTGTTTCACCAAAACTTGGCAAAAAATCAGGTATATATGGTGGATTTGCATTATGTGTTTTTCCAAACAATTAATTAGTTTTTTGATAATAAAAATTCATATTAAATTATATATATATAATTAAGATTGTTTGTAAGTGAATGTCAAATAAAAAAACAGAAAAATTAGATAGTGTTGTTATTCGATTTGCTGGAGATTCAGGAGATGGTATGCAGCTTATGGGAGATAGATTTACCAATACTGCCGCATTAGTTGGAAATGATTTAGGTACATTTCCAGACTTTCCTGCAGAAATAAGAGCACCAGCTGGATCTTTAGCAGGTGTTAGTGCATTTCAATTACAATTTAGCAGNAAGGATATNTTTACCCCAGGAGATAAATTAGATGTTTTAGTTGCAATGAATCCAGCTGCTCTTAAAATGCATATNGAAGATTTAAAATCTGATGGAATCCTAATTGCAAATAAATCCAATTTTACACCAAGAAATTTAAAAATGGCAGGATGGGAAAATAATCCTTTGGAGGATAATTCTCTTAAAAATTATATTGTCTATGATNTAGAGATTAGCAGGTTAGTAGCAAATGCTACTGAAGATATGGGTTTGTCAAGCAAAGTAATTGAGAGAACAAAAAATTTTTTTGGTTTAGGTCTTCTTTATTGGATGTACGGAAGACCAATGGAGCCAACAAAAAGTTGGTTAGAGAAAAAATTTAAAAATAAACCAGAACTTATAGAGGCTAACCTAAGAGCTTTACAAGCAGGTTATAATTTTGGAGATATCACGGAATCTTTCGCTACGAAGTATGAAGTAGGTGCTGCTCCCTTAAAAGCAGGAACATATAGAAATATTGTTGGAAATTATGCTACAGGTTTAGGATTATTAGCTGCATCACAACTTTCAAAATTACCATTATTTTTTGGTGGTTATCCTATAACCCCAGCTAGTGATATTTTACATCAATTATCTCATTATAAAAATTATGGTGTGAAAACTTTTCAAGCAGAGGATGAAATATCCGGTATAGGATCGGTTGTAGGGGCAGCTTTTGCAGGGAGTTTAGCAGTTACAGCTACTTCTGGACCAGGTATCGCTCTTAAAACTGAAGCTATTGGATTGGGAGTAATTAGTGAATTACCAATGGTAATTATAAATGTTCAAAGAGGTGGACCTAGTACAGGTTTACCAACTAAAACAGAGCAAGCTGATTTATTGATGGCAATGCATGGTAGAAATGGAGAATCTCCTATCCCAGTTATTGCAGCTTCTACTCCAGGAGATTGTTTTTATGTTGCTTATGAAGCTTGTAGAATTGCAGTGAAATACATGACTCCAGTATTTATATTGACTGATGGTTTCATAGCAAATGGTTCTGAGCCTTGGATGCTGCCTGAACTAGATAAATTAAAAGATATTAAAGTTAATGAACCTGAATTAAGAGATGGTGAATTTTTGCCTTATGAAAGGGATGAAAAAACACTTGGCAGAAGTTGGGCATTACCTGGTTTAAAAGGATTTGAACATAGGGTTGGAGGTTTAGAAAGAGAGCATATAACTGGAAATATTAATTATGATCCTGATAATCATGATTTAATGGTTAAATTAAGAGCAAAAAAAGTATCTAGCATTGTTGATGATATTCCNAAAACAGAGGTTTATGGTAAACAAACTGGAGAAATTTTAGTTTTAGGTTGGGGAAGTACTTTTGGGGCAATCAGAAGTGGTGTGGAATCATTAATTGAAGAAGGAAAGTCAGTTTCTCATGTTCACCTTAAATGGATAAATCCATTGCCTTCAGATTTAGGAGAAATTTTGTTAAAATTTCAAAAAGTTTTAATTCCAGAAATTAATTCTGGTCAGTTAATTAAAATAATTAGATCTGAGTTTTTAATTGATGCTGAAGGTTTTAATCTTGTTAGAGGTAAACCATATACAAAGTCCCAAATAANAAATAAAGTAAAAGAAATGATTTAGGAAATTATTATGAATGAAAAAACTTTAAAACCTACGTTAACTAGAAAAGATTTTGTTTCTGATCAAGATGTAAG
>PAOF01000037.1 GCA_002707905.1 Fidelibacterota bacterium
TGGTTTAATTCCAAATCTGTCTCTAGCGCAAAATAATTCATTTTTTTTGGAATGCCATATTGAAAATGAAAACATTCCTCTTAAATTATCTAAACAATTTACTCCATATTTTGAATAAGCACTTAAAATACACTCCGTATCAGAATCTGTTTTAAAATCCCAATCATTTTTTAATAATGACCTTATTTCTTTATAATTATAAATTTCTCCATTAAATGTAATCAAATTATTATCTATTCCTTCCATAGGTTGATTTGCCTTTTGTGATAAATCAATGATAGATAATCTATTATGTCCAAATCCAATAAATTGATTTGGATGAATCCAATGGTTGTGAAAATCAGGTCCCCTATGTGATAACAATTTTATCATTGTCTTAATTTTCTTTTGAGGAGAATCAATTTTTTGAAAATTCATATTAAATATTCCAGAAATTCCACACATCATGAACTCCTAACTAATTAAGACTAGAAATTAATTTTGAAAAAGAAGAATTGTAATCCATTTTTTTTGCAAAATTAATTTTTTCAACAAAAGAATCATAATTCTTTGATTTTGTTCTGGCTATTAAAATTTGCTTTTCAAATTCCTTGGCGTTATTCGCAAAAAAGAAAAGATTTTCAAATTTTTTCAAAGAATTTATTTCAATTGAAACTACGGGTAATCCACAAGCTAAATATTCAAAAGATTTTAATGGAAAAGCACTCTCAACGGTATATTTTGTTTTTGCAAATGGCATGATTCCCATTGTAGCTTTGTAACCAAAAGCTCTTAATTTTTCCACAGATTTAAATTTGTGATATTTAAAATTTTTAAATTTAAAAAAACTTTTCCATATCTTTTTATTTTCTAAATTATTAAAAATTGATCTTCCAAAAAAATGAAATTCCATTTCACTTAATTTACATATCAAATCATATAATAATTTCATATTCAATCTATCGTTTATACCACCTTGGTAAAATATAATGTTATTTTTTCTATTTTGAATAACTTGTTTTACATCCATAGTTTTTGGAGCATAAAAATCAAAATCAACACCATTAGTTAAAATCATTGATTCGCCAATATATCCATTTTTAATATAACTACTATTTACTCCTTCTGAACATGAAACTAATAAATCTATATTATGTAATACTTTTTTTAATTTATCAATATTAGGAGGTTTAAAAAATAAATCGCTACAAAAAAAATCCTCCGTTGCATGAAAGATTTTCATATCAGATTTAAAATTTTTTATAATATGATCAAGTAAATAGTTATAAATCCACAATAAAGGTTTTTTAGTTTTTATCTTTTTAAGAATATTAAAAAACTTATGTTGATTGTTTGAGACGAGATATTTTTTGTTACAATGTACTATTATGATATTTGAGTTTTTGATTTTCTCAAAATAATTGTCTCTAAATTTCAAATCAAATTGAAAAAAATAAACTGGACATAACTTTGAAAATCTTGTGGCATAATGATATCTATTACTTCTAGCTTCCTTTTTCCATATTGAAAAAGTTAGCATTATAACCGCATCATAATTAAAATTCATTTTATGAATAATTCTTTAGTGTTATTAGCTTATTTTTTTAAAAACAATAAATTAAAAAAAATTAGTTTTTTAACTTTGATAATATCTTCAATGATAAATATTTTATTCTTGCAAGAATATATTTTACTTTACTAAATATATTCACCCTACTTTTTAAATTTGAAAATTCTATTATAAAACTATAAATTACTTTTTTTATGAAAACATTATTTTTGTAATCACTAAATTTTTTATTAGGTTCATTCATCCAACTAATAAAATCTTCTTTTCTAACATCTAATTTTTTACAAATATAATCGATATCCTGTTCAATTGTTGATTCATCATATGAATTTTTCTTCATCTCGTCAAGAGCTTCATCCCTAGTAATTTCTTCACTTAAAATTAAACTGGATAAATGAGCCTTTCTTTTATCATATCCAAATTTTTTGGGCAACCAATAACTTTGAAAAAATTTTGTAAAACGAGATTCGTAATGTTTTCCACCATAATATTGCCAATTTAATTCTTTTTCAAGAACCTTAATTGCATCCATTTTCTTATAATCAATATAATTGAGCGGTGATATAATTTGCATTTTACGAATTCTTGGAATGAAAACATGATATTTAAAAGTTGAAACAAAAGGAAATTTTTTCCATTTTTTACCACCATGTTGCCTACAAATATCTTTCATATGAACTGAATCCATAGCATCGTGACCCCATGCTACTGGCAAAACAGATTCGGAAGTATAATTGTTACCGTTTATAACATATTTGATATTATTTTTTTCAGCAAATGAATATAAAACTGAAAAAAAAGCATGGTCTTGTGGAGTATCTTGGTTTGCTACACCGGCTTTAAAAAAAGCTGTTTGAACATCTTTTATTGCCTCCCAATCAACAACCTCAGTAAATAATTGGATATTTAATTTTTTTACTATCTCCTCAATGTTTCTTACCGCCAAATCTGAATTCCAACCTGCATCAACATGAACAGCTAATAATCTTAAATTAGCTTCTTTTCTCGCCCAATAAGCCAAATAAGAACTGTCAACACCTCCACTCAAACCAATTATTGCATCATATTCTTGATTTTTTTGTTTCTCTTTCATTGAAACAACTATATCATCAAGTTCTTTTAAAACTTCTTTAGTACCGGGAGTCCAATTTTTTTTTAAACTATTATAAAATGAAATACAATGACTACATTGACCCGTTTCATCAAATGATATATCTTCATCAGATGTATCCATTATACATGTATTACATATTTTAAGATTTTTAATAAGTTTTGAGGAATTATTCATTATCTCTGAAGATAATTTAAGAAGAAATTTGTTTAATTTCATTATATGTTGGATAAGAAATTAAAACTGCTTTATATTTTCCATGAAAAGAAAAAAAAGAACCTGCTGCTGCTGCATCAGCACCAACTTTTATTATTTTTTTTAAATCAGATATTTGACCAGCACCACCTAATGAAACAAGTTGACAAGATAAATATTTTCGAGCTCTTTCAACTAAATTCAAATCATATCCATTTCTCATGCCATCATTATCAACACTTTGAATAATAACTTCTCCAAAACCTATATCAGCACATCTAACTAAATATTCATCAAAAGATTCAGATATAATTCTTTTTTTTACATGAGAAAAAATTTTATAAGTCCCAAAAAAATTTTTTTTTATATCAACACAACATACAACTGTTGAAGAACCAAATTCTTTAATTAGAGTACGTGCTAAATCAGAGTCTTTTAAAAAAGAATTGTTTATAATTAATTTTTCACATCCAGAATTTAAAATTTTTTCAGCTTGAAAAAGATTTTTTATTCCTCCACCATATGAAAAAGGCATGAAAGCTTCTGATGAAATATCTTTTATGAAATTATAATTAGGTTCCTTATTTTTTTTTGATGCATCAATATCCAAAAAAGTAATTTCGTCAGATTCTTTTTCACTAAAAATTTTAACTGCATTTATTGGGTCACCGATGTATTTAGGTTTTTTAAATTTTTCAGTTTTATATAGCACATTATCTTTAAGAAGTAATACTGGAATTATTCTTTTATTCATAAAAAAAATCTTTCAAAAGTTGAAGTCCAAACTTATGGCTTTTTTCTGGATGAAATTGAACACCATAGACATTGTTTTTTGATACTGNAGAAACAAAATCATCACCATAATTCGAAAATGATTCAATATTATTTTTATCTTTNGGTTTAAAATAATATGAATGAACAAAATAAAAACGTCTTTCAGAATCTAAATTTTTAAAAATTTTTGATTTTCTTGTAGGTTTAACATAATTCCAACCCATATGAGGTATTGATAAATTTTTATTTTGAAATTTTATAACATCCATATCAATAAACCCTAAACCTTTTTCATCTCCCTCTTCACTTGANTTACCAAGAATTTGAGCNCCTAAACANATNCCNAAAATAGGAATATTTTTGTCATAAACACACTCGTTTAAGACCTTAATTAANTTTAATTTTTTTAAGCTATTCATTGCTCTATCATAAGCTCCAACTCCAGGTAAAATAATAGCAGATGAATCTAAAATATAATCTGAATCTGATGATGCTTTAGCTTTAATGTTAAGCCTTGACAACATTGAAATTAAAGAACCTATATTTCCTACTTTATAATCAACTATTGTTACATTCATGATAAATTTTAATTATTAATAAANTTTANNAATTTTTTACTTTCATTTTCCCAAGATAAAATTTTTGCTGTTTCNATTGAATTTTTTTTAAAGAAGTTAATTTTTTTATAGGAAATATTTGAAATTAATTTTGCAATTTTTTTTGGATTATTTTGCTCATCATCAATTAATAAACCTAATGAATGCTCATTTACTATTTTTGCCATATCTGGATAATTTGAAACACAAAGCATTGTTCCTGACATAATATATTCAAAAAATTTATTAGAAAGATTAATTGTTTTTTGCATTCCAGTATTCTTCATNATTAATAATCCAATATCTGATTTATTAGCTTCAAAAACAATTTTATTGAAGTCAACTGGTTCAACAATTTTTATTTTTTTTGATAAATTAAATGAATTAATTAACTGATCTAATGAATTAATATAATCTGAAGGACCACTTCCTCTAATCTTNAAAGAGTATTTTTCAGGTAAAAAGTTCATNATTTTTATATATGTTTCTAACCCTCTTCCTGGAGCCAATATTCCATGGTATAACATTTCAATACTTGATTCAGAATTTAAAATTTTAGGTTCATGCTTTTCATAAAATGGGGTGCTTCTAACTGTTATTAAATTTTTAATTTTNGGGTATTGCTCTCTTAATATTGAGTTTAACCCATCACTCACAGTTGAAATACCATTTGATTTTGTGTAAAATTCGTTTTCAATATTTTTTATGTAAGAGTTTTGAAAAATTTTAATTTTTAAATTTGAAAAAAAATCTGTTGAGTTTTTTTGAGATAAAGCATGNTCATGAACATCAACAAAATACTNTGAATTATTCNTTTTTGCTAATTTATANGCTATTGGTGTAGTAAAATAATCATGAGTAAAAATAAAATCTACTTTAATATCTTTTAACAAATCATATATTTTAACATATCTATTTTCATCCCAATATCTATTTAAATAGTTTTTTTTATGATCAGAGAAAAATATCAAAATAAAGGTCCTCCATCTTTTTATTTCATATTTAAATCTTCTTANAGGCCTTAAGAATAAATTATCGTAAAAAAACTTTAAAAAAATAAAAGGATCTAAAAAATTTGGTAAATATTTCAAAAATTTATTTTCTTTTTTATATTTAAATGCTTTATAAATATTATCAAATGGAAAAGGTAATTTAGATAATATATTATTTTTCGAAGTAGAATNCTTGATATCATTAATAATCANATTNGATTTTGGGTTTAAATCGATAAATTTATAATNATTTATNTTTTTNTCTTTTCCTTTATANCCTGCAATGATGACGTTCATCCCATTTTGATAAAATAAATTTGCTTGTCTAAGAACTCGNGGTTCTGAAAAAACAGGTGTTAGTGAAATTATAAGAACTGATTTAGTCTTCATTTAATAAAATAATTTGTATTTTTTTTTATTTTTTTGGTAATTTTTTCTTTTAGAAAGGGATAAACCTTTTCATTNATAAATTCCCATAATCTTTTTTCATAATTATTTATATAACCTATAATTTTTGATACTAATTTTGAACTTTTATTTGTTTTTAATGGAAAATTATTACTGTGTAAATCACAAAAAAACTTATCAATTTTATAAAAACTAAAATTAGTAAAATATTCAAGATATAAAGTTTCCATTTTATTGTTGTACTTTTCTTTTAAAATTTCAAATTTTTTANTATTAGTAGTTTCTGTTTTATTAATTTTATCTAAAATTGTTTTTAAAAAATAATCAATTCTTAATTCCTTGATACTCAANATCTTCTCTTTACAGTTTTTAGCTATTTTTTTTTGAAGTTTTTTATCATTTATAAACTCTAAAATGCTATTTTTATCATTATTAAATGGAAAAAAATCTTCGTAAGGTTCAAGAATATCTCCATATTCACCTGGAACTAATAATTGAGCTGTCATAGTAAGCGCNGCTTCAAAGTTTCTTGGAGACAAACAAGTCATCCTTAGATTTTTATTTTTTTNTTCAATCAAAATTTTAATCACTTCTTCATTATTACAACCATGTTCTAATTTATATGCATTAAGTTTTTCAACAATACTTAAATTTGATATTATCTCACTTGAACCACTATTAGATCCTAAAACAATTCTTCCATTCATCAAAAAATTAATCCAATCCTCATTAAAATAAAATTTTTTTGAATCAACATCGACCCTCATTCTATAATTTTGGAAATCATTTAAAAAAAATTTACCAAGGTCAGCTTTCAATTGCGCCATATTATTAGGAAAAGTAGGAGAACCTGAAGCTTTATAAATAACATCAAACTTTCTCTTTTTTAGAGGTTTAATTTTTGATGTAAGGCTTATCAACTCAGGTGTAATATATCCTGTATAACATGGTAATATTTCACCACCATTTTGTAAATATTTTTTATGAAGAGTGTCTTTAAAATCAAAAAAAGGTGATAATGTTAAATTTATTCCAAATTGATTTAGTAATTCGTTTAATTCATCATTACAATAATAATCATCTTGCGGTAAAGCTATTTTGAATGATGATAAATTTTTAATAAATGAATAATTTTGAATAATACGTTCATAAGTTGTTTTATGAAAAATCATTCCTAAAAAACTTGAATTCAAGATTATTAAGTCAAATTCAAATTCCTTTAAAAATTCAGGTGGATCCAAACAAGCATTATGGATAATATAATTATTATTTGGAAAATAATTGTAAAAACTTAATTCTAAATCGGAGATATTATTTATCCAACTATCAGGATGTCCCATGTTATGCAAAATCAATATATTCATTTTAAAATTTTTATTGAAATAGTCAAAATATTTGCGATTTAAAATTAAAAACGCACTTATTTAATTTTCTAGAGATCGAGATTTCCATTAGTTAAAAAAACTTACAAAAAAATTTTTATCAATTTAGTTCTAAGATTCTTTTTTGTGAAAAGAATATTATTAAAATTTATTTTTTCAATAAATTTTCTTATATCTGAGAACCTAGAGAAGTTGTTAAACTTTATTTTAATAAATTCAATTTTTCTGAAATGATATGTATCAAAAAAAATATTAGGGGTTTTTTTAAATAATTTCATTGAAAAAAAATAATCTGGTGATGGAATATTAAATTCTTTATTTTGTTTACTTATTATATTAATTGTTATTGTATTGTTCTTTATATCCCTTTTGGGAAAAACATAAACATCCTTAAAAAAATTTAAAAGCTTAACTAATAAACCTAATATAATAAATAATGATGTTTTTTTTAAACCATTAAGATAAGATTTCAAAACTAATTTTTATTCCATTTTGGTTTTAATCTTACCAAACCGGCACCATAAAGGTCACTTTTTGATGAGATTTCAAGCTTATTTATATTTACTGTTGCTGCATACTGTGTATTAATATGATCCCCTGAAATTGTTACATTTATATAGTAAGATCCTCGATTCAAAATTAAACTATCATATTCTAAACTAAATTGATTTTTCCCTTTTGATAAACCAACGTTGAAATCAATCTCTTTAGTATTGTTAGCAATTACATTTTGTCCAGATAAATTAAAAAAACTAATTGCTATAATTACATTGTCAATATTTTTATTAGATTCAATTAATATTTTTAAATCAAAATAACTTCCACTTTCTATTATTTTATTATATTTCAATTTTAAATCTTTAATATAATTTTTATCTAAGTAAGTTTTTGATGATGACACATCATCTTTCTGTGCTGAAAAACTTTCATATTCATCACAAATTTCTTTTGTTTTACCTATTTTCTGTTTTTTTCCTTCTTCAATCCATAATACTCTGTTACAATTTGCTCTAATTGAATAAGGACTATGAGATACTAAAATTATTGAACCTCCACCTGACCTAAATTCATTTATTCTTCTATAACATTTGATGGCAAAATTTAAATCTCCAACAGCTAGAATCTCATCAACAAGTAAAATTTGAGGTTCAATTGAAACTGCAATTGAAAATCCTAATCTGGCCATCATACCAGAACTATAATTTTTTATTGGAGAATCAATAAAATCCTCAAGCTCACTAAAAGAAACTATATCATCAAATTTAGATTTAATTAAGTCTATAGGATAACCCATGATTGTACCGCAAACAAAAATATTTTCTCTACCTGTTAAAACTGGATTAAAACCAATCCCTAGGGATATTAATGCATTTAGCTTTCCATTAATTTGAATATTTCCTGTCGTTGGGTATAGTAAACCTGAAATTAATTTTAAAAGAGTAGTTTTACCTGCTCCATTATGACCAATTATACCTAGTGTTTCACCTTGCTTTAATTCAAATGAAATATTTTTTAAAGCCCAAAACTCTGTTTTTCTCAAATCCAAATTATTATTAGAATTATAAAAAACTTTTTTAAATAAATCTACACCACCGTAAACTAATGATCTTTTCAAATTCCTAGAAAATTTTTTAGATAAATCATTTACTATTAAATGTGATTTATTCAATTAATTCTCCATTCTTTCAATAAGAATTGGCATTGATAGATTGTAAAAAAAACATCCTGGTATAAATAAAAATAAAATAATAATCATTATAATTAAGAAAGATTCTATTGAATTAATATCGTTTAAGTTAAATAGAAAACTTCTAGCTGTTAAAAAAAATGGAGTTAAAGGATTATTTTTTATGAATAAATTAAGAATACCTGAATCAGGAACTGGATATAAAGCAGGAGTTAAAAAAACCAAAGGGCCTGTAATCAAATTAATTACCCGTTTTAAATCTTCAAAAAGAGTTATTATTGGAAGAACATATATACCTATTAGAAATCCAAAAAAAGAAATTCCTAAAATTGGTATTATAACAAGAAAACCCTGAAAGCTAAAACTATTTTCAAATATCATAAGAACTAAAATAATTGGAATGAATTTTAAAGAAAAATTTATCATTATATTTATAAATCCACTTACGATAAGAGCTAGCCAAGGAAATTGAATTTTTGTTAAAACAGATTTATTAATTTGAACTTGATTTAATGGTGCATTTAATGAGTCTACAAACAATTGCCAAATTAATGTACCTGAAATAACATAGGCTGGATATGAAATTAATAAATCTGGAATATTAATAATATTTGAACGTTGTAGCAAAATAAATGATAATGAGGTAACTAGCGGTCCAGCTACTCCCCAAAAAACTCCTAAAAAAGATAATCGATATAATGATGAAAAATCTCTAATAGCTAGTTGAAATCCCAATTCAAAAATATTTTGTAATTTTGTTTTCATATACTAGAATTTAAAATAGAAGAATAAATTTCATCCATTTTTTTCCCACCTGATTGAGCTGAATGCCATTTCAAAGCAAACTCTCTTCCTTTTTTTCCCAAATCAATTCTTTTTTGAGGATCTTGAATTAAATCAATTAATACTGTTTTTATTGTTTCTGGTGTAGCTGAAATAACAGGTAATTCTTCAACATAATCTGGAATTTGTTCCCTCATACTATCTAACCACTCTGGTCTTAAAAAACAAACACATGTTTTACCTAACATTAATGCTTCCCTAATATTAGCTCCAAAAAAACCAAATGTTAACATATCTACAACAATATCCGCTTGCACCTGAATGTATCTAACTTCATCATTCTTCAAATCAGATACAGAAATAGGTTCAATTGGAAAGCCCTCATTTATTAATTCCTTGAATAATGGTTCATAAATATGAGAACATTTTATATCAACTCCACCTTTTCTGGTTCTTTGTTTTTTATTTGCAATGCTATGAAAAATTTTAACTTTTCCAGAATCCTGTAATTTAAATTGATTTGGGATTTTAAGATTTGGGTTCCAAAAATTAGAATCCAAACAATAGAATTCAGGAACTTCATGAACATTTTTATTATCGTTATAATCTTTTCTATTACCTCCTAGTATACATTGAAAATCAGCCAATTCATTTCTAAATTTACCCCACTTCGCATTTCCTTCATCAGAACAAACTTCAGGAACTTCTTGCCATTTACAAATATTACATGTGTTATATGGTCCCCATTTACTAAATGAACTTTGAAGAACCCCATCTAAACAACCATTATTAGTATAGAAAATTTTTTTACCTAGTGATTTTATATATTCAATTTCATTCATAGGCATATATTTTTTAAAAAATTGATTGATTATTGTCCCAAATGTTAGTCCATCTTTATTTGAAAAATGAAAGATATCATACTTATCTAATGTGTTTAAAAAAAAATCAAATTGGTACATTGAATCTTTTTCAGAATCATATTTAAATAAAAAATCCCATCCATGGTAATGATGCCAAGATTCTTTATTACTGTCCCAATTAAGAATATTTGCCTCCCAACCATACTTTCTTAATTCTCTTGAGAGGTACCAAGTATTATAATATTCACACCCTGCAAAAAGAATAGAACCTTTAGTTTTCATGGGGTTGCCTCTTCAGTTAAAAGTTTTTTAGACCTTTCAAATCCTAAATTCATTAAAACATCAATAATTGAAAGACCAGAGATAAATTCATTTGAATTATATTGATCATACTTCTTTGGTTTATAATTTAAATATTTTACATCAATATTTGATTCCTGAAAAACAGTTTCATCTAAATATTCATTTGCTCCATCACCTGAAAGATAAATATTCGCTTTTAATTTCTTTGTAATGGAAACTAAAAGATCATTTGAAGTTCCTTTATAAGGAATATTTGATGATAACATAATTTTTTCGTAATCAATATCAAGTATTTTACAAATATCAAAAATTGATTTTAAATTATATTTAGCAATATTATTTTCATCATTTAGAATTAAATTCATTATAAATTCTTCAACCTCAAAATAAAAAGGTGCCTTTTTATAATTAATCTCAATTGTCTTAGATATTTTTTTTTTCCATTGTTCAAAGTTATTAAATTCCATTTCATTAATTTTTTTCACACCAGTATAATTTCTTACTATTGGAGCTGTTAGCCAATTTGATTGTCCTGAAATTATAATTTTAACTCGATTAGACCAAGAGCCGCCTTTTTTAGGAAATTGTACATCATCTAAAATCACAAAAAAATCACTTTTAAAAATTTTATTAAAATATCCTAACCAAGGAAAAAAATTAGGCTGATGAATTCCAACAATTCTATCTTTATTCATTAGTTATAATTTGGAATTTTTTACCATCAATATTTAAAAATAAATTATTATATCCTGGAAAAGAACAAGCGTTTAATCTTTTTATAAATTCATTTTTTTCGATATCATCAGATAAATTACAAAGCTTTTCAAAATCCTTACGTGTGTATTTTTTATTTGACCATTTATATTTTTTATTAATTTTTAAATAATTTTTTTTATCAAAATTTTTTAAAAGTTTTTTAAATAATTTTAAACCTGCATCATTAGCATTCATTAATAGCTCATTTGGATTTATCGATGATTTAACACTAAAAATCTCTACATCAATTATACCTCCTTCATCAACTTTATTAATCATAAAATGCATTGTTGCACCATATTTTTTTACATTATTATATACTGCAAAATGGTGTGGGTCTCTTCCTGGATAGTCTGGAGATGCAGCATGAATATTTATGGATGTCAAACCTTTAATATCTAATATTTTTTTGGGGACAATTATACTAGAACCAAATGAAACTAATAATTCAAATTGCTTTTCTTTAAATAATAACTGCAATTGATCTTTAGAAAAAATTGGTACAAAAGATAAATCATTTCTTATTGATTCAGCAATTACGCATAATTCTTTAGAAAAGCTTTCAAAAGATAAAATTCCAACAATTTTTTGATTACTATTCATGGATTGAAGTTTTTTTACCAATATTCAATCTTCCATCTTTATCAAGCTGTTTTTCATAATTTGCCAATGTATTATTTGCTCTTTCATCAACACATCTTTTTATTCTATAATAAGGCTCTTCTTCCTGGTCTTGCCACCATGCTGGATGAGTCAAAACATGTAAATTTTTTTCCTCAGCATTCAATAGAACATCTTTAAGCCTTTTAAACCGCCAATAACCATTTGAATCAGAAATGTATGGAATTTCATTTTTAAATTTTGCTGAATAACAATTTATTAATCCACCATACTCTTCTTTTTCACATGTTAGCAAAAAATCATTTGGGTTGTGAAAACTGAATACAGTAGGTCTATAATCAAAAATATCTTTAATTATATTCGATTCTAATTCAATTTTTTTATCTAATTCATCTTCATTTTTTATGTTATAATAATCACTATCAAAATGAATACCTATGTGGTGTCCATATCCAAGAATCTTTTTAATTAACTCTGATTGACCTTTTTCCATAGTATTATAAAAATCAGAATGAATATTAATAAAATAGGTAGCGTTGATTTCCTCGCTATTCTCAATTTCTGCAAGCTTAAAAGCTCTATTAATTGAAAAATCTATATCATGTCTCCAAAGTATAAATTTTTGATTATAATTAATATCATCATATGAAGTAAAGCTATAATTTTTCTTTGCTAGAATTAATAACTCACGATATTTAATCGTTGTGAAATCTCTTATTGTTGATAGATTATTTTCAGG
>PAOF01000038.1 GCA_002707905.1 Fidelibacterota bacterium
ACAATTATATATTGATCCAGAAGAGTGTATTGACTGCGGTGCATGTGAACCAGAATGTCCTGTTGAAGCTATTTTTGAAGAAGATGAAGTACCAGATGAGTGGTCAAAATATATTCCTCTGAATTATAAGTTTTTTGGTCAAGAAGCACCTTAAAACTATTTTTATTATTATTTATTAATCAATGAATCCTCAAGAAATATTTGACTTACTTAAAGAAATTAAATATCCTGGTTTTAGCCGTGATATAGTTTCTTTTGGGATAGTAGATGATTTAAAAATTGAAAATAATAATTTAAAGCTTTTTCTAAAGTTATCCTCTGTAACAGAATCAGTTAAAGATGAAATAATTAATAGAATTAAAAAAGTTGTGAAAAATTATTTTGATGATATTTCAATTGAAATAGTAGGTGATAATAAACAACCCCCGCAATCGATAGGATCGGAATTAATACCAAATGTGAAGAATACCATTGCTGTAGCTAGTGGTAAAGGAGGTGTAGGCAAGTCTACAGTTGCAGTAAATATTGCAACTGGTTTAATGCTTAAAGGTTTTAAAGTTGGCATTTTGGATCTTGATATATATGGTCCAAGTTTACCTATACTATTAAATATAAATGAAAAACCTAATATGACTGATAATAATAAGTTAGTTCCATTAAAAAAACATAATATGAAAATAATGTCTTTTGGATTCTTAAGTGGAAATGATTCTCCGGTTATCTGGAGAGGTCCCATGGTTGCTAGAATGACTGAGCAATTTTTTAGAGACGTTGATTGGGGAAGTTTAGATTATTTAATACTTGATTTACCCCCAGGGACTGGAGATATACAATTAACATTAGTGCAAAAACTTAAATTAACAGGTGCCGTTATAGTAACTACTCCACAGGACATGGCATTATCTGATGTAAGAAAAGGTGCTGATATGTTTGGAAAAGTAAATACACCTCTTATTGGAGTAATTGAAAATATGTCTGGATTAGTGATTTCAGGCAAGATAATGAACTATAATTCTAGTTTGCAGAAAAACAATAAATTAATTTTGACTCAAACAAATCAAGAATTTGAAATTAATGAAGATGGTAATTTTGAATTTGAAATTGATTTATTTAAAAAAGGTGGTGGTAAATTAGAAAGTGATAGATTAAATGTACCATTATTGGGTCAAGTACCAATTTCTTCTGAATTAATGAATGCAAGTGACAGTGGAATTCCAATAAATATAAAAAATAACAATTCTAGAATTAGTAATATTTTCAATGCTATGGTTGATAAAATAATAGCTACAAATTAAAATAAATATTAATTCATGCTAACAGCTTTATTAATAATTACATTATTATCCTTTAGTTCTACTCTACCTCTTTTTTTACTTTTTACAAAAAATTATAGTACAATTAAAGTTCATAAATTAGTATTGTCAGTATCTTCAACACTTAGTGTTTTTATAAATTTACTTTTAATCGATTCTAACATAATTCGCTATAGTTTTTATTTATCTGTTTTATGGTCTTTTTTTCTTTTATTTATAACGATAGTTTCATGGAAACAAAGAAATATAAGCTTAATTCAGATTTTATTAATTTCCATTCTTGGAATCATTAATTTTTCCATAATATCCTTTCTTTTAATAAATTTAAATTTTCAATCTATTTTAATATTAATCTTTGGGGGTTTAATTTTATCTAATTCATGTTTTTCTTTAATTGTTGGACATTCTTATCTCGATGATGTAGACTTACCAATTTCATTAATAAAAAATATTAATAGAATTTTCTTTTCAATGGTTGTGTTGAGATTTATTTTAGATTTAATTGTTATTTCATTTTATAACGTTGAAATTTTCAATTATCAAATTCCAATTTATGAATTCATATTTGGTTATGAGGGGATATTTCTTTGGACTGCATTTTTTTTTGGTATAATATTCCCNATCTTTTTATCATTTTTGAGTCATAAAACCATTAATATTGAGTCAACGCTATCAGCTACAGGATTATTATATGTTTTAGTTGTNTGTGTTTTTATGGGNTCACTCATTTTTAATTACTATGCAATTCAATTTAAGATTTTTCTATAAGTGATTAGAGTTTCTAAAAANTGTAATAATTGTAAAAATGTTTATACTGCTAAAATTCAACAAAACATTATCAAATGTGATAAGTGTCAGGGTGAATCTTTTTTTTTCAATTCTAAAAATTTAAACTTTGAACAATGTTCTTTCTGTAATTGTAGGGAATTTTACAAACGAAAAGATTTTAATCAAAATCTAGGATGTTTTTTTGTTGTTATTGGGTCAATACTACTTCCATTTACTTATGGAATAAGCTTAGTAGTTGTTTTAATAATTGATATGTTATTACATAAATATATTGATGAAGTTATTGTATGTTACAAATGTAAAATGGAATTTAGAGGTTTTAAAAATTTAGAAAAAAGTATTAAATTGTTTGATCATCATACTGCAGAATTATATGACAAAAATTAATTAATGTTGCGTATTCAATTCAAAAAGTGAATTCAAAAAAAAATAAAATATTGTCTTCAGAAAATATTCCTGAACATATTGCGATTATTATGGATGGTAATGGAAGATGGGCATCTAATAAAAATCTACCTCGAATAGCTGGGCATAAAGAGGGAATTAATTCTGTAAAAGAAATAACTCAAGAGTGCGGTGAACTCGGTATTAGGTATTTAACTTTATTTACTTTTTCAATAGAAAATTGGAGTAGGCCAAAAATTGAGGTTTCTGCATTAATGAGTTTATTAGTTGATACAATAAAACATGAAATAAATGAATTGATGAAAAATAATGTTAGGTTACATGTTATTGGTAGAGTTTTGGAACTTCCAGAAAAACCAAGAGTTGAAATGATGAAGGGAATTGAAAAAACAAAACAAAACTCAGGTTTAAACTTAGTTCTTGCGTTGAATTATAGTGGAAGAACTGAAATTTTGGATGCTGTAAAAAAAATGAAAACTGATATTGAAAAAAAAAATATTAATTCTAATATTACAGAAAAAACTTTTTCAGAATATTTATATACAAAAGAAATTCCTGATCCTGATTTAGTAATTCGAACTAGTGGTGAATCAAGATTAAGTAATTTTTTATTATGGCAAATGGCGTATTCTGAAATAATTATCACTGAAACTCATTGGCCTGCATTTAGAGCTAATGAATTATATAATTCAATTTTAAATTATCAATCACGTGAACGAAGGTTTGGGAAAGTTTCAAAACAAATAAAATGAAGTCTACATTTTTTTTTAAAACAATATTTCTAAGTATTATTATTGTCAATTCTCTTTTTTGTCAAAATGTTCTTGAGCCAATTAATATCAATGCTGTAAAAGTTGAAGGAAATAATTTAACGACCTCATCAGTTATAAAATACACATCTGGTTTGGTTGAGGGTCAAAAGGTAGTTCCAGGGGATTTTGGTAAATCCGTCAAAAAATTATGGGCAACGGGTTTCTTCTCAAATATTGAAATAAATTTAGAAAAAGAAACTTTAAATGGAATTGATTTGATAATCAAAGTAGAAGAAACTCCAATTCTAGGAGATGTAATTTTTAAGGGAGACAAGAAAAAAATAAATGAGATTGAAGGTGAACTAAACTTAAATACTGGACAACGCATTCTTCCTCATATTGTTAAAGAATCAGAAGAAAAAATAAAAGAAATTTTATCTGAATCTGGTTATATAAATTGTAGTGTTTTGGGTTCATTATCAGACTCTAATCTTGAAAATGTAAGAGATTTAACTTTTAATATTAAATTAGGTCAAAAAGTTAAAATAAAAGATATAGTCTTTATTAATAATTCATCATTTAAAAAAAATAAACTAAGGAAAACTTTTAAAGAGACAAAGTTACAAAGAAGATTTATGTTTTGGAGATCATCCTTCGAAAAACAAAAATTTGAAAATGATAAAATTTTGTTGACTCAATTTTATCAAAATAATGGATTTAAAGATTTTAGAATTATATCTGATTCCGTTGCATATAAAAAAGATGGTAAAAACATGATTTTGATACTTGATCTTTATGAAGGTAATAAATATTACTTTAGAAATTTTAGTTGGGATGGAAACAAGTTATATACAAATGATGAATTAAATAACGTTTTAAACATAAAAAAAGGTGATATTTATAATGCAGAACAATTTGAAAATATCGTTAATGAAAATGTTCATGGATTGTATATGGATAAAGGTTATATATATAGCAACATAACCCCAGAGTACAATCCAATTGCCAAAGATTCGTTAGATGTAAATTTTGTTATTGTCGAAAATCATCAAGTTTCTGTTAGAAGATTAGATATAACTGGAAATGACAAGACTAGAGAAAATGTAATTAGAAGAGAGATGAAACTTATTCCTGGTCAAGTTTTTAATAGAGAGCTTTTAATGAGAAGTGCCAGAGAAATTTTTATTTTGAATTATTTTGCTGATGTTCGTCCAGATGTGGTTCCTGTTGATGATGACGAAATTGATATTTTGGTTACAGTTGAAGAAAAGTCCTCTGATCAAGCCAATGCTAATTTAGGTTATTCAGCAGAATATGGATTAATGGGTGGAGCAGGTGTTCAATTCAATAATTTTCGAGGTAAAGGCCAACAATTAGCATTGAATATTAGCCAAGGTGTTCAAGGTAATATGCAAAGATCTTTTGGATATGGTCTTAATTCCAGAGCTGCTCAATATCGTAGTACCTCATTTAGCTTTACAGATCCTATGGTAAATGATCGTCCTATTTTATTAGGCTTTTCTGTTTTTTATTATTTGCGTGGTCAAAATAGGTATTATTATAGTATTCCTTTTGATAGGGAAATGGCTGGTGCAAGTATTAGGGTTGGTACCCGATTAAAATGGCCAGATAATTATTTTCGTGCTGTTTGGACTTTAAGCACTTCACAAAAAACATATAAGGGAAATCCTGAAGATTTAGCTGCTTATGGTCTAGATGGAGTAAGAAACAGTGTTGGTTTAAGTATATCTCAAACAATTACCAGAGATAGTAGGAACCATCCTGAATTTCCATCCCAAGGTTCGAGTTTTAATTGGACATCAACTTTATCGGGAGGTCCTCTTAGCTCCCAAATTTTACCCGTCCACGAAAACTTTCATAAACATACTTTGAAATTTAATTGGTTTACAAATCCATTTTGGAAATTAGCTCTTGTATCTTCATGGCAATTTGGTGCTATAAAAGAATTGGTTCCAAAACATACTGATAATACTTTAGTTCCAATTGATGAAAAATTTATAATGGGAGGAAGTGGTATACCATATGGTACTTTATTAAGAGGGTATCAAGATAACACAGTTGGTCCATATAATAATTACCCAATGGGTGGAAGAGCAATGATTAAGTATATGACAGAATTGAGAGTTCCATTTTCTGAAAATCCTACTGTTTATGGTTTGATTTTTGCTGAGTTGGGAAATAATTGGCTTTATTTAAATGATATGGATCCATTTGATTTAAAAAGATCAGCGGGTTTTGGTATAAGAATGTTTATGCCCATGATCGGAATGTTAGGTTTTGATTTAGGATATGGATTTGATAATATTGAGTATACTCAAAGAGACCCTGAAGGATGGAGATTTCATGTTCTATTTGGAATGCCCTTTTAATTTAGTTTTTGATTAAATTATGCATTATAAAAATTATATATTGGAGGAAATTGTGAATTTATACAAAAGAATTATAATACTTATTTTTTCACTTTTATTGCCAGTTTTTTCATTTGCTCAAATTCAAATAGGATTTGTGCAATCTGAAAGAATTAGAGCTGAATATGAAGAGTTCAAAGAAGCAGAAAGTGAACTACAACTTGAGTTTAGGAAAGTTCAATTTGAATTTCAAACTATGGCTCAGAGATTAGATAGTTTAAAATCAGCATTTGAAACTCAACGTTTAATGAGTTCTCCTGAAAGAAGAAGAGAACAAGAAGCTGAAATAGCAAATTTAGAGAATCAAGTTAATGATTTTCAAACTCAAAAAGTTGGTCCTCAAGGAGAGTTATATCAAAAACAATTGCAACTTGAAACTCAAATTATTCAAAAAGTTCAGAGAGCTGTTAATAAAGTCGCAATTGATAAAGGCTATGATTATATCCTCGATTCAGTGAGTCTACTATATGGTAAACCCACCCATAATTTAACAGATGATGTTTTGTATGAATTAAGACGATTAACTGACGAAACAACCAATTCAAATTAAATTAAAATTGGCTACTTTATCTGAATTAACTGAATTAGTGAATGGGAAATTAATAGGAGATCCATTAATTGAAATTAATGGTGTTTCAGAAATAGAAAACTCTAAACCTGGGACTCTTTCTTTTTTTCATTTGCCTAAATATAAAAAGTACCTATCTAATTTGAAATCTTCCGCAATATTAGTAGATAATGAAAAAAAAATAATCTGATTAAATGGAATTGTTTCAAAAAATCCTTTGATTGCTTTGTCAAAAATATTGAATTTTTTTGAAAATTCTGCAGAGGTTACAAATGGGATTCACCCAACAGCGATAGTTGATTCATCATCTATAGTTGATAAATCTAGTTATGTAGGACCATATGTAATAATTGAAAAAAATGTTCAAATTGGTAAAAATGTTTTCATAGATTCATTTTGTCATATAAATGAAGATTCAGTAATTGGTGATAATTCTAAAATTAATTCCTCTGTTATGATTTATGCTAAATCAATTATAGGTAAAAATTCAATTATTCATTCAGGTACGGTAATTGGATGTGATGGTTTCGGATATGCTACTGAAAAAGATGTAAATTATAAAATTCCACAAATAGGAAATGTTTTAATTGAAGATGATGTTGAGATAGGTTCAAATTGTGTAATTGACAGAGGTTCACTTGGAAGTACAGTTATAGGTAAAAATACAAAATTGGATAATTTAGTACATATTGCTCACAATGTTAAAATTGGAAAAGGATGTTTTTTAACAGCGCAAACAGCAGTTGCAGGTAGTTCCATTATTGAAGATTTTGTTTCATTTGGTGGAAGAGCGTCAGTTTCAGGACATATTACTGTAGGAACCCGAGCAAGATTAGCTGCAAAATCTGGAGTAACAAAATCTTTACCTGGAAACGAAACTTATGCTGGAATGCCAGCAAGAAAAATTTCAGAAAAAAATAAAGTTGATGCAAGTTTAAATTTACTACCAGAATTTTTTGATAGAATTAAGGAATTAAATAAAAAAATAAAAAAAATCGAAGAAAATGACTAAACAACAAACAATAAAAAAACCAGTTTCATGTTCTGGAATAGGATTGCATACTGGTGTTGAAAGTACAATCACCTTTAAACCAAGTAAAGATAACTCTGGCATTAGATTTATCAGAACAGATATTGACGGATCTCCAGAAATTAAAGCTGATATTGAACACGTTGCAGATATATCTAGAGGAACAACCTTAGCACAAAATGGCACTCGAATTCATACTGTTGAACATGTGTTAGCAGCTTTAACTGGTTTAAGAATTGATAATGTCTTAATTGAACTTACTAATAAAGAGCCTCCAGTTATGGATGGTAGTTCAAAAGACTTTGTTGACGTTTTAAAAAAAGCAGGAATTATTCAACAATCTAATGCAAGAGAATATTTGGAAATAGATAAAGCTGTTACTTACAATGATCCTATTAAAAAAACTGATATATCAGTTCTTCCATCTGATAGATACAGGTTAACATGTATTACAGATTACAAGCATCCATTATTGGGAACTCAATATCTTACTATTCATTCAATCGATAGCTTTATAGAAGAGATAGCCCCAGCTAGAACATTTAGTTTTTTAAGTGAAGTTGAGCATTTAAGAGAAGATGGATTGGTTCAAGGTGGAAGACTTGATAATGCGATAGTTATTATTGATAAAGAAGTTGATTCTAAGGAAATAAATAGATTAAAAAAATTATTTAACATTAAAGATGATATAAATATAGGAAAGAATGGAATTTTAAATGGGGTTAAGTTAAGATTTGAAAATGAGCCGGTAAGACATAAAGCATTAGATGTAATTGGTGATTTAGCACTTTTAGGGATGCCAATTAAAGGACATATTATTGCTGCTAGACCTGGCCATGAAGCAAATGTTGGAATAGTTAGAAACATCAAGAAAGAGTATGCAAAAAAAATATTACAAAAAAAATATCAAGCTGAAATTTCGTCAAATTATTTATTTGATATTAGTGCAATAAAAAAAATTCTTCCTCATAGATATCCGTTTTTATTGATTGATAGAATTTTGGATATGGAACCAGGTGTAAAATTAACAGCTATTAAAAATGTATCAATTAGTGAACCTTTTTTTCAAGGTCATTTTCCTGATCAGCCTGTAATGCCGGGGGTTCTGATAATTGAGGCTATGGCTCAAGCTGGAGGATTTTTATTATTGCATACTACTGATGAGCCAGAAAAAAAAATAATGTATTTCAGTGGTATTGAAACTGCAAGATTTAGAAAACAAGTATTGCCTGGTGATCAGATATATTTCAAGTTAGATCTTTTGAAATTAAAGTTGGGTACTTGCAAACTTCGAGGTAAAGCCTATGTAAATAATCAATTAGTAGCAGAGTGTACTTTTATTACTACCTTAGGTGATAGGAAAGAATAGTTATTTCAACTAATATTCATCCCACCGCTATTATTGACTCAAATTCAAGTATTGGAAAAAATGTTTCAATAGGTGCGTTCTCTATTATTGAACCAAATGTTGAAATTCAAGACAATACACAAATTGGTAATAATGTTGTTATTTGTTCAGGTACTCAAATTGGCAAGAATTGTAAAATCTATCATTCATCAGTAATCGGAGAAAAACCTCAAGATTTAAAATTTAATGGAGAAAAAACTTTAACAATTATTGGTGATGAAGTATTGATAAGAGAGTTTGTTACTATTAATAGAGGAACAATTGAATCAGGAAAAACAGTTATAGGCAATAAAAGTTATTTAATGGCTTCTACACATGTTGCACATGATTGTATAATTGGCGAAAGTGTCATTATGTCGAATTTAGCAACATTGGGAGGTCACGTTGAAGTAGATGACAAAGTTATAATTAGTGGGGGTGTATTAGTACATCAATTTTGTAAAATTGGTTCATTTTCATTTATTGGAGGAGGTTATAGGGTTGTCCAGGATGTTCCACCTTTTATAATGGCAGCAGGAGAACCTTTAAAATATTCAGGAATAAATTCAATTGGTTTGAGAAGAAATGGTTTTTCAATAAATACTAGAAAAGTTATTAAAGAAGCATATCGTTTATTATTTAGAGAAAAATTATCAAGAGAAAAAGCATTGGTTGAAATAAAAAATACTTTACCTATTAACACAGAAATAAAAAAAATAATATCATTTATTGAAAATAGTAATAGAGGTTTAATTTAATTTAATGAAAAAAGTTGGTGTTTTAGGTTCAACAGGTTCCATTGGTTTAAATACTTTAAAAGTTTTAGAAAATCTTTCTGATTTTAAGGTTAAATATTTAACAGCTAATAGAAATGTTGATTTATTAATTGAACAAGCTTTAAAATTTCGCCCTGAAATTGTTTGTATCGGTGATAAAAAGTTATACAAAAAATTAAAAGATAATTTAAATAATGAGTTTGAAATTCTATGTGGTAGAAATGATTTAATTGATATTTCAGGAATCAACACCATTGATATATGTGTAAATGCTATTGTAGGAGGACCTGGAATGGAACCTACGATTCAAGCATTAAAATCAGGAGTTGATGTTGCTTTAAGTAACAAAGAGTCAATGGTTATGGCAGGGGATATAATAAATAATATTTGTAAAAAAACTGGTGCAAAAATTTTTCCTGTCGATAGTGAACATAGTGCTATTTGGCAATGTTTAATTGGAGAAAAAATAGAAAATGTTAATAGATTGATTTTAACAGGTTCTGGAGGACCATTTAGAAATAAGTCTTTATCAGATTTTAATTCCATCTCAGTTGATCAAGCCTTAAATCATCCTACATGGAAAATGGGGAAAAAGATTTCTATTGATTCAGCAACAATGATGAACAAAGGTTTTGAAGTAATTGAAGCATTTTGGTTATTCAAAATTGATTATGATAAAATAGATATCGTTATACATCCTCAATCNATCATTCATAGTATGGTTGAGTTTATTGATGGATCAATAAAATCACAAATGGGAATTCCCACAATGAAAATACCTATNCAGTTTGCACTTACCTATCCTGATAGATTAAATTCAGNTATGAAAAATATAAATGATTTTTCAAAAATTCCTAATTTAACATTTGAAATTCCAGATCTAAAAAAATATCCTTCAATTGCTTTAGCTTATNAAGCTCTGAAAAAAGGAGGTACATCTTGTGCTTCNTTAAATCTTTCAAATGATTTAACTGTTGATTTATTCTTAAAAAATAAAATATCTTTTAATGAAATTTATCAATTAAATAACGAAGTATTTAAATCTCACAATTGGAAAAAAAATCCATCAGTTTTAGATTTATATGATTTAGAGGTTTGGATTAACGATTTTGTGAAGTCGTTAATAAAATAAAAGAGGTAATTCATTATGTTTACAACTATTTTGGCAATGATTTTTGTTTTAGGCGTCTTGGTATTCATTCATGAATTGGGGCATTTCATTGCTGCAAGATCCATTGGTGTAAAAGTTGAAGAATTTTCAGTTGGTTTTCCCCCGAAGTTAATCTCATTTACTCCATCAGAGAGTGGAATAATTTTTAAGTTTTATTTTTTTGGAAAAGATGAAAAAGGAAAAATAAAATGGAAACCTATCTTTGAATCTAAAATAAATTCAAAAAAATATTCTACAAGCACAGAATATTCATTGTCAATTATTCCTCTAGGAGGATATGTTAAAGTTGCTGGTTTTATCGATGAGAGTTTTGATGCAAATGTTACCGGAGCAAGTGATGAATTAAGTTCTAAAACTAAATTACAACAGATTTGGTTTATGTCTGGTGGAATTATAATGAATATACTTTTAGCAATAATCTTTTTTGCAGGAATCACAATGATTCAAGGAATTTCTGTTGAAAATGATGAACCTATTATTAGAGAAGTATCAATTGGTTATCCTGCTGATCTTGCAGGAATTAAATCAGGTGATAGAATTTTAGAAGTGGAAAATTTTTCAATTGATAAATGGTCGGAAGCAACTACGATAATTAAAGAAAATGTTGATGGTGATATTCAAATTAAATGGATTTCTGATGAAGTTATTAAAACCGCACTAATACCAACAAAAGAAGCTAAAATTCCTGATGGTAATGAAATAAAAGAAGTTAGAATAATTGGTGTTCAAGGTGGTTTTGAAATTAGAAAAGCTAATTTTTTTGAATCAATTTATAGTGGTTTTGATAAAACNATTTTTTGGTTAAAAATGATTGTACAATCTTTGGCNATGATATTTTCAGGGAATGCCTCATTTAATGATATTGGAGGACCAATTCTTATCGCTCAATTAGCAGGTGATTCTGCAAGAGCTGGAATTATTTCATTATTATCATTTACAGCCATAATAAGTGTTAATCTTGCTTTTATGAATTTATTACCTATTCCAGGTCTTGATGGAGGACATATTCTTCTTACAAGTTTGGAATTTATTACTAGAAGATCAATTTCAACCAAAGTAAAAATGTTCATTCAACAAATAGGTGTGGCTCTTCTTTTATTATTAATGGCTTTAGTGATGTTTAATGATATTAGCAGATTATTCTCTGGTTAATTTATATTTGATATTAACATATTTAATGTTCCGAAATTTGCATTAGATATAATTTTTATTGGAATTTTTTTATTATCATTAGTCATCCAAATTTTCATTATTGACTTATTTTCATCAAGGTTTATGGCTTCAACTAGGAAGCAATCGAATATTCCTATATTACTATTAATTCGTTCTTCTTTTAATATTGATAGCTTGACTTTATAAATTTTATTATTATCAAAAATATTAAATAAAAATTCATCATGAATTTTAATTTTTTTTGTTCTTAAAAAGTAAAAAAAGGAATAAGGATCTCGAACTTTTTGTGAAATATCTATTCTTTTATTATTTGAATTATAAAAATTTTTTTCATAATTAAATGTTACATTGAAGTTTATTTTGTAATTTGGTTCAATTATAATTTTTTGAAATTTTTGAGTATAAAATTCTTTTTTATCAATCCAAGATTTTACAGTATCTCTTATAGGGAATATTTTATCCCAAATATCATTTGTTTTGAGTAAAAATGAAAAAAAATAATTATCATTATCTTTTTTAATTTTATTAATACTCATTTTTGCTGACCCTACTGATATAAAGTTAAGATTTACTTTGTAAAATATTTCTTCACCATTGGTAAACGGAGAGATATCTTGACAATATAAATTGCTTAAAAACAAAAATATTATTAAAAATTTATTCATCTAATTTGTATAATCTTTTTACTTGTTAGATTAAAAATATTTGAAGGATTAGAATTATTTATTTTTCCTTCATCAATTATTAAATCAACTTCATTGGAAAATTGTTCATTAATTTTTTTTGGATCATTAATTGGTTTCATATTTGTTTTATTTACACTAGTCGAGGTAATACCTCTACCTAATAGTTTTGTAATTTCCATAGGAATATTGTGATCAGGAATTCTTACACCAATTGAATTATTTGGTCCTAATAAGTATTTTGAAATATTTTTGCTTACTGATTTTAGAATTAAAGTATTTGGACCTGGAAGTTTATCATCACAAAATTTTATATGGTTCTGAGATATAGATGCATAAGTTTGAAGCATCTTCTTATCGCATACAGCAATACTCCATGGACCAGGCCTTCCCTTTATTTTCATTAATTTTTTTACGGCAAAATCGTTCTCCGAATCTACTCCAAATCCATATATTGTATCAGTAGGATATACAATTACTCCTCCATTTTTAAGCACATTTACAGCTTTTTCTATTATTTTTTTATCATTCATTTTTAGTTTTCCATCTCCTATGAAACCATAGATATTGATGAGGTTTCTTTTTTATTCTTTGTTCAAGTAATTCTGTGAACTGATGCATTATTGAAGTATACTTTTTGCTTGGTTCAATTATTATAAATTCAATACAATAATTAAATTTTTTTCTAATACAAAAAGCTACGACAACTTTACATTTAGTTTTTTCATAAAAAACCGAGGCTCCTCTTGGTGTAGAGGCTGCTCTACCAAAAAAATTTATAAACTCTCCTTTTTTACCTGCATCTTGGTCACTAGCAAGTATTAAAGTGTTACCGTTTTTTAAAAAATTAATCATTTTATGTGAAGAATAATGAATAGAAACTGGATTAAAACCATTTTTTTTTCTCAAGTTATTAAAGAACAATTGAGCTCCTTTATTCTTTTGATTTTGAGTTACCGTTTTAATATTGAAATTATTTTTTGACATCCATGCAGGTATGATTTCCCAATTTCCAAAATGACCAGTTAATAGTATAAAACCTTCTTTATTTGATTTTAAGTTCAATAAAGTTTGTTCATTTATTATTTTTATTTTTTCATTTTTAATTATTTTTTCAATACACAAAGCATCTAAAAACATTTGTCCAAAATGTGAGTGAGTCTTTTTTAAAATTTTTAATAATTCTTTATTATTTTTGTTGGGAAAAGATTCTTTTAATTGACTATATGCAAGTTTTTTTCTTTTTTTAAATATATAAAAAAATAAAGCTCCAACTAATTTTCCAATTATAGATCTTAATGATGGTCTGATAACTAAACAAAAAATTTGGATAAGGTTTAATGATAATCTAGTTATAAAATTTTTTATTGTTTTCATTTGTTATTGATTATTGTCATAATTTACAAGTAATTTCTATATATGAACTATTGTAAAACTTTAATTTTAATATTCCTAAGTTTTGTAACTTTTTTAAAAAGTGAAACAGTTTATAGAGTTCCAATCCAAAGCACTATTGATTTAGGTCTTCCAAATTACATTGAAAGATCTATTGAAGAAGCAGTAAATGATAATGCTGATGCAATAATTTTTGATTTAAATACATTTGGTGGAAGAGTTGATGGTGCAACTCAAATTAAGGATGAAATTTTAAACTCTCCAATATTGACAGTTGCATTTATCAATAAAAGAGCAATATCTGCTGGAGCTTTGATTTCTTTATCATGTGATAAAATATATATGACCTCTGGTGGAATAATTGGAGCTGCAACAGCGGTTGATATGTCAGGAAATAAAGGAAGTGAAAAAGTAATCTCTTACATGAGGGAAGAAATGGCTTCAACAGCTGAAAGTAATGGAAAAAATAGTGATATTGCGAGAGGAATGGTTGATGAGGATTTATATTTCGACTATTTATTTATAGATGGTGATTCAATATATGTAGATGATATAGAAGGAAGAAAAGCAGGAAAATTAATTTCTTTAACTACTAATCAAGCCATAAAATATTCAATAGCCGATGGTTCGGTAGAAACATTTAAAGATTTATTAAAGGAAATTAATCTGGAAAATGCTAAGATTGTCGACTTTTCAATCAATTGGACTGAAAGTCTTAGAAGATTTTTAACTGATCCAACAGTCAGTTCTTTATTAATGACTTTAGGATTTTTAGGATTATTATTTGAAATTCAATCTCCAGGGTGGGGAATCCCCGGTTCAATTGGAATACTAAGTTTATTACTTTTTTTTGGTTCAACTATTGATACAGGATTAGCAACAGGACCAGAATTAATTGTAGTTGGCATAGGAATTTTGTTATTGCTTCTAGAATTTTTTATTATTCCAGGCTTTGGGTTACTTGGAATTAGTGGTTTGATTGTCATATTGGGTGGTTTATTTATGTTGTTGATACCTGAAAATCCATTAACAAATGATTATAATTCTGCTTCATGGGCTTTCGCTATTTCTACTATTGGAGGAATTATTTCAATATTCTTAATTTTTAGACTTTTATCTAAAACAAAACTTTGGGAAAAATTAACATTGCCAACCAGTCAAAAAAGTTCAGAGGGATATAATACTTCTATTGGTTTAGAAGGTTTTGTTGGTAAATTAGGTATTTCCACATCTGATTTAAGGCCATCTGGATGGGGTGAATTTGATGCAAAAAAGCTATTTGTAGTAACTGAGGGCGAATTTGTTGATAGAAAAGAAAAAATTGAAATTCTATCTGTGGATGGCAATAGAATATTGGTTAGAAAAATTAGTAATTAGGAGAAATAATGGACTATCTACCTATAATCGCAGTTGTTGTTGTTATACTTTTTATATCTTTAATATTATATTTTGTTCCACTTGGTTTGTGGATTCAAAGTGTAGTTTCCCTTGGATTGGGAAAAATCTCAATAATTGATTTAATTAGAATGAGATTAAGAAAGATTCCTCCAAGATTGATAGTTGATTCAATAATAAATATGCAAAAAGCTGGATTGATAGATATTAATCCTGGCATGATGGAAACTCATTTTTTGGCTGGTGGAAATGTAGCTAATGTTTCAAATTCTTTAATTGCTGCTGATAAAGCTAATATTCCATTAGATTTTACAACTTGTACTGCGATTGACTTAGCTGGTAGAGATGTTAAAGGAGCAGTTGAAACATCAGTATATCCAAAAGTAATTGATGCTCCTGTTAGTGGTACTTTGGCTGCAGTTGCAAAGGATGGAATTGAAGTCAAAGCAAGAGCAAGAGTAACTGTAAGAACTAATATACCTGGTTTGGTAGGTGGTGCTACAGATGAAACAATCATAGCTAGAGTTGGAGAAGGAATTGTTAGTGCAATAGGTTCATCTGAATCTTATAAAACTGTTTTAGAAAATCCAGACTCAATTTCAAAATTTGTTCTTGAAAAAGGTCTAGATGCTGGTACAGCATTTGAGATATTGAGTATTGATATCGCTGATGTTGATGTCGGGAAAAATGTTGGAGCGCATTTGGAGGCTGACCAAGCTGAGGCTGATTTAAAAGTTGCTCAAGCCAAAGCTGAAACTAGACGTGCAATGGCTATTGCTGAAGAGCAAGAAAAAACAGCTTTAGTTGAGGAAATGAAAGCAAAAGTTGTTGAAGCTGAAGCACAAGTTCCTAAAGCTATGGCAGATGCATTTAGATCTGGAAATTTAGGTATTATGGATTATTACTCGATGAAAAATATTCAAGCAGACACAGAAATGAGATCTTCAATTTCAGATGTCGATGAAAAAAATAATCAAAATAATTAAATTTAAATTATAGTTTTATGGATATTAGTTATTGGATATTTATCCTTATTGTTTATTTGATATCTCAATGGGTACAAAGCCGTACTAAAAATATATCAGATGAGAGTAATAAGTTAAACAATGAGGATTTTTCACTTGATAAAAAGGATGATAGTTTTCAAAATCAAAATTTACCTCAATGGATTAAAAACTTAGATCCACAAGGTAATAGCTTTGAGGATTTAAGTTTTAATCAATCAGATGATTTTAATATTGAAAATATTTCTCAAACAGAAAAATCAGTTAATGTAAGTGAACAAAATATTCTAGATGATGAATTATCTGAAGATATCAAAGAGGATATTGAAGAAAAGGTTCTTGATGGTATTGAAGAGGTTAATGAAGAAAAGGTTCTTGATGGTATTGAAGAGGTTAATGAAGAAGAATTACAAAATTTTAATCAACCAATTCTTGAAGATTTAAATGAAAAAAAATTTAATCCTAGAAAAAATAAATCTTTTAATATTTTTGATATCCTTCAAAGTAAAAGGGATATAAAAAAAGCTATTTTACTAAATGAAATATTATCACTTCCAAGAGCACTAAATAAATATAGTATTAAAAAATAATTTGATTATAGATTTTATTAATTTGTTTGTTTAAACTCACTAAGCTATCATTGTTTTTTATTATAAAATCAGATTTTTTTTCCTTTATTACCTCATTCATTTGAAGAGTTTCTCTTCTTATTATTTCTTTTTTTGAATGGTTCCCTCTTAGTAAAGCTCTAGTGATTCTTGTATTAAAATCAGATTTTACAAATATAACTAAATCAAGTTTTTCATTTAATTTTGATTCAAAAATAAGTGCTGCATCAATAATAAATAATTTTGTTTTATATTTATATCGCATGATATTAAAGAGATTATCAATAAAGGATGTGACTTTAGGGTGAATTATTGAATTAAGTGTAAGTTGATTTTTTTTATTTGAAAATGCTTTTTTTGAAAGTTTAAATAGATCTATGTTATTTTCTTTATTTAAAATATCATTTCCAAATGAATTGATTATTTGATTTTTTATAGGTTTATTTCTAATTAAAAATTCTTTTGCTTCGTTATCTGCATTCAAATGATATGCTCCAAGTTTTGAAAATTCTTTGCTAATAGTTGTTTTCCCAGATCCAATTGCTCCTGTTATACCTACTTTTTTCATAAAATATTTTCTATTCTTTTAGTTATTTCAACAAGATTTCCTATTCCATCAATTTTTCTTAATAAATTTTCACCTTGATAGAAATCAACAAGTGGCTTAGTTTGAATGTCATATATTCTTAATCTGTTTGTAATAATTTCTAATTTATCATCTTCTCTTTGTATTAATTTTCCATTACAATCATCACAATGACCTTCTTTTTTTGGTGGACTAAATACCAAATTAATTATTTTATCGCATTTTATGCAATTTCTTCTGCTTGTCAATCTTTCAATTAAAACTTTATTTTTTCCATTTATCGCAATTACATGATCAATTTTATAATTGAATTTACTTAATAGGGATTTTAGTGCATTGGCTTGATTTAATGTTCTGGGAAAACCATCAAAAATAAAACCATTGCTGATATCTTTTTTTTCTAATCTTTGAGAAACTAGATCGA
>PAOF01000039.1 GCA_002707905.1 Fidelibacterota bacterium
GAGAAATCTTTATCTATGTCAACACCAAGTTCTTTTTTTGGGAGATCTTTAATATGACCATTACATGCAATGGCTTTATAATTATTACCTAAATAATTCTGAATGGTTTTTGCTTTTGAGGGTGATTCAACTATTATTACGGATTGTTTGGACATTTTTAAATTTTAGTTTATTATTTTTAAGATTAATGTTACTAATATTATTGAAAAAAAAATAAAAATAAAAAAATTACTTTTGAAAGTAATTATTGATTTCATCAAAATCAATTTCAACTTGCATACTTGAATTTAAATCTTTTATTTGAGCTTTATTATTTTCCATTTCATGACTTCCTATAATAATAACATGAGAAACTTTATTTTTATTAGCCTCTCTCATTTGGGCTTTTATACTTCTCCGTAATGTATCAAAATAAACGATTATACCTGATTTTCTCAATTGTAAAATTTTATTTAATATTTTATAATTGAAAATATCTTCAAAGCAAATTATTTGAATAGAACGTTCTGAAGTTTTTTGTGAAATTTCTTTTTTAGACAAAGCAATTAAAATTCTATCAATTCCTGCAGCAAAACCAACTGCAGGGGTAGGTTTTCCGCCTAATTTTTCTACTAATGAATCATACCTTCCACCACCACATATAGCACTTTGAGCTCCAACATCAGAACTAACAATTTCAAATGTTGTCCTTGAATAATAATCTAAACCTCTTACAAGTTTAGGGTCTCTTGAAAATTTTATATTACAACTTTTCATTGTAGATAAAATATAATCAAAATGTTCTTTATCATTTTTAGATAAATAATCAAAAATATCAGGAGCATTTTTTAAAATTTCTATTTCTTCAGGTATTTTAGAATCTAAAATTCGAAGAGGATTTGCTTCTAATCTTTTTTTACTTATTTCAGATAATTTTTTTTTATGTGGTTGAAAAAATTTAATCAAATCCTTTTTATAATTTTCTCTTGATTTAATAGAACCTACACTATTTATCAAGATGTTAAGATTATCTAACCCTAAATCCTTAAAAATATTTAATACTAAAAAAATTATTTCTAAATCTTGCTCTGGGTTTTCTGATCCTATTGCCTCAGCACCGAATTGACTAAATTCTCGTAATCTTCCTGCTTGAGGTCTTTCTTGTCTGTAGAGAGAATCAATATAATATAATTTATTTAAACTTCCGTAATGTCTTTCCATATTATGTTGAATATATGCTCGCATAACTGGGGCAGTCAATTCAGGCCTCAATGTCAAATCGTTATCGCTCTGATCTTTAAATGAATACATTTGCTTTGACACAATATCGGTTTCTTCTCCAACACTTCTTTTAAATAATTGTGTTTTTTCAAAAACAGGGGTTCTAATTTGACCAAAACCCCAATTTTTCATTATTTTATGAACTTTATTTTCAATAAATCTCCACTTTATTGAATCATCAGGCAATATATCTTTTGTTCCTTTAATTGAATAAATATTATTTTTCATACCCTAAAANTTATATATTTAATTTTAAAAAACTAAGGTAAACCAGGGCCACTCCATCTTCCACCTCTTTGTTCTAACTTAATATCTCTTAATGTTGGTGCCTTAACATTTATTCTAAAGTAAAAACCTTTACCATATCCAGANGGCGTCCATGTAAAATTCATTTCCCAACAATGAAGTGTTTTGTAAATGTTAATATCTTGGCTAACTAAATCTTTTTCGATCAAATTTAATCTAGCATTATATCTAAATTGCCATCCACCAAATCGTAATGATAAGTTTGAATTTNCCCAAAACGTATTTCGTGGATTTATTGGATCAACTCTGTTGCTTGAATATCTCAATGAAATATTTAAATTCCAATTTTTACCCCTTGAAAAATTTGATTTTTTTTTATCAATCTTTTCAATTCCACCATTCATTAAATCTACAAAATCATTAGAATCAATTAATGCTGTATCACTTTCAACAATTTTGTTGCTATTGCCGAANANATTTCCTGAAAATTTAAACCCTGTAGCTGCATTTATATTTAATAATCTTGGAATGGGAACTCCAAAATCTGTTTTGTTAATTTCATTATATCTAATTGATCTATTATTGATTGTTTTTATTTTATAAACATCATGAGTCATAGAAAAATCTAAATTCATTTTTTTTAACCATCCTGACCTAAATGAAGATCTTATCTGAGATAATTTAAANTCATCAGCTGCAAAATTATAACTTGTATTCATATTCCAAGTAAGCAAATTATCTATTTTACGTTCAGAATCACCATCTTTAATCTTTGCTTGAAAAAGATTTTTAACTGAAATATTCATATTTTTTTGTTCTGAAGAAGGAGTTGAACCAATTTGAGTTCCTTGAAAAGGATCAAATGAGGTAGTATTTCCATCTGCTGAATACAANGTTTTTACATATCCATATGTATTACTGCTAAAATCTGGTCTATATGAAAAACCTATAGAAGGTGTAATTGTATGTCTAAGACTTTTTAATCCACCTATGTTTATAGGAATCAATCCATATATTTTAGTATTTGTACTGATAGATAAAGAACCAATATGTCTGGATTTAAATTCATTAATGGTTCGTTTATTTGATATTTCTCCATTAAGATCAACAGAGTCTGCATCAAAATATTGCGTTATCCACTCTTCTCTAAAATTGATTCTTGGCCGTAATGAAATATATTTTAAAATTTTTGAAGTGCTAGATAANGAAAAATTATGTATCCAACTATTTTTAAATTCATTTTCTTTTTCACCCCAAGCAAATGTGGAGTCATCTATAGCATATGATTTATAAAAACCAGAACCATTATTTTTAAAATTACTGTTATAAGAAAAATATATTGGNGTATTNAATAATTGTGATTGGCCTTTTCTAAAATTTAAAGTTGGAAAAACAGTTCTATTCTCTTGCAGTTTTCTGTTTGGTGTTGAAGGCTGATCATAATAAATGGAAGAAGTATCAATTTTGCTTTTAATCATTAAATTTGTATTTTGAGAAATATTTGATGAAAAACTAATATTAGATTTTGGCCATCTCTTTGAATAAGTAGCATTTGATACCGCGCTTTGATTTAACCTTGTATCTCTTTGAATACCAAGTTTTTGATTAAATTGACTATCTGAGTAATAACTTCCATTTATATTTAAAGACTGATTTTTTCTTAAAACTTGAGAATGACTCCAATTTGNTGACCACCTTACTGAACCAGGTTCAGAAAAAAAATTTCCAATATCGTTATTTAAAACTGTTCTATTATACTTAAAATTAAAATTTCCACTATATGAATATCTTTTAAAATATCTGTTTGAATTTTCNAAAACNACCCCTTTTTTATCATAAAAATTNAAAGTAAAACGGCTATTTAAATANTCATTTACNGCCCAAAAATAACCTAATCCCCTTAAATATCTTCCCTGAGNTGAACTTTGACCATATGCAGGCATAATCCATCCAGAATGTCTTTTTCCACCTTGATCTGGTAATATTGCAAACGGAATTCCAAAAACAGGNATTCCAAANATGTGTAAAATTAAAGGTCTTGCAACAATTAATTCATTTAAAATTACTTTCATATGTTTGCTACCAAAATGAAAATGAGGATGATCTATATTTTCACATGTTGTATAAATACCATTTTTCATAAGAAGCATATTATCATTTCTATTTCTTATTTCGGCTCCNTTNTAATAACCTTGATCCATTTTAGTTCTTCCTTGATTTACTTTTCCTTGACCTGTTAAAAGATTATATGTTAATGAATCTGCAATTAAAGGATCCCTTCCTTTTTCAATAAATTTAGGTCTATTTTCTTCATCTTTAATTAGTCCTGATGATGCCGTCATNATATTATCTTTCCACATCACTTTTACAAATCCACTTTCAAGAGTAGTTTCTCCATAATCAATTTTAACATCATTACTCATTTTGGTGGTCTGATTNGGGATATTATATTTTATAGTATCTGCGCTATAAACAATATTCTCACTAATTTTATTTAAATTTATATCTGGTTCATACTTACCTCTAGCTCCACCAATTACATTAATTATTGATAATTGGATTTTATTNGTTGAATCCGATTTAAAATTCAAACTAATAGTATCTCCACTAGCAATATTTTTTCCTTGAAAAATTGAATCTTCAAACAGATGTGTCAATGTTACTGCCATTCCTTGAAGACGAACAGAATCTATTTCTCCATTTTTAAGATATGCTTCTAGAGAGTTTCCAGTCATATCATCGATGAAATCTTTATTTTCAATATTTAAACTATCACTATTGTTTAAATTCATTTTTCCTTTCTTCTTATAAATTACATGAGCATTTTTATTAATATATAAACGATTGATTTCATCATCTTTATAATATATTTCAATATTCTCACCCTCTAATATTTGTCCATTCTGAGTTAAAATAGGTTGATTTGATAAAACTGATTTTTTTTTCAATGCATTATAAGAAGAAACACCACAAGTTGCAGTTCCATTGTCATTTAAGATTCTAACATTTCCCTCAGCTTTGTAACTTGCATTATCATTTGTCTCTTTTAAATAAGTGATTTTATTAGCGTAAATAATTTGTTTATCTTGATGAAACTCAACTTCTCCAAATGCAATGCCACTATCAGCTTCATTGTAATAAGTGAGTGAATCACTTCTGAGTTTATATTTTTTTTCATCAAATTTAACGGAACCATATGCTGAGAAGATGTCTTTTTTTGATTCTACCTTAATAGAATCAGATTTCAAAATTTTTTCATCATCAACTATAGACACATTACCAACAAAAATCCCAATACCATTTTTATCTTTATAATATGCTTCATTACAATGAATGATTGCTTCCCCTTTTTTAAATTTTACATTTCCTTTTAAAAATTGAACAGGTTGATTGTTTTCATTCACTATATTTTCAAGTATATCAGCACTTATGAGCTTTAATCTATTATCAGATTGAGCAATAATGAATTGAATTGAAAAAATTATAATAATTATTAGTAAACGCATACTAGGTTAATTTAGTTAGCTAACTAAGCAAAAACAAAATTGTGAAAAAGTTTTTAATTTTTATAAAAAACCTGTAGAATCATTANCTAAAATTAATAAGTTTTAAACTAAGGAGTAATGATATTGAAAAANTTTTTTTTAATNAGTTTTATATTATTAATAGCATGTGGTCAAAAATCAGGAGAATTTATGGAAAATGAATCAGGNTTAAAATATCAAGACAATGTTGTAGGAGATGGAACTTCACCACAAAAAGGTCAAAGAGTTTCGGTTCACTACACAGGCTGGCTTTATGATGAAAAGAGCTCAGATAATAAAGGAATGAAGTTTGATAGTTCAGTAGACAAAGGTAGACCATTTGGTTTTGTTTTAGGAGTAGGCTCTGTAATTGAGGGATGGGATCAGGGTGTTTTATCTATGCGTGTTGGGGGTAAAAGAACACTTATTATACCTCCAAATTTAGGTTATGGTTCATCCGGCATTGGACCAATACCTCCAAATGCTACTCTATTATTTGAGGTTGAATTATTAGAGATCTACTAATTGCAATCTTCCTGATCTGAGTTCAGAAATTTTTGATGAAAAGAATTTAGATTCATTATAATTATGAGTAACAATCATGATAGTTTGTTTTTTTTCTAAAAATATTTTCAGCATTTCATCTTGAAGCTCATTTTTTAATGTCTCATCTAAACCATTAAATGGTTCATCAAGAAGCAATAATTCAGGTGAGGGAGCTAAAGATCTAGCTATCGCAACTCTTTGTTGCTCTCCACCTGACAGCTCATGAGGATATTTATTTTCTAATTTTTTAAGTCCAAATAGATTGATTAAATCTTCAACTATGATACTAGAATTAGGTTCATTTATAATTCCAAATTTTATATTATTTTTAATATTTAAATGTGGGAATAAGTTTTTATCTTGAAAAACAAGCCCTATATTTCTCTTTTCTGTTGGAATAAAATTATTTTTATCAGAAACGATTTTATTATTTATTTTAATTATTCCTTTTGATTGTTTCTCAAAACCCGCAATTAATCTAAGTATTGTTGATTTGCCCGATCCTGATGATCCATGAATAGAAAAGATTTCACCTTCTTTTAGTTTTAAATTCAAATTATATAATATTGGATCCTCTTTCTTATAACTAAATTCTAAATTAGTGATTTCAAGTATTAAATTTATTGTCATTTACTTACCTTTGAATTTTGAATCATTTTTGATAAAAAGATAATTGGAATTAAACCGACTATAATAATTGCTATAGCTGGTGTTGCAGCTTGATACATTCGTTCTTCAGAAGCATAAATATAAGTGGAAACAGCTAGTGTGTCAAAATTAAATGGTCTCAAAATTAAGGTTGCTGGCAATTCTTTTACTACTTCAGTAAAGACTAAAAGAAAACTAGTTAAAAAACTGGTTTTTAAAAGAGGAAAATGAATTCTTCTTAATAAGTTCCATCCACTTGACTTTAAAATTTTTGCTGAATCATCAATTCCTGAACTTATATTTGTAAATCCATATTCAAAAGAGGAGTTTGCTAATGCATATGATTTAATTAAATATGCTATTAATAAACCAAAAATACTTCCAGTTAAAATAAAATTACTGAAAAGATCATCGATTGTTGAAAAAAATTTTAATATTCCAATAGCTAAAATTAAACCAGGTAATGCATATCCAATTGAAAAAAATGAATTGATGTAATTTTTTAATCTTGTTTTTTTTAACCTTAAAGAAAAATTTATTAATAGTGCTATAAATGAACAAATTAATCCAGCTAGTAATGAAATAAAAATAGTATTAAAAGCAATTTGTATAAATTTTTTATCAAAGAAAGATAAATTATAATTTATTGACCAAAAAATTAATTGAATCATAGGTAAAATAAATCCTATTAAAACTGGAAATATACAAAATGAAAATGCAAATAAGGATTTTAATCCCGAAATTTTTTTTATTTTGTATGTATTGGAAGATCCACCAGGTTTAGAATAGATTTGATTGCCTCTAGAATATTTCTCTAATAAAATAAAGAACGTAATGAATAATAAAAGTATCGAAGATAATTGCATAGCAGTTTTTAAATCATACATTCCATACCATGTTCTAAAAATGCCAGTTGTAAATGTTACTATAGAAAAGTGCTCTACTGCTCCAAAATCAGATAAAACTTCCATAATCACAAGAGATAAACCAGCAATTACTGCTGGTCTAATTAAGGGAATTGACAATTTGTGAAAAACCTGAAATTTACTTAAACCTAAAGTTCTTCCTGCTTCAATTAAGGATATTGATTGACTTAAGAAAGCAGTTCGCGATATTATATACACATATGGATATAACGTAAAAGAAAAAACAATAATTGCACCATAAATATTTCGAATATTATTAAATAAAATAAAATTAGAATCAAATATAAAAATATTTCTTAAAATTATATTTATAGTTCCATTTAAATCAAATAATCCAGTAAATGTATACGCAAGAATGTATGGGGGGATTGCAAGAGGTAAAATCAGAATAGATTCTAGAATATTTTTTCCATAGAAATTATAATTGGTTACGACCCAAGCAGTACCAGTACCAATAATTAAAGTTAAAAAAGAAATTCCTAAAATTAAATATATGGAGTTTGATATATAATCAATTAAAACATAATTATATAAATGATTCCAATTATCATTAAAGTTTGAAAACAAACTTGTGAAGATAAAAATTATTGGAGCTAAAAATAATATTAAAACAAATATTGGTAAGATGTTCCAAAAAGAAATTGTTTTTTTAGTAAATACCTTCATATATGGTATTTATAAATTAATAATTTATTTCCAACCAACCCTATCCATTAATTTTATCGCATCAGGATTAAGTTCTCCATAATCTGAAACTGATGTTCTATCTTCCTTGAAATCAGTGCCAAAATTTTTAATTAATAAATGGGGTTCAATATTTTCGAGAATAGGATACTCATATGAATTATTAACAATATGTTTTTGCATTTCTTCTGATAACAAAAATTCTAAAAACTTTATTGCATTTTTATAATTAGGTGAGTTTTTTAATATACCTGCACCACTTATGTTAATATGAGTACCCCTGTTATTTTGATTTGGAAAATGAATTTTTACTTTTTTTGCCGCTTCTAGTTGATTACTACCTTTTGTTCCTGAAAGCATCAAGCCAATGTAATAACTATTTGCAATTGCTAAATCAGCCTCTTCATTTGCAACAGCGATTATTTGTGCTCTATCATTACCTTGGGGTTTTCTTGCAAAATTAGAAGTAAATCCTTTTGCCCAAATTTCAGTACTGTCAATTCCATGATTGGAAATCAAAGACGCAACCAAAGATTGATTATACATATTATTAGAACTTCTAATAGCTATTCTACCTTTCCATTTCGGGTTAGATAGATCCTCATAAGACAAATCATTGATTTCATCAATTGAAACTTTTTTTGGATTATAGAAAACTACTCTTGCTCTCTTAGCAATTCCTATCCACTCATTATTTGGTCCCCTTAAATTTTCTGGTACAATCAAATTTATTTTATCTGAAGAAATAGATTGAAAAAAACCTTCGGATTGTACTTTCCACAAATTCCCTGCATCAACAGTAAAATAAATATCTGCAGGTGAGTTGTCTCCTTCAGATTTAATTCTTTCAATCAAAGCAGCTCCATTTCCAGAAATTACATTTACTTTAATACCTGTTTTTTCTGTAAAAAGACCATAAAGCTCATCATCTGAATCATAATGTCTAGAAGTATAAATATTAACTTGATTACCATTTTGACTACAAGCAATAAAAAATATATAAACAATTAACAGAAATTTAAATTTTTTCATAAGACGAATCCTTTATAAAAAATCAAAAATTTTAGATGTGAAATATTAGTTTTATAATTTTTTAAAAACAATAAATAAATAAGACTAAATTAGTCTTATTATTTTTTTTTTTTAATATATATTCTTTAAATTTGATTATGAAATTTTTAATTATACTTTTACTTACCATTAATTTCATATTTTCCCAAGAAAATTACTTCATTAATAATATGAGACAATTGATTTTTGAAGGGAAAAGATCTGGTGAAGGTTATTTTGGTCCATCTGGTAATTTACTTTCATTTCAAAGTGAAAGAGATGATAACAATCCTTTTTTTCAAATTTATCTTTTAAACTTTAAAAATGGAGATATAAGAAGAATTTCTCCAGGGGTTGGTAAAACTACGTGTTCTTGGGTTCATCCAAACAAGAATAAAGTCCTTTTCGCTTCTACTCACCTTGATTCAAATGCATTGATAAAACAAAAACAAGAATTAGAATTTAGAAAATCAGGGAAATCAAGAAGGTACTCTTGGGACTATGATGAGAATTATGAACTTTTTTTATATGATTTAAATACAAATAAATACGAACAAATAACTAATTCTATTGGTTATGATGCTGAAGGAGCAATTTCCCCTGATGGAGACTGGATAGTTTTCAGCTCCAATAGATCTGGATATAATGAAGAAATGTCAGATGCAGATAAAAAATTATTTGAAAAAGACAAATCTTTTAAAATGGACATCTATAAAAAAAATATTAATAAGGGTGAAATTATAAGATTAACCGACGTTGACGGTTATGATGGTGGTCCTTTTTTTAGCTCTGATGGTAAAAAAATTACATGGAGAAGATTTTCAAAAGATGGTACAACCGCCGAAATATATGTTATGGATAGTGACGGTAAAAATACTAAGAAAATTACAAATTTGAATGCAATGTCATGGGCTCCATTTTATCATCCATCTGGTGAATACATTATCTTTTCGACAAATATTCATGGTTTTGATAATTTTGAATTATATATAGTGAGTACAACTAACAATGATACATTACGTGTTACACAAACAAAAGGATTTGATAGTTTACCAACATTTTCTCCTGATGGAAAAAAATTATCATGGACAACTCAAAGAACCTCAAATAAAAAATCCCAAATTTTCATTGCAGATTGGAATCATGAATATGCATTAAAAAAGTTAAATGAAAATAAACAAAATAAAGATCCTTCAATTTCAGAAGCTATAAGTGAAAATGAACTTAAATCTCATATTGATATTTTGTCATCTCCTGATTTTGAAGGAAGAATGACTGGAACTTCAGGCGAAAAGAAAACAATAGAATATATTGCAAAAGAATTTGAAAAATTGAATTTAAAAAAATATTCAAACAATTCTTATTTTGAAAAATTTTCATTTACATCAGGAATTAATATTGGTAATAAGAGTAAACTAATTATTGATTCAAAAAAAAATAATAAATTAAATAAAAATTGGAGACCGCTTACTTGGTCCTCTTCTGGTAATTTCTCATCAAGCGAAGTTGTCTGGGCTGGTTATGGAATTCAAGCACCTAAGAAAAATAAATTCGAAGAGTATGATTCTTTTGTTCACCTTGATGTAAAAGATAAATGGGTAATGATTTTAAGATATTTGCCTGAAAATATTTCTGATGAGTTTAGACAACATTTATCAAGATATAGTAGTCTAAGGTATAAGGCTATGATAATTAGAGATATGGGTGCTAAAGGAATGATTGTTGTAAGTGGTCCAAATTCAAAAGTTAAAAATGAATTAATTGCTCCATCACTTGATGCATCAAATAGCAAGTCATCACTTGCTGTATTTTCAATTACAGATAAATTAGCAGACCACATTTTATCTTTTTCAAAACAGAAAAAAAATTTAAAAATATTACAATCAGATTTAGATTTAGGAAATCTACAAATGGGATTTTCGATTCCTGTTGATATCAACACCGAAATTGAAATTATAAAAGATAAAAATGAAGGATATAATGTTATTGGAACATTAACGAATGATAATATTCCAAAAAATAAACCAAAAATCATAATTGGAGGACATCTAGATCATTTAGGAATCGGAAAAACTTCTGCTTCATTATCAAAAAATGAAAATAAAAATATTATTCATTATGGTGCTGATGATAATGCTTCTGGAATTGCTTCATTAATAGAAATTGCAGAATGGTTTAGTGAAAAAGTTGCAAATAACACAATTAGATTAAAAAGAGAGGTTGTTTTTGCTGCCTGGTCAGGAGAAGAATTAGGATTACTAGGTTCTTCAAATCATCTAAAAAACATTGAAAATCATAATAATTCTGATTTATCAAATCATTATGCTTCTTATATAAATATGGATATGATAGGAAGATATCGAGATGGGCTTGTTATCAATGGTATTGGTTCAAGCTCTGTATGGAAAAAACTAATTGAGCAAAAAAATATCATTGTTGGTCTTAATTTAATCCTACAAGATGATAGCTATTTACCAACAGATGCCACATCATTTTATTTAAAAAAAATTCCTATATTGAGCGCATTTACAGGTGCTCATTCTGAATATCATACTGAGAGAGATACTCCTGATTTAATAAAACTAGATAAATTAAAAGAAATATCTATTCTTCTAGCTTTAATTTCTGAATCATTATCTACCTCAGAAAATGAACCTGATTTTTTGGAACCAAAAAAACCTGCACCTGAAAATCAACGTGCTGGTTTAAGAGTATATTTAGGAACAATACCAGATTATGCAAGTTCCGATATCATAGGACTTAAATTATCAGGTGTTTCAAAAGGTGGGCCAGCAGATAAAGCAGGAATTAAGTCAGATGATATTATTATTGAATTAGCTGGTAAAAAAATCGAAAATATTTATGACTATACTTATGCAATTGACGCATTGAAAATCAATCAAAAAACTGAAGTAAAAATAAATAGAAATGGTAAAATTATAATTCTATCTATCACTCCTGGCTCAAGAAATTAATATAATTGACTGCTTTTGCAAAAATATCATGAGTATGTAAATATTTAAATTCAGCTCCTCTTCCAATCATTTTCATATTTTCAAATTTTTTAATATAGTCATTAATTATGTTCATACTTTGAATATTCTCATTGGTTAATATAGGATATGCATTTGGTATTTTATATGTTAAACATTCAATTATTTTATTTTTTTGAATCAAGTTCATTTTTAAAAGCGAATTAATAATTTCATTTTTAAAAATATCTGAATGTGAATTATAAAGCTCATCAGATTCATTACATGGAACCTCAACAACAATACAAGTTTTATCATTAGGGGCTAAAGAGTTACTTCTTTGTTTTGGTTCATAAATTCTTGTGAAATTAACATTTTTATCAGGAAAATATATTGAAGCATAATTAGAAAAATTTTTCATTTCTAAAAAAATCACAACAATCCTTAAATTTCTAAATCTTAAAGTTTTAACGATATCTAAAATTTTACTTGGTATTTTTTGGTTCTAAAATATTAGCAGTAAAATTAATTGGAAGTGAATTAATTAATTGATCTACCTCAATTTTTTTGGTGTTATTTAATTCTAAGGCGTTAATTTTATTATTATGATGAAAAATTTTTGTTATTTTTGAATTTAAAAAAATATTATTTGTTTGAATTTCTTCTTTTATTTTATCAAATATCATTCCAAAACCATTTTTTGGATAATAAAAAAAACCTTCAAAATGTTTTTTACCAGAAAAAATTTTAATTATAGACATAATATTTAAATTCTTAAGTCTTCCTCCAGAAATTTTTGGTGATAACAAAGTGGTATCTTTTCCCCACAATTTTTTTGAATAATTATTTATAAATAGCTCAGATATTGTTGAACCATATTTTTTAATTACTAAATCATTAAAACTATTAATATTATTTTGATTAAAAATATTTTTTCCATTTTCAAATAATATTTTTAAAATAATTTTACTATCTAATTTTTTTAAAAGATTTCTAAATTCAATAGGAAAAGTAATCATTTTTCCTTTGTAAAATATTTTGCTTGGGGTGGTTACTAATCTTAAGTCATCATTTAAGAGATTCTTTATAAGAGATGTCACATACTCATTTTTATCATGGAATCTATGAGCTCCCAAATCAAATTTAAAATTTTTATATTCAATTGTCTTGCAATTCCCACCAACTTCACTATTACCTTCAAACAACTCAAATTTCAACCCTTTGTTATTTGCAAAATAAGCTGATGCTAAACCAGCAGGACCACCTCCAATAATTGATATTTTTTTTGTTTTATTATTTTTTTTCACTTAAAGAATAAACAGTTATTTCAGACCACATTTTGTTAACAAAGGGATTATGATAAAAAGAAGTATCCGATTTTAAATATTCATTTTTGTTATCTATAATATTTAAAAATTCTCCAATTAATATGATATTTTCATGATTATTATTTAGTTCAATTTTATTTTGAAAATTTTTATCATCAATATCTATGAAAGTAGAATTAATTCCATGTGATTTTAAATAAAAATTAATTAATGGAATGCTTACAATCGTTTTATTATTAGAATTTTCGGTAACAAACTCTTTCACTTGGAAAATAGCAGAAGGCTCTTCTTTATGTTGAATTGTTAGTATTATTGTTAAAATACTTTGAATAATTAAAAATAGTGAAAGAAGAATAGTTCTTAAACTTTTGTTAAATTGTTTAAATTGAAAAACTGATAATATCATTACAGGAATTAGAAATAAAACTAATGGTAAAACATGTCTTGATTTATAGATTATATTTTGAAAAAAAAATATCCAAAGTGAATATATCATAATTGATATAAATAATACTTTAAATAAATTATTTTTATATATTTTTGGCCAAACATTTATAATATTAATTAATAAAAATGACAATAAAATTGAAATCAATAAACTTAAAACTGATCTACCTTTAGCATATCCACCCATTCCATCAGCCCAAATACTCATAAAAAAATTTGAAATTCTTTCAAAAAAATTATTATTTGAAATAATTGTTCCACCAAAATCATAAAAGTGACCCTGACTTTGATTCATAGCTATCGTTAAAAAATCTTTTAA
>PAOF01000040.1 GCA_002707905.1 Fidelibacterota bacterium
ATCTTCCTTCAAGGTTAAATGAACTTTTCCATCGGTTAAATTTGATAATACATCTAAACCAGCTTGAAATTCTGGCAAACTATTACTTAAAACAAATTCCAAATCACAAGATAAAGGTCCAGAGTTAATCCCAGAAATAAAAATATCTCTAGGTATTTCATTTGGATTAGCAATTTTATTGAAAGGTCTGCTTTTAATGAAGGGAAGAAGATTTGCTTTCATTAAATCATTTAAAATTTTGTCTTTATTTAAGGACTTAATTGAAGAAGCAGATAAACCTTCATTAACTGTTTCATTTTCATTACCATCAACTTCAATGGAGATTTTTTCAATAACTTTTCTAGGACCATATTGAATTTTACTTATATTACCACAAGCTGGAGATGGCCATCTAATATCAGGAACTAATTTATCATAAAATATTGGTGAACCAATTTTAACTTTATCACCCTCTTTTACCATTAATCTTGGTTTAATATACCTAAAATCAGATGGATAAATCGCTACCTCATCCAAATGATGAATGTTAGTTATTTTTTTTTCAGGACTACCTTTAATATTTAGGCTATGACCTTTTCTTATTTTAATTTCAGCCAATTCTACTCTCCAATGATATAATATTTAAAAAAATTACAATTAAATTTAAATTAAAAATTTGGTATAAAAAATTTCAAAGCGCTATCTACCCATTCATGAATATATGTCCATTGAACACCAAAGTAAATCGTTGGAATTCCTAATATTAACAAAAGCAAAATGGAAAACTGACTTGGAACAAAAGAATTTTGAATATTTTTTTCATTAAAATACATGACTTTCACTATTCTCATATAATAGTAAAGTGAAATAACACTATTTAAAACTCCAACAATAGCAATCCAATAATATTGAGTGCCAGCATTAATTACAGCGGCAAACAAATAAAACTTACCTATAAATCCTGCAGTTGGTGGTAGCCCAGTTAATGAAAACATAAATAAACTCATTAAAATTCCCAAAAATGGTGATTGCCAACCGATTCCAGCATAATCTTCTATTTTTTCTGTTTTGTATTTATCAGCAATGATAATAGATATATAAAAAGCTCCTAATTGCATAAATAAATAAACAATTATATAAAATACTACAGCGAAAACTCCATCCTTTGATAACAAAGGAATTCCCATCAAAATATAACCAGCATGTGCAATACTTGAATATGCTAGCAATCTTTTTACATTTTCTTGTTGAATTGCTATGAGGTTTCCTATAATCATGGTCAATGCAGACAACAATAATAGAATTGCTTGCCATGGTACGCCCTCAATTGAAACCCAGTTTTCAGAATTTAATGGGTTGACATCCCCAAACAATGAATTTAAAAAACGTACCATTAAAGCAAAACCAGCAGCTTTTGGTGCGACAGAAAAAAAAGCTGTAATTGGAGTAGGAGAACCTTCGTAAACATCAGGTGTCCAAAAATGAAAAGGTGCGATAGCTATTTTGTAACCTAAACCAGCAATGATTAATAAAAAAGAAACTATCAAAGATAAATTTATGTGTGAAAAATCATGAGAAAACAAAACTTTATTCATTTCAAATAACTTTGTAGTTCCAGTAAGACCATATAATAAACTAAAACCATAGAGCATTAATCCAGAGGAAAATGCTCCATAAATAACATATTTTATAGCAGCTTCATTAGATATCATTTTAAATCTAAGGTATCCTGCCAATATAAAAGAAATAATAGAAACCAACTCTATTGACAGATAAATCATTATTAAATCAACACTAGAAGTCATTAGTATTAAACCTAAAATCATAGCTGTTATAAGTGTAAAATATTCTCCAAGTGATCTATTCTTGAGTTCTGAAGTATCTAAAGAAATGAGGATTGTAATAAATGATGATATAAGAAAAATAAACTTAAATATTCTTGAAAATGGATCTAAAACAATACTATTTAAAAACAAACTAGTGGTAATTAATGGAGAGGAAAACCAAAGTGATATTCCAGATAATATAATACCAATTAAAGCAACGTATGCTACATTAAATGAATTTTTTTTACTTAAGAAAAAATCTATAATTAGACAGAACGCAATTGTTGCAACTAATATTAACTCCGGAATAAAAAAATTTATACTTTGAATATTATCCATAAAACTATTTAACTAAAAGTTCACTTGCTTCAACTCTAAAAATAATTTCTGACATAGTTGTTTTCATTATATCAATTAATGGTGTAGGGTATATACCAAGAAAAATAACAAGTATTGCCAAAGGAACTAAAATCAAAATTTCTCTTCGATTAATTTCAGGTAAATCTTTATATTTTTCATTTAATTTACCTAAAAATATTTTCTGATAAGAAGTTAAGAAGTAAGCCGCATTTAATAAAATTCCAATTGTAGAGAGTATTACAATATTTCTATATACCGGAAAAGCACCTAAAAAAGTCATTGCTTCGCTGATAAAACCTGATAAACCAGGAAGGCCTAAACCAGCAAACCAGGCTAAGGCAACAATTGCAGCATATATTGGGGTTTTAGATGCAAGTCCACCAAAACCATTGATATCTCTGTGATGAGCTCTATCATAGACGACTCCAACCAAAATGAACAACATAGCAGTTATTGTTCCATGATTAAACATTTGAAGAACTGCTCCATTCATTCCTAATTCTGCCGCTGCAATATTTGAACCATATTTTGATCCCGCAGCAACAACAGCAGACATACCTAGCATTACGTAACCCATATGATTAATTGATGAGTATGCAACCATTTTTTTAAGATCTGTTTGGGCTAATGCACACATACCTCCCCAAATTATATTGATGAGAGCTAAAAATGCTAATATACCTGCAAACCAAACGGTTCCATCAGGAATCATTGGGAAATTTATTCTTAATATTCCATAAGTTCCCATTTTCAATAATACACCTGCTAAAATAACAGAAATAGCAGTTGGGGCTTCAACATGAGCCAAAGGCAACCAAGTATGAAATGGGAAAATAGGAACTTTTATTGCAAAACCAATAAATAACAACAACCATACAACTTTGACTCCACTAAATCCCCACCAAGATATTTGACTAAGAGCAGTTGGAGCAGTTGACATTAATTCAATCATATCAAAAGTTCGACCAGATGAAAAATAAAGTGCCAATACTGCAATCAACATTAATACTGAACCAAATAAAGTATATAGAAAAAATTTTATTGCTGCATATTCTCTATTAGGACCTCCCCAAATTCCTATTAAAAAATACATTGGAAGGAGCATCACTTCCCAAAATATATAAAATAGAAAAAAATCTAGAGATAAAAATACCCCCATCATACCTGCATCTAACAATAAAAAAAGACTAAAATATCCTTTTGGCGCCTTGTCAATATTCCAACTTACAAAAACACATAAAAAAGATAATAAAGCAGTTAATCCAACCATTGGTAAACTTAAACCATCTACACCAAGCATGTAGGTTATATTAAATGCAGGAATCCAAGGAGATTTTTCCATAAATTGAAATCCTTGAATATTGTTATCAAAATTAAACCATAATAAAATTGACAAAAGTAGTTGGATTCCAGTAAAAAAGACTGCTATCCATTTAATTAAATCCATTCTATTTTTAGGCAAGATTACAATTAAAATTGCACCTAAAACTGGAGTCCAAATCAACCAACTTAATATATTAAAATCCATAAAATATTTTTCCCTTTTTTATCTATATAGCTTGAAAAACATAAAGAATTATTATTCCAACTAAAACCAAGATTAAATAATTCTGTATTTTACCGCTCTGTATAAGACGTAATTTTGAACCAGAAAATTTTGTAATACGACCAAATCCATCAATAATTTTTTGGTCTAAAAATTTATAATCCCATAAGTTACCAACTGTCTTTGAAAAATTCTCAGTAATTCTACCAAAACCATTAATAAAATATTTATCATAGACATCCCAATCAAAAATGGCAATATACTTAGAAATTTTTAAAAAGGGATCAATCAAATATTTTTTTAAAATCTCGTCAATAAAAAATTTATTAAAAGAAAGATTATGTAATACTTTTAATCTTCTATAAATGGAATCTGGAGAAATTAATTTTGAATAGTAAATTAAAAAAGCAAAACCAATTCCTAGAGCTGCTACAGATAAAGAAAGAAACAGAGCAAGGTTATGAGCTTGACCTATTTCTTCTTTGATTTGATAAGCTGTGGGATTTAAATATCCTGGAACTAATGAATCTTTTGACTTTACCAATGTCATGAACCATCCATCATAGGAAAGTGGATTAAAATTGGGAAATGTAAAAAATAGAAAAAATGACAAAGAAGATAAAATAATTAGTGGGGTTGTCATTTGTATTGGGGACTCATGAATATTATCGAAAACCTTTTTAGAATTAGGTTTTCCATAAAATGTCAGAAAAATTAATCTAAACATGTAAAAAGCTGTAAATAATGCAGCACTAAATCCAAATAAAGATAGCAAAAAGTGATTTGGATATTGTGAGGAAAATGCTAAAGTTCCAGCTAAAACGGCATCTTTTGACAAAAAACCTGATGTAAATGGTATCCCTGATAGAGCTATGGTGCAAAATAACATTGAATAAAATGTAACAGGCATTTTATCTTTGAGTCCACCCATATTTCTCATATCTTGTGCATCAGATTTATGATCATCTAATTTGTGATATGCATGATGCATAGCATGTATCACACTTCCACTACAAAGAAATAATCCAGCCTTAAATGCAGCATGTGTTACTAGATGAAAAAAACCATAAGTATATGCTCCAACACCAACAGCTAATATCATATATCCAAGCTGACTTACAGTTGAATAAGCTAAAACTTTTTTAATATCATTCTGAGTAATTGCAATAATTGCTGCAAAGACTGCAGTAATTGCTCCTACATATGCAATAATTGTTAGAGCTTGTGGAGTAAAAATTGGAAATAACCTAAATGCTAAATAAACACCTGCAGCTACCATTGTTGCAGCATGAATCAAGGCGCTTACTGGAGTGGGTCCTTCCATTGCATCTGGAAGCCAAATATGAAGCGGAAACTGTGCTGATTTTCCAACTGCTCCAGCAAAAAGACATAACCCGGCAATTGTTAATGTATCAACTGAAAACATACCCTGCGATACACCTAAATATAAATCCTTGAATAAAAACGAACCAATGGAACTAAAAAAAAGCATAATACCAATAAACATTCCAATATCACCAACTCTATTTACAAGAAATGCCTTTTTACTTGCATTAGCTGCTGATTCTTTTTCAAACCAAAAACCAATCAAAAGATATGAACTTAATCCTACTAATTCCCAAAAAATATAAATACCCAATAAATTATTTGAGAGAATGATTCCATTCATTGAGAATGTAAATAAAGATAGAAAGGCAAAATATCGTGAATATCTTGAATCTTCTTTCATATAAGATGTAGAATAAATGTGAACCAAAGTTGAAACTAAGGACACTACTAATAACATAATTATAGTAATATTATCAATTAATATTCCAATTTTCAGATCAAGAGTCCCAAGATTAAACCAAGTGAAAATCTTTTCAACTTTAAAATAAGGATCGTATTTAAACAACATCATTATAAATAACGAAAGACTTAGACAAAATGTTATAGCTACTGACCCTATTGACAACCAATCACCCCTATTTGGTAATTTCTTTCCTACAAAAATCATTATAATAAATGACAAAAGAGGAAGTAATAAAATTGCTATACCGTAATTAATCATAACTATTGACTCATTTTATTTGCATCATCAATATTAATACTACCAAAATTATTAAAAATATTTAATATAATTGCTAATGCAACTGCAGCTTCTGCTGCTGCCAAAATTATAACAAACAATGAAAAAATATGACCAGAAAAATCCATACCGGAATATCTTGAAAAAGCGATAAAATTAATGTTTGCTGCGTTTAAAATTAGTTCAATACTCATTAAAACCGCCACCCCATTTCTCCTAGTAATTACACCAAAAAGACCAAGTGAAAAAAGGATAGCACTAATTATTAAATATGAATTTAAATCCACTATTTTGAGCTCCTGGACAATAAAGCTGCTCCAATAAGAGCAGCTAAAAGAAGTATTGAAGCAACTTCGAAAGGTAGTAAATAATCAATCATTAATAAATTACCAATTTGTTTTATTGTTTCTTGTGGTTCAACCGCACTATTTTCCAACCAAGGAGTATTTAAAATCATATAAGATAGTCCTAAGAATATTACTAATACAATTCCTCCACCTAAAATTTGTTGATTTGAAGATTGTGATAAAGTGACATCAGTGATTCGATGAGTTAACATTATTCCAAAAATAATTAATACTAAAATACCTCCAACATAGATCAAAATTTGAGTTATTGCAATAAAATCTGCCCATAAGAAAACATATAAACCTGCAATACCCAAAAGAGTAAATAGTAAAGAGACAGCAGAATAAATTAAATTGTTAGACAAAACGACAATTGAACCAGAAACAATAGTTAAAATTGCTATAAACCAAAAAATTAAATTTATTCCAGTCAATTTATATATTCTCTCTGATATTTATTTTTTTTCAGCATAACTTTGTAAAATGTCTGGTGGAACTTTTGAAAATCGATAAATCATGTCATTTCTATCATATTCTGAGAATTCATAATCGATTTCATGCCTAGTTGAATTTGGACCGCCAACCATAAAAATACACTCCTCTGGACATGGATAAGTACATAAATTACAATAACAACACTCAGACATATCTATATCAAATCTCGTTAAAAGTAATCTTTTGGTAGTTCCATTAGATGTAACACCTGTATGATTTGCCTCAACTATATCCTCACCTTTTTCAACTTTATGAGTTTCAATTTTAATACAATCAACTGGGCATGCTCTCTCACATTTCAAACAACCAATACAATCATCCATATCAACAGTAAGTCTTGATCGAATGACATTATAACTGTCTGATGAAAATCCTATATCCCTTTCTGGTCTAGGCCACCTTTCGACCGGATATTGTAGTGTTACATTTCCTTTTCTAATTTTTAACATATGTTTAAAAGTAACAGACATTCCAGTTATTAGTGTAGAAATTGTTTGAAAAATTGCTGTAAAATAATTCATTAATTTACCTCATTATTAAATCCCAAAGCCCGACTCCAATAATTACAAAAAAAGAACCAGGAAGAAAAAACTTCCAACACATTCTCATTAATTGATCTGTCCTTAACCTTGGAAAAGTCCATCTAAACCACATCATTACAAAAATCAAAAAAGATGTTTTTGACACCAACCAAAAAACCCCCCAGATACTTCCATCAAAATAACCTGGTATTGGGCTTAACCAACCTCCTAAAAATCCAATAGTTGCTACTCCAGCAACAATAAACATATTAGCATATTCTGCTAAAAAGAAAAAAGCCCATCTCATACCTGAATATTCAGTCATCCAACCAGCTACTAATTCAGATTCAGCTTCGGGCAAATCAAATGGCGTTCTATTTACTTCAGCTACTCCTGCTATGAAAAAAAGCCAAAATGCAATTATCATAAATGGATTATTGAAAATAAACCAATTTGGAAGTATTCCAAGAGTTGATCCAGTTTGAGCTAATACTATATCCTTAAATGCCAAACTACCAGATAGCATAACAATTGGCAATAATGATAATGCTGCTGGTATTTCATAACTGACTATTTGAGCAGCTGATCTCATTGACCCATATAAAGACCACTTGTTATTGGAACTATAACCTGCTAAAATTATTCCAATAACACCAACTGAACTCATTGCGAGAATATAAAATAAACCCAAATTAAAATCTGCTGCAATTAAAAACTCATTAAATGGAAAACCGGCAAAAGCAACAAAAGAACCAATAAAAATTATACATGGCGCTAAAAGAAATAGTTTTTTATCTGCTGATTCTGGAATTATATCCTCTTTAGTAAGTAATTTAATTGCGTCAGCTAGAGTTTGTAAAACGCCCCATTTCCCCGCATGTAAGCCAACTCCATGTCCCATTGGGCCTAATCTGTCTTGCATAAATGCAGAAACTTTTCTCTCGACATATACTGCAACTAATGCATTTACTGCCATAAAACCAAAAATTGGAATTCCAGCTAGAAGAACAGATATTATAAATATTGATGATTGATAGGATTTGATTAATTCGATACTTGAAAATAAATTAATATAAAAATCTACCATTTATCTATCTATTTCACCCAATACAATATCAAGTGATCCTAAAATAGTTAACATATCTGCAAGCATCCACCCTTTTGAAATTTCATCCATACAACTCAAAGCAGTAAATGCAGGTGATCTTAATTTTAATCTAGATGGAGTTGCGCTTCCATCGCTCTCTATATAAAAACCTAAGTCTCCTCTAGGACTTTCCGTTCTACTATAAATATGGCCTGCTTTAGGTCTAATTTTTTTAGGCATTGATTCATAAACATCTCCATCCCGAGGCATTTGATCGAGAGCTTGCCTAATAATTTTTAAACTTTCCTCTAATTCGCGAATTCTTACATAATATCTGTCCCAACAATCTCCAATTGTCCCCATAGCTCCAGTTCCAACTGGAATATCAAAATCAAATTTATCATAAATACTGTAGGTTTCATTTTTTCTTAAGTCCCATTTAACACCTGAACCTCTTAAGTTTGGACCAGTAACACCATAACTTATTGCAACTTCAGGTGGAATGACACCTACATCAGCAGTTCTTTCGATAAAAATTTTATTATAGGTTAATAAATCATTTGTTTCAATAATTTTAGGTTCAAAATAGTCTAAAAAATCATAAGTTTTTTCAACCCAACCAATTGGAAAATCATGGGAAACACCGCCCACCCAGATATAATTATAGAGTAATCTTGCTCCACAGAGCATTTCAAATAAATCTAAAATTCTTTCCCTATCACGAAAACAATACACAAATGGAGTCACAGCACCTACATCAAGACCAAATACTCCAACAGCTAGCAAATGACTTGCTATTCTATTCATTTCAGCAACAATTACTCGAATATACTCTACTTTCTCAGGAACTTTAATATCCATGAGTTTTTCTACAGCAACGGCATATCCAAAATCATTATTCATTGAACCTATATAATCACATCTATCAATAAAAGGTATAGCCTGTTCATAAGTTAAATTTTCACAATGTTTTTCAAAACATCTGTGTAAATAACCAATGTAAGGGGTTATTTTTTTTATTATTTCTCCATCAGTGATGGTTTTTAATCTTAAAACACCATGGGTACTTGGGTGCTGCGGGCCAATATTGAGGACCATTTCCTCATCAGTATTATTATTTAAATTTTGATTATTAATTTTATTCCCACCCATCTTTAATTTTATCAACAACAATTCCATGCCAAGTTTTTGGAAATTCATAATCTTTTCGAAGAGGAAATCCTTCCCAATCATCTGGTAAAAGTATTCTTCTTAAATCTGAATGACCCTCAAAAACAATTCCATACATATCATAAATCTCTCTCTCAAACCACTCGGCCATTCTCCATATTTTTTCGACAGAAAAAATTTTTGGGTCATTCTTATCAACTGGGATATAAATTTCAATTTTATGATTATATTTCATTGAATGCAAATTATAAACCACACCTAAATTAGTGCTATCAACACCTTCATCAATACCAGTTATACACATCATTGAATCAAAAAAAAGTTCATAGTCATTCTTTAAGAATTTAGATAATTCTTCCCATTCATTTGAACTAACAATTATACGCTGAGAATGATTCTCATCAACAGATACATTTTTAAAAGAAGACTTTATTTTTTTTATTATTTCAGTATTATTCATCTTTTAATTTTTCAATTTCCTCATCAACAATATTTAATTTTCTATATCTTCCTCTACCATAAGGCACTGTTACTTTAACCCATTCTAAATCTCCCTTTACCCAAACATATGCCAAACCCAAACTTAATATTCCCATAAATATTAACATCTCAACAAATGCAAATAATCCTAAATCTTTGTAAACAACTGCCCATGGGAAAAAAAATACTGCCTCAACATCAAAAATAATAAAGATTAAAGCAACCACATAAAATCTAATATTGAATTTGACCCAGGCAGGCCCTTCAACATCCTCTCCGCATTCATATGTGGTGAGTTTATCATATGATTTATTTTTTGGAGATAATATCCATTGAAGAATAAGTGGGACTGCAATCAGTATAACACCAATTATGACAAAAATAAATGAAGTTCCAAAATCATTATACATAAGATTAAATAAGCTAATAAATTATAGAACGAATTTATTGTTGATACTATCTCTTTGCAAGTCAAATTGGAAAAAATTAATTTAAATATGTAATTCCAATACTTGGCCATCTTTTTGGAAGAGAAGACCCCAAAATATCTTGATATTTTGTATTTGTTAAATTATTAATTTTACAATAAATAGAAACTTTATCATTAATAAAATAATTGATTTTTAAATTATTTAAAAAATAAGATTTAGGAATTTCAGCATTTATAGTTTCAAAAGTTTCTTTTTTTCTATCAATATAATTCGACAAAAATGATATTTGAAAATTTTTTCCATTAAAATTTGAATTAATACTAAATATTTTCTCTGGATGGTTAGATAAATATTTTGATAATTGATTTTGTGTAGAAGAAGTTTGTAACTGAGTGTGGCTCAATTTTAAATCAATTAAATTTTTATTATTGACTTTAATTTTTTTTTCAATTTCAAACTCTAATCCAAATACATTACTATAAAAAATATTTTGAGCATAAAAATAATCTTCATTTAAATATAGATTTTTATTATTTTCAATAAGATTTGAATTTGTCCAAGTATAATCAATTAAATCACTAGATTTTCTAAAAAAAATCGTATTGCTTAAATTCAGTTCATTTTTCATTTTTAAATCAACCCCTATGTCATAAGAAATAGATTTTTCAGATTTTAAATTCGGATTTCCTAAATTTCTACCAGGTGATAAACTATCAATTTGAGAAGAAATATATCTTTCAGTAAAGTCTGGTGATCTAAAAGCAGTCCCAATTGATGATCTTAAAACTAAATTTTTTATTTTGTAAGCTATATTGTGTTGAAATAATGGAATGATTTCATCTACATAACTATCATTTTCTAGTCTCAAGCTCAAACTTTGGTAAATGTTATTAAAAAGATTTAAATGTATGATTCCAAATAAGCCTTTAGAATCATTCCAATGATTTCCTCTATCAGAACTATTAATTTTTTTATAAATATATTGACCACCAAATGCAAATTTTAATTTTCTTGAAAATGGAACATAATATGATACGAGATAACTGTTTTTATTTGTTTTGTGATTATTAATTGAAAATAAAGGATTAAAAATAAATTTATCATTTAGTATTTTATTTCCAACATTAAATTCAAAAATATTATTTCCTAGATAAATTTTCAATCCTGACTGCAACCAAGAACTTGAAATTTCTTCATAAGATTCATCATAAGTACTTGTAGTATAAAAATATTTTGCATTAAAATCTCTTTTATCATTCCCAATTCTAAGATAGTATTTAATTTTTTTATTAAAAAAATATGCAAAGGACAAAGTGTTCGTCATTATTTCAAAATCCGTGTTATATAAACTATCAGTAGAAGTCCCTATTCCATAATTTGGATTTACAATAACTTCACCATCTGAATTACTTAATCTTGTACCAACTGAAAAAAATAATTTTTTAAATGATTTAGAAAAACCAATGTCGATAGTTTTAAGGTTATTTTTGCCATAGTTAATTGAAGAAACCATTTTACCTGAATCAATATTTTCACTTAAAATATAAGATTTTGTTTTTATATGAATAATACCTCCCACTGCATTTGATCCATATGATGCGCTTGCAGGACCCCTAATGATTTCAATTGATTCAATCTCAGAAATTGGCAATGGTATATTAGCATTAAAGTGACCTGTCAATGGATCATTTAAACTTATATTATCAATTAAAAATAATACTTGAGAAAATGTACTACCTCTAATACCCACATCTACTTGAACTCCAAAATCATTTCTCGCATTTACATTAACGCCGGTAAGAAATCTAAATAATTCATCAATTGAATTAATTGGTAATTTTTTTATTTCATCCTTATCAAAAATTGTAATTGATTTACCCGACTCACTTTTAGTTAAGGGAATCCTTGTAGCAGAAACATTAATTGGATCAAGTTCGTAAACTACCTGTGAGTTTAAAAACGATAAGAAAAATATAGAAAAAAATATTTTTTTAAATTTCATTTTTGAAAAAATTATTTTAATTAAAATCCACCTAACCCCTTAAGTGCAATTCAAATTTAAGTATAAATTTTATTCGATATTTATCTTTTTTTGCCCCCAACCCATTTTAGTTCTTAATGTTTCAAAATAATCATTTTTTTCTAAAGTAATCATATTTGCAGAATGAGGGGATTTTGTTATAATTAATTCAGTACCTGATTTAATTTCAAAATTTACTTGACCGTCAGCTGATAAGTTGAGAGGCAAATGATTAGGAAATGTTATTTTTAAATTACTACTTCCTGATAAAATAATAGGTCGAGATGATAAAGAATGTGGGCAAATTGGTGTAATTGTAAATAATGATAACCAAGGAGCAATTATAGGACCACCTGCAGATAAATTATAAGCAGTTGAACCTGTAGGCGTAGCAATAATTAATCCATCGGCTGAATAAGATGTAATATATTTTCCATCGAGAAAAAGTGAACAATTAATCAACCTCGAGCCACCACTAGAATTAATTACCAAATCATTTAATGCATATATCTTATTTTTTTTGTCATTTTGATTAAATACGGCTTTTGCGATCATTCTAGGAAAGATATTGTTTTTATTTTTCAAAATTAATTTAAGATTATTATATAAGTTCTCAACTTTACTTTCGGCAAGAAATCCTAAACTACCTAAGTGGACACCAAAAATNGGGGTTTCATATTCTCCAATATTTCTCGAAGCAGAAAGTATTGTACCATCNCCACCAAGAGCAATTAAAAAATCAATTTTACTAAAATCTTTACTTTCAATTATTGAATTATATTTCTGATATTTATTTGATTTCAAATAATGAAATTCATTTTCAATTATATTATTCATCAAATGAACCTCTACATTATTTTTATTTAACCAATCTGTTAAAGTTGGGAAAATTTTCCAAAATTCTGGTTTTTGTATATTTCCAAAAATTCCTACCTTCAATTTTTTTCCTCTTTTAAAAGTTTTTTTATACGAGTCTCTGTGTTTTTTAAAATTTCTTTACATGANTCAGTAAGNAACATTCCTTCTTCAAAAAGCTCAATGCTTTGTTCAAGTGAAGTTGATTGATCCTCAAGTAAATTGACAATATCCTCTAGGCGATTCATAGAATCTTCAAAGTTAATTTTTTTATNTTTTTTCATTTTTAATAATTTTCTTTATTTGTGTTTTGATTGAACCATCTGACATTTTTACATATACATCCTCATTATTACTTATTTCATGAATTGACTTAATTATTTTATTTTTACTATTTTCATAAACAATTGAATAACCTCTTTTTAAAATTAATTTAGGATCAATTATTTGCAATTTACTTTTAATTGATTCAACATGATATGATTTTAAATTAAATGAATTTTGAAAATTTTTTTTCAATTGATAAGATTTTTCATTTAAATNTTTTTTTTTACTTTCAATTAATAATGAAGGTTTTTGAAANCCATACCTAATCGAAATATTATCTAAGCGTTGCCAGGAATTATTCATAATGATATTCAATAATTCTGAAAATCGAACTTTAAAATTTATTAATTTTTTTTCTATTTCATCTAAAGAAATTGAAGCTAATTCTGCAGCTGCAGATGGTGTAGGTGCCCTTAAATCAGATGCAAAATCAGCCAATGTAAAATCAGTNTCATGACCAATCCCAGTAATTATCGGTGTTTGACATTCAAAAATTTTATTAATTAATTTCTCCTCATTGAAGCACCATAAATCTTCTATCGATCCTCCTCCTCTACCCAATATAATTAATTCAATATTTTTATTTTTATCAAATTGATCGATTGCTTGAATAATATCATTTGATGCTTTTGTTCCTTGAACAATCGTTGGCCTCAAATTTAACTTAACATGTGGTGCCCTTCTTGTTAAAATATTAATTATATCCTCNACAGCAGCACCTGTTGAGGATGTTATAATTCCAATCTCAAGAGGAAATTTTGGTAATTTTTTTTTATGGAACTTATTAAANANGCCCTGATCATTTAATTTTTTTTTAAGTTTTTCAAAAGCTATAAATAAAGAACCTTGTCCAGCAACCTCAATATTTTTTACTATTAATTGATGATATCCCCTTTGAGTATAAACTGAAACATCACCAACTGCAATTATTTCCATACCATCNTGTAAATTTAACTTGAGATTNTTTTTATAGCCTCTAAACATTACTGCTTTGATTTCTGCTTTTTCATCTTTAAGGGTAAAATAAATGTGACCTGAAGTTGGTTGAGANAGATTTGAAATTTCACCCTTAATTGAAATAAAACTAAATTTTTCTTCAATTAAATTTTTTAAACTATTTGTAAAATCAGAAACTGTATAAATATTTTNAGTTAAATTAAATGATTCATGGTTTTGTTTTTCTTTTAACATAAAATCTAGTTCTTTGGTAAAGTAGGCTCNCCTGACAAAATCCATGCTGTTTCCCAAAATGAGGCAACACTAATTATTGATTTTTCAATTTGAGAAATAAGTAACAACTTATTATCAGCATATAACCTATTATAATATTTNTCATTATAAATTTTATTAATTCCTTTTTTAAGATNTAAAATCTCATCTTCATNCAAATCTAATTTTGCGTTAGTTTCTGACTCTAAAATTNGATCAATNAAGAAAAACGAATCAAGCGCAATTAAAAAACTTTGATCAATCGGACTTTTAANAAAATAAAGNCCATTAACCTCAATATCAATATTATCTAAAAGCAAATATTCAAATAAATCTANTTCCCATCTTTTNTGAATTCCTGTATTNTTGGTTANTTGACCATTATAATTTTTAGTTGTATGNAAAGGTACATGTATATCACTTACATAATGACCTAAACANGATGCAATAATTTTTACTTCATCCCATTTTTGATTCCTAAAAGANATAACTAATCTATTAAAAAAATCATTAATTCTCCATGGNGCNGTACCCCATTTATTAATGTTATTAATACCATGTTTTTTAATTAATTCATTAAAATTTCTTGGAATATTAAGAAAAGGATATTCATCATAAAAATCTAAATCAATGAAATGACCATGAGCTTCACCTGGAAAATTAATTGTGTCTTTTTTCCANAAATCAGGTTTTATACTATTTTCAGATATAAAATATCTATTTTCAAAAAAATAATCTTTTAATGGAGANCTTAATAAACTNATCGCTTCCTCATTTATCATTTTATGAGCTTTATTACCCCAACTATATAATAGTTGAGTTGTCAAAAGAAAAATATTTAGCCAAATTATTTTTTTAAAAAGGCTTTTAATAAACTATTTTCCTTTTTTCTTATGTCTATTTGCACGCAATCTTTTTTTTCTTTTNTGCGTAGAAATTTTTCTCTTTTTTCTTTTTTTTCCACAGGGCATTTTTTACTCCATTAAATCAATCGTTTATATTTTTCTTTAACAAACTTGACGGTTTAAAAACAGGAACATAACGTTCTGGTAAAAACACNACTTCACCAGTTCCAGGATTCCTTGCTTTTCTAGGTTCTCTTTTTTTTATTCCAAATGTTCCAAAACCTCTAATTTCAACTCTTCTTTTCGATTCTAATGATTTTGTAATTTTACTTATAACTGCATTAAGAATAGCTTCAGTTTCAAGCTTAGTTAAACCTATTGCAGATGAAACCTCTTGAATTATTTCTGCTTTGGTTACAGTTTTATTTTTTAATTCAATCATAAATTTTCTCCGTATTATCCTTGCTTTACATAAATCACAAGTTTTTGTCCAGGAATAATCAAGTCACTTTGTGATATACCATTCCATTTTCGAATTTTAGACATTCCAACACGATATCTTTCAGAAATATGACTTAAAGTATCACCAGATTTAACTGTATATATTTCTTTAACAGTGTTTGTTGNGTTTTCAGTTAAATTNAGTTTATTGTTGATTGGTACTTTAAGCTTTTGATTTGGATAAATCACNGAACCATAACTTAATCCATTCAATTGTCTTATTTTTCTTGCTGTTGAACTAAATCTCATTGCAATATGTCCTAAAGTATCTCCGCTTCTTACAGTATATACCACTGAATTTTTTTCTTTATTTTGTGCGAGATTTCGTGAATTTAATAAATTTCCTGAAATTGGTATTGTTAACTTTTGTCCAATACTTAATCTATTATAATTTTTAATTTTATTAAATGAAGCTATTTGATGAATTTTTACTCCATACTTATCAGCTATCCAACTTAAATTNTGACCACTTTTAACAACATGAATCATATATTCAGGAGCAAAACGTTGTCTGTCATCTAATAAATTATAGGAGTTCAAAAATTCATTTTTTAAACCAGATGGAATTTTGAGAAAATAGGATTTTNCAGAGGGNGTAGCGTGTTGTCTTAATTCTGGATTATATTGTCTTAATTCATCAACAGAAATACCTGCACACTTAGCTAGAACATTTAAATCTGTACTATTTTTTACTTCAACTTTATCAAAATTATATATTTTATCATTTTTTGGGATATCAAAACCATATTNCTTTGGATTTTTTGCAATTATAGCAGTAGCTAAAACTGTTGGAACGTGATTTTTTGTTTCTTTAGGTAATGTATTAAGTGCCCAAAAATCTCTAGTCTGATGGATTCTAATTGCTCGATTTATTCTTCCAGCACCAGCATTATAAGCAGCTAGAGCCAAATACCAATCATCGAACTCTAAATAAAGATCTTTCAANTATTTAGCTGCAGCATTTGTAGCTTTTTCAGGATCTCTTCTCTCATCAACCCACCAATCTCTATCTAAACCATAAATTTTTGCTGTTGAAAAAATAAACTGCCACATACCAACTGCTTTTGCTCTAGAATATGCTCTAGGATTTAAACCGCTTTCAACCATCGAATGATAAATTAATTCTTCAGGTAATTCATGTGAATCTAGTATTTCTTTTATCATTGGATAATAATATGGGTATCTTGTTAACCATTTTTCAAAACTATCTCTGGCTCTATTTTGAAAATAACTAATTGCTCTTTCAACTCTAGGATTGATTACTAAAGGTATATGACCTTCTCTGTCATCAATGACTTTAAATGATGATCCATTAATTTCAATTTCAATTGNAGTTAAATATTTAGACAATTCTTCTTTTAAACTTGCAGTAGCTATTGGTGCGCTTGTTTTATCAACGGTATTAAAATTATTTTGATATGAATGAATTAAAGTTTTTTCAAATCTATTAAATTCAATTTGATCATCTTCAGTCATGTCACCTAATTCTTCTGCTGCATTTAATAATTCAATTATTTTATCAAGTAAAAATAATACTTCAAGAGAATCTCCATGATGATCTGCAATTATTGCTTCAGAAAAAAAACTTTTAGCATCGGAAAGAATTAAAGGGAATCTATTATCTATACCTTGGAATTCTTCAAAAGAAATTTCATCGTTGTTTGTATTTGTAGAATCAGAAAATAAAAATTCTTGAAAAAAAACAAATAAAATTAAAAAGAAAGATAAGTATTTATATTGCTTGAGATACATATGTTTTTAAAGAACTGAAATTATATTTCTTTTGAAAACTAATCAAGATGTTTAATTTTTTTTTTTGATTCATTTTTAATAATATTTGTTGTACTAAACCCAGATAGTATAGGTGAAAAAACTAATTTACCCCCATAAGATTCAACATAATTTTTTCCTACAACTTCTTTTTTTTTATAATCTTTTCCTTTTACTAAAATATTTGGCTTAATTTCTTTAATTAAATTTTCGGGTGTATCATCATCAAATATTATAACCGAATCCACATTTTTTACATTTTTAAGATTTTCATAGCGTGTATTTTGATTTTGTATTGGTCTATTTTTACCTTTTAAACGTTTTATTGAATCATCACTGTTCAAACCAACAACAAGATAATCTCCTTGATCAGCAGCAAAATCNAATAAAAACATATGACCTGCATGAAGCAAATCAAAACAACCATTAGTGAAAACAATTTTNTTGTTTAGACTTTTATATTTTTTCANTTCAAGTTTAATGCGTAAAGGAAGAATTTTTTTTTTCAATTTTCAATCCATTCTTTTTTCATCTCCACAACTTTTTTTTGAACATAATTTGTAAAATCTATCTTTTTTTTGTTTTTCCACTGGTTAATATTTACAGATTTTCCAATTCTTAATTGAATTGGGCAGGGTTTGATAAATATTGAACCTCGTTTTAAAACATTTCTTGTGCCACAAACTGCAATTGGAACAACATCCATTTCTAAATCAAACGCAATTGACAATCCCCCTTTTTTAAATTGTTTAATTTTTCCATCAAAAGATCTTGTGCCTTCAGGAAAAATAATTATTGAACGAGGGTTTTTGATAATTGAATTTTTTGCTAATTTCAAAGAATTAAGAGCCTCAATTTTATTAAATCTATCTATAAAAATATGCTGTCCACTTTTCATTGCCCATCCAAAAATAGGTATTTTTTTTAACTCTTTTTTAGCTATTGAAACTAAATGCAAATTAATTGAAGAAAAAATTAAAGGAATATCAAAATTGCTTTCATGATTTGACGCGAAAATATAATTTTTATCTTTTTTCAAATTTTCTAAACCAATTATTTTAATTTTTACACCACTAAAAAAGATTAAAATTTTTGACCAACATCGAATTCCAAAACTTATCAATTTACCTTTTTTATCAATGAAACCTAATACTATGGCCAAAGTCCCAAGCAGAAAAGTCCATAAGACCACATTAATTATAAAAAAAATTGATTTTATCATTGATTATTTGATTAATTTCACTTTAACTAAAATATTTCTTAATTGGTTCAGGTAAATTTATAAATCCGTTCTTATTTTGATAAGTTTCTAACAAAGATACCATTAATCTTGGAGTTGCTAATCCTGACCCATTCAAAGTATGAACAAATTCAGCTTTGTTAGAATTTTCTTTATATTTTATTTTAGATCTCTTTGCTTGAAAGGATTCAAAATTACTACAACTTGAAACTTCCAACCATTCATTTTCTGAAGGAGACCATACTTCAATATCATAACATTTTGAAGCTGCAAAACTTAAATCTCCAGAACACAATGATAATACTCTATAATGTAAACCTAAGGTTTGTAAAATACTTTCAGCATCTGCAAGCAGATTTTCTAATTCAGCATATGATTCATCTGGATGAACAAACTTCACCATCTCAACTTTATTAAATTGATGAACTCTCAACAAACCTCTGGTTTCTTTTCCATATGAACCAGCCTCTCTTCTAAAACAAGGTGAATAGGATGTATATTTTATAGGTAAATCATTTATATTTAATATTTCATCTCTATGAATATTTGTCAAAGGAACCTCAGCAGTAGGGATTAAATAGAGATCGTCTTTATTTATAAAATACATGTCTTCCTCTAATTTTGGTAACTGTCCAGTTCCATATAAAGATTTTTCCAATGCTAAAAAAGGTACGAACATTTCCTTATATCCTTTTTGAACATTATGATCTATCATAAAATTTATTAAACATCTTTCTAGCCTAGCTCCTTGATCTGTGTAAAGAGGAAAACCTGAACCAGATATTTTAGATCCCGCAACGAAATTAATTAGTTTATTTGTTGTAGCAATTTCTATGTGATTTTTTGGTTTAAAATCAAATTTTGGTTTTTCACCCCAAATTTTTACAACTTTATTATTTGAAGAATCATTACCAATTGGAACTGATTTATGTGGAGGGTTAGGTATCCATTTTAAAATTTGATTAATTTCAATATTTATATTTGATATTTCTAAATCATAATTTTTTATTTCTTTTGATAAAGTTTTCATTTGATCAATCAAATCATTTGAATCTTTTTTACTTTTTTTTAATTCAGATATTTGTTGATTAATCTTATTTTTTGTGCTTTTTTTTTGTTCAGATTTTTTTACAAGTGATCTCCATTTCAAATCCAAATCTAAAATTTTTTTAATATCAACAGATTCACATTTATTTTTTGCTCCATCAATAAAATGTTCTGGGTTTTCTCTGATTTCTCTAAGTTGAATCATATTTTATCCTTATAATTAAAATAACTTACAATTTTAAAGACTAAATTTCTATTCCCAAATTATTTATGCAAACGGATTAGATTTTCTGCCTTTCCAATCAATTTTTAAGAATGGACCAAATAATCCAAAAAAAACTATGTAAATAGGATGCCATAAACTATTAATTAGATAAATGAAATTATCTAATTTTATGTTTAATAGTTTTGAATATTTTTTAAGGAATAATAAATCAATAATTAGCTTAATTAAAAAAGGTATGAACCAAATAATCTTCAATGTAGTAAAATAATTTATTTGAGATATTAGTACTACCAAATTTGTTATGTATATTAAAATTAGAGAAAATTTAAAACCAACCTTTACAAAATTCAATTCATAGTATGATTTACCTTTTGAGGCAAATCTTAATCGTTGCTTAATAAAGGAATGAAAATTTCTTGGAGCTGGACTTTTTACAATTGCCTCCTTATTACAACAAGCTAAAACTTTATAATCAGAGTTGTGAATTAAATGCATAATTAAATCATCATCACCAGATATAAATTTGTTAATTGAATTATAACCATTAATTAAATTAAAAACTTCTTTTCTAATTGCCATATTTCTACCACTTGCTGTAAGAGGCATATTCCTAAGTGCACTAGCCGCCATTATTGAATCTAAACCAATTGAATCAACATATATTACCTTTGACCAAAATTTTTTGGAAATTCCAAGCGGACTGGGACCCAAAACCATTCCAGTATTTAAATCATTAAAAAAAGAAACCATTCGATTCAACCATTTTGGTCCAGGAATACAATCAGCATCAGTAAATACTAAAATCTCCCCTTTAGATTTATTTATCCCCTGTTGTAATGCCCATTTTTTTGGAGATATTTGATTTGGTATTTTTTCTGATCTTAATAAAAATATTCTATTATCTTTTTTGATAAAATCTTTTATAATTTTTTCAGTGTTATCATTAGAGTGATCATTAACAATTATAAACTCAACTTTTTCTTCTGGATATTTTTGATTTAATAAAGAATTCAATAATTTTGAGATATTAGATTCTTCATTTCTTGCAGCTACTATAACGCTGACTTTTGGTTTATAGTTTAAGGAGTCATTACTATAATATTTGAATGAATTCAATAACCATATTATATAAATAAGATAAATTATAATAATTATATAAAAAAAATAAATCACAAGCCAATTGATATATTTATAATGGAATCAATTTTAAAAGTATTTTTTCTTTTATTATTATCATAATCAATATGGTTTTCCCAATCACTTTTAAAAAAATTAAAATTTAACCTAACATTCGAAACTAAGTTTAGATTACCTCTAATTCCATAAACTATTCTATTTTCGGGATCACCTTCATATTCTTTATATAAAAAAGATACTTGTTCATGGTTATATTGAGTATTTATGGTATAATCATTAACCTCACCTCTTTCAGCATATGAAAAATAAATTTGCATCCAAAGTTTTTTTTTCAACTTTCCTTCATAAGAAAAAAATATGTTTTGACTATTAGATCCTGACCAATGTCCTAATGTCATACCATGATGAGTGAAATCATTTATTGAAGATTTATGAATATATACATATGGTGAGATTCGTGAAAATTCAAATCTTATAATTGGATTAAAACTTGAATTGGACTTAAGTTTTAAAGAACTTCCAATTAAAAAAGCAAACCAATTTCTATTATTTTTCTTATTGAATGTATCAACAAAATCCCATTCATCAACAAAAAGAGTACCATATATTCTTCCAATTTTTTTTTTTAATATATTCTCCATCAAAAATTAATTGAAGATTATCAGAATTACTTAAATCCGATTGTGCAGTCCAAAACGGTAAAAAAGGTATTGAATAATTCATTTCGAAATTTCTTGCACCATAAATTATTGATTCGCCAATACTCAACCTTATATTTTGAGTTGGAAAAAAATCTAATCTGTGAACACTGATTTTTTTAGGAATCATGGGTAATGCAGAATCATAATACGTTGCAAATGATGAATCTCTAATATTTGAATTCAAAGATCCATGCAAATAAGAAAAAGACCAATTATTTGATATATTATGTCTTAAGCTTAAAAAAGGAAAAGTTGTGGGTTTTTCTGATAACCATAATTGACCATTATACCCTGAAGACCATATGGGAAGGTTTTTGGTAAATGATATATCTCCCCCTGGATAATTTAATAATATTCCTCCATCACCAATTCTGTATTCAATCCATGAAAAATCATCACCAGAAAAATCCGTATATCCAACAGCCTGATAGCTGCTAAAATCTTTATCAATAACTGGTCTACCTAGATGTTTGTATAAACTAAAATTTTTGTTTGAAATTAAAGAATGTTTTTCAAGACTTGACCAAAAAAGAATTGAAAACTTCCTGCTTTTTGTAAAATTATATTTTGTTAAAAATATTATTCTTGGATAAAAATCCAAAAATTTATTTTTCTGTTCTATAAATCCACCATTTAAAGTACTTTTAAAATTAATTTCTGGGAAAATCTTAAATCTCTGATTTCTTAAAAATTCTTTTCCTAATTCAGAAATTAACAAATCATTTTTAGTTTTATTATTATTCCATTCATAAAGATACCTTAATGATTGATAACTATTTATCTTCCCCCTTTTTATACTATTTAATTCTTTATCGTATATATTTTCTTTCGAAGATACAAGTAAATTTTGAGATTCAATTATTTGAAAAAAAATCAAAAATAAAACAATAAAAAATTTAAAATTTTTCATCATTTTAATGTCCCTTTGCTGAAATCATAACTATAAATGTTCTAATCATAATTTGGAGATCAAGAGAAAGACTCATGTTTTCAATATAAAAAAAATCATATTTTAATTTTTCTTTAACATCTGATAATGATGAATCATAAGATTGCTTAATTTGCGCCCATCCTGTTATTCCAGGCCTTATTTTATGTCTTCTATAATAAAATGGGAATTCTTTAATTAATTTTTTTACAAAAAAAGGTCTTTCAGGTCGAGGGCCAACAACACTCATATCGCCAAAAAGAACATTAATAAATTGAGGAATTTCATCAATCCTATACTTTCTTAAAATCTTTCCAAATTTTGTAATTCTAGGGTCTTCTTCAATTGCCCAAACTGGGCCTGTGGTATTTTCAGCCTCATCTTTCATTGATCTAAATTTATTAATTATAAATATTCTTCCATTTTGTCCAACTCTTTTTTGTCTATAAAGAATTGGACCTTTTGATTCTATTTTAATTATCAAAGAAACTAATATCCACAGAGGAGAAAAACCCAATAAAATAATAAAGGAAAAAATTATATCAATTATTCTTTTTGCAAATTTTTGCTGAACAGATAAAATTTCTGTATTTATATCAACTAGTGGTAACCCATATAATTCTTCAGTTTTAGCTAACCCACTAATCACTTCGTACATATCTGGTATTATTCGAAGAGATATTGATGAACCATTTGCTTTTGTTAAAATATCTAATAATAAAGAATGATTAGTTTTTTCAAGTGCAATTACTATTTCGTTCGCATTGTATTCTTCAATGATTTCCGTTATGTTATTAACATTACCCAATATAGGTAATTTAATTTTACTCAATTCAAATGAATCTTTTTCGCTGGAATTAATAAAACCCAATAAATTATGACTATTTGAAAATGACAAAAGATGCTTTGCAATGTTTATAGCTTTTTCACCAGTACCAATCACTAAAGTATTTTTTTTTCCAAATCCTTTTGCTAATAAAGATTTTTGAATTCTTCTTATTAACAACCTATTTATTGTAAGTCCAACAACTAAATAAAACCAAATAGTTAACAACATAGAACTTTCAATAAAAAATATTTTAGGAAAAATTTCATTAAAAATAATTAAAACAATTGTATATGATAAAGTTATCCTAAATATAGATTGAATTTCTTTAAACCTTGAAATGGTAGGGTCAGCTTTATATCTACCGTTAGCATAAAAAATTAAAATTAAAATTAAAAAATTTATTAAAAAGATTAATTTCAGATTAAATACAATTTCATTATTGTTAAATGATAAAACCAATGAGATAAATAATGCAAGAAGATCTGCTAATAATAAAACCAATACTACTAGCCAATACTTAAGATTATTTTTTATTTGTTTTATCAAAATAAATTCTTTTGAAATTAATTATTTATTTAACAATAATTTAATATTATGACTCATCCGTTAATTCATAATTTATTAAAACTATGTAGTTTATGTGAAATATTAATTGGATTTAAAGAATGACTTTATTGATTTAACAATATATTCAATTTCATTTTCAGTTAATTCAGGATACATTGGTAAAGATAATATTTGATTTGTTATATCATGTGAATTTTGAAATAATTCGATTGAATGATCTAAACTAGAAAATGGTTTTAAAAATGGTAAAGCCTTAGGATAATGTATGCCTGTAGAAATTCCTTTTTTCAATAAATATGTTTTCAATTCATCTCGAAAAGAAGTTTTTATACAATAAATATGAAATATATGTTTGATTGAATCATCTATGAATGGAATTTGAATATCTCCAATATTTTTTAACAAACTAGAATATGATTTGGCTATCTTTAGTCTTTTTGAATTCCAATCATTTATATATTTTAATTTAACAGATAAAATTCCAGCTTGAATTCCATCGAGTCTACTATTAATTCCTTCTATTAAATGATCATGTTTGTTTAATGCTCCATGATTAGCAATTCTCCGAATCCTTTCAGATAATCTTAAATCATTTGTTATTAATGCTCCACCATCACCAAATGCCCCTAAGTTTTTTCCAGGATAAAAACTAAATGTACCAATTTGACCAAAAGTACCAACTTTTTTGTTATTATATTCTGAAAAATGTGCTTGAGCACAATCTTCTACTAAAGCAATTTTATTTTTAATACAAATATCTTTTATTTGCTGAATTTCTGAAGGTTGACCATATAAATGAACTGGTAAAATAGCTTTTGTTTTTTTTGAAATTTTAGATTCAATTTTTTTTACATCAATATTAAATGTTTTTGGATTAATATCAACAAAAACTGGAATAGCTCCACATTGCAAAATTGCTTCTGCAGTTGAAATCCAACTTAATGAAGTTGTAATTACTTCATCACCCT
>PAOF01000041.1 GCA_002707905.1 Fidelibacterota bacterium
AGTCTTTCATCTAGATTATTTATTTGTTCATTATTATTTTCATCATCACCAGTACTGCATGATTGAAAAATAAATCCTAAAAAAAATATAATTAAATAGCCTATATTTTTAAAACTTTTTAACATACTAACTCCCTATCTACACCAAAAAAAATATACCACATATAACTATATATAGGTAGCAAAATCAAGGTACTCGCCCCCTACCCATTCATTAGGTTATACCACCCTATTTCATCAGCGTGGTCTTACTTTGTGGTCTTAATTGTGCTATTATTTATGATTTAGTTTGCAAGGTATGTCAACATTGAATTGATTTACATTAGGAATGGTTTACCGAGAGTAGATACAAAAAACCCTCCTCAATAAGAGAAGGGCTTGATTTGGTGGGCGGTCAAGGATTTGAACCCTGGACCCCCTGCGTGTAAAGCAGATGCTCTAACCAACTGAGCTAACCGCCCAAAAACGATGATAATTTAATAAATTTATTAAATACAAAAAGTAATATTATGCTTCCGCAACATGAGGAATTGAATTAATTTTTTTAATTTTATTTATTTTAGGATTTTTAAATGCTATTTTTACGACATCAGTTACTTCTTTAGCAAAATGAAAAGTCATATCTTTAGCAACTCTTTCAGGTATTTCTTCTAAATCTTTTCTATTAAAATGAGGTAAAATAACCTCTCTTATTCCAGATCTATGTGCTGCAGTAATTTTTTCTCTTATTCCGCCAACAGGCAGAACAGCACCTCGCAAGGTAATTTCTCCAGTCATAGCTAATGTATCTTTTACAGGTTTGTCAGTTAATAAAGAAACTATTGCTGTAAAAATAGCTGTTCCAGCAGATGGGCCATCTTTTGGAATAGCACCAGCTGGGACATGTACATGGATATCATTTTTTTTATGAAAATCAGGGTCAATTCCTAATAATTTTGCATTTGATCTAACATAAGTTAAAGCAGCTTGAGCAGATTCTTTCATGACATCTCCTAATTTTCCAGTGAGTGATAGGGAACCTTTACCTGGCATTTTTGATGCCTCGATAAATAAAATATCACCGCCAACCGAAGTCCAAGCTAATCCTATTACTACACCAGGAGTTTTCATTCTTTCAGCCATCTCTGAATAAAATCTTGGTGCACCTAAAAAATCATTTACTGAAGATTTATTTATATTTGATTTTTTCAAAGAACCATCTGCTTGTTTTCTAGCAATTTTTCTTAAAACATTAGAAATTTCTCTTTCAAGGTTTCTTACTCCAGCTTCTCTAGTATATGATCTAATCAATTCCTTAATTCCTGTTTCAGAAAACTTAATATCTTTAGCAGATAATGCGTTTTCTTCAATTTGTTTAGGAATCAAATATTTCTTGGCTATTTGAATTTTTTCATCTTCAATATATCCAGAAAAATCTAAAATTTCCATTCTGTCTCTTAAAGCAGGGACAATAGGATCTTTTAAATTTGCTGTGGCAATGAACATAACATTACTTAAATCAAAAGGTACTTCTAAATAATGATCGCTAAATGAAAAATTTTGCTCGGGATCTAAAACTTCTAATAATGCAGAGGATGGGTCGCCCCTAAAATCTGATCCAACTTTATCGATTTCATCCAACATAAATAAAGGGTTATTAGTTCCTGCTTTTTTTAGACTTTGAATTATCCTTCCAGGAAGAGCACCAATGTAAGTTCTTCTATGTCCTCTAATTTCCGCTTCATCTCTAACTCCACCTAAAGAAATTCTAACAAATTCTCTTCCCATGGATTTTGCTATAGATTTTCCTAGTGAGGTTTTACCAACACCAGGGGGACCAACAAAACACAAGATTGGACCTTTAACTTTGCCATCCTTTGTTTTCTTTTCTTTTAGCTTTCTTACGGCAAGATATTCGATAATTCTCTCTTTGACATCATCTAATCCGTAATGGTCATTATCTAATATAGATTTGGCTTTTTTAATATTTACACGATCTTTCGTTGTTTTACTCCAAGGTAAATCCAATAACCAATCAAGATAAGTTCGTGAAACTGAATATTCTGGAGATTGTGGAGGAATTTTACTTAATCGATCAATTTCTTTTCTTGCAACTTTTGATGCTTCTTCAGTCATTTTAGCATTTTCTATTTTTTCTTCTAAATCAGAAATTTCGGCTGATTCATCTTCCTCGCCTAATTCACGCCTAATTGCTTTTAGCTGCTCTCTTAAATAATACTCTCTTTGAGATTTTGATATTTCATCTTGAACCTCAGTTTGTATTTTTTCACCTAAATTAATTCTTTGAATTTCTCTATTTAATAGTAAAGTTGCTTTCTCTAATCTTTTTTTAACATTTAACTCTTCTAATATTTCTTGTTTTTCAGCAGTTGGAATTGTGACTAATGAAATTACTCTGTCAGCTAATCTTCCAGGTTTGGATATGGAATTTAAGACTCCTGAATGTTCATCTGTTAAATACGGAGCAACCTTAACTAAGTCAGTAAATACTGATCTGATAGATTTTGCCATAGCTTCAGATTCTATACCCTCTATTTCATCATCTTCAACTCTTTCAACTACTGCTTTGAAATATGGATCTTTATCAACAAATGATAATAATTTAACTCTATCAACTCCCTGAATAATAGCTGACTTACTATTGTCTGGCATATCAAATACTTTGAGAACCATTGCAAGAGTTCCCCAAGCATATAAACCATCACTTTTAGGATTTTCTTGTGCACCATCTTCTTGAGCAACAACAACAATCATTTTTTTACCCATTGGGAGATCATCTATAAGTTTTAGTGATCTTTCTCTTCCAATATATGTAGGTATTACCTGCTGAGGAAATAAAACTGTGTTTCTAAGAGGCATAACGGGATAAATTTCGTCATTTATATCTGAATCAGCCATTTTTTAACTGCCTTTCAATAATTTAAATATATTAAGAGCAAAAAATATGCCAATGAATTTTAATATGATATTTTGTCAAAATTAATGACAAAATGTCAAATAAAAATTAAATTTGTCTTAAATTGCCAATAAATTCTCCAAATGATACAGCCCAATAATTTAAAACATTTTCATGGCCTATTAATTTAAAATAATATTTTTCATTTGTAGTTTCAACTATTGCAGCTAAAAGTCTAAAATTCTCTTTTCTCACCAAAGGAGACATTGGCATTCCTCCACCAGTAAAAATTCCTTTTAAATCTGTAATTGTTATTTTCATGCCTGCTATAGAAAAATCTCTTACTCTTGCTTTTTGTTTTGAAGGAATTCCATCTATTTGATCAAATTGTTTATACCATCGATCCAAATTATCTTGAGTGGTACCTCCAATTGCGTTAAAAACTGATAATTCTGCATCATTGTATTCTGAATCTTTTGATGGCAATTTAAACTGAGTTAATCTCATTGATGATTGTGGTGTCTCTTGTATCCAACCATCTGGGACATTACCTCTAAGATTCCCAATAGTAATAAAATTTTCTTTTTTAAAATTTGAATTTACTAAATCAATTGATTTATCATCAATATTGCTAACAGTATTATTATTTAATATCAAAGACATAATAATCGAAGAAACAATTATAAAAAAATATGTGAAAAATTTATAATTCATATTTTGATTTAACTAATTGACATTTTAGCTTGTTCATCAGCATGATATGAACTTCTTACAAGTGGACCCGCTTCAACCCATTTTAAACCAAGTTCTAAACCGTAATTTTTATATATATTGAATTCTTCTGGATCTACATATCTTTTAACAGGCAAATGTTTTTTTGTTGGTTGTAAGTATTGACCTATCGCTAAAATATCACAACCAGTTTTATAAATATCATTAATCAATTCAAACACTTCCTCCGCTGTCTCCCCTAAGCCTAACATAAAGGCAGTCTTAGTTCTCAAACCAAATTTTTTTGATTTTTGTAATACACTTAATGACCAATCATATCTCGCTTGAGGTCTTACACTTTTATAAAGCCGTGGCACAGTTTCCATATTATGACCTAAAATTTCAGGTCTTGAATTAAAAATAATATCTAGTGAGTGGTCTTTATTCTTCATATCAGGTATTAATACCTCAACTGAACATTTAGGATTTAACTTATGAGTTAATTTTACAGTTTCAGACCATATATTGGCACCTCCATCGACTAACTCATCTCTATTAACTGATGTTATTACACAATGTTTAAGACCCATTTGTTTTACCGCTTGTGCTGTTCTTAATGGTTCTTCAGGATCATCCCAAATTGGCTTACCTGTAATAACACTGCAAAAACCACATGATCTTGTACAAACATCGCCTAAAATCATTAATGTTGCAGATCTCCTTTCCCAACATTCATAAATATTTGGGCATAGTGCCTCTTCACAAACTGTATTTAGATTTTTAGTTTTTACCATTGTTTTCAATTCTTTATAATTAGAACCAACACTAATTTTGGTTTTTAGCCAATTTGGTTTTTTATTATTGCTTTGTGGAATTTTTTTCATAATTAAAACAATGAAGCTGTATCAAGATTTTCAAGTATCGAAACAAAGTGTTTTAAGAATTTTCCACCATCTGCCCCATCAAGCAATCTATGGTCAATGCCGAGTGAAAAATTACAGATTGATCTTATAGCAATAGATTCTAAATTATCATCCTCAATAACAACTGGTCTTTTTTTAATAGCCCCAACTCCTAAAATTGAGGAATTCGGCTGGTTAATTATTGGAAGACCGAAAACACAACCAAAAATACCAAAATTTGTAACTGTGAATGTAGATCCTGATAATTCTGAAGGATTAATTTGATTTTTTCTACTTTTTTGTGCCAATTCATTAACTTTTCTACAAATTCCAAGAAAATTTAATTCATCACATTTTGAAATTACTGGAACAATTAATCCTTTTTCTAAAGCAACAGCCATCCCTATATTAATGTTTTTTTTATGAATAATCTTAGTTCCATCCAAATGAGAATTAAACTGAGGAAGAGATTTTATTGTTTTGACAGCAGCTAAAATAAGAAACGGAGTAAAAGTTAATTTAAAACCCTCTCTTTTTAAAAAATCCAATTTATTATTAGCAACAAATTTCACAATATTTGTCATATCGCATTCAGATGCAAGATAAACATGTGCTGAGGTGTCAATGCTCTCACGCATGTGTTTTGCAATTGCTTGGCGCATTCTATCCATATCTTCAACATACTCATCTAATTGCTGATTGTTTATAATATTTACATCATCTATTTTTTCTTTTTCTATAATTTCTTGATTAGATTTTTTTACATTATTTTGATTATTTTTTTGATCCAAATAATTCATCAAATCATTTTTTGTAACCCTACCAAATTGACCAGATCCGCTTATAGATGAAAGTTCTTGATCGCTCAATCCTTCTTGTCTTGCAATGGATCTTACTAAAGGAGTAAAAAAAGTTTTTTTATTCTCATTTAAATTGATTTCATTTTTTTGAATACTAATATTTTCAGCTTTTTTCTCAATATTTTCTTCAACTTTTTGCTCAATATTTTCTTCAACTTTTTGCTCAATATTTTCTTCAACTTTTTGTTCAATATTTTCTTCAACTTTTTGTTCCGAATTATTTTCGATTTGATCTTTAGTTATTTTTTCATCCGTAGAAGAAACATCAACTTTAGCGATTACCTCATTTATTGGAAAAACATCATTAGCTTTTGCTAAAATATCTTTCAAAACACCAGTATATGGTGAAGGAATTTCAGAATCAACTTTATCTGTGCCGATTTCTAAAAGAACTTCATCTTTTTTAATTTTATCACCAACATTTTTCTTCCACTGAATAATAGTTCCTTCAGTTATCCCTTCACCTAATTGTGGCATTATAATATCTTTTAGCATTTTAAACTCCGCTTTTTAATAATTTGTTAATTTAGTAACAATTTGAATAATTTCTTCTTTTTTTGGTAATACGAAAAATGTGTTATTATTCGACAATTCAATCTTTGAACCAATTCTAACTATTGGACCATCAAGATACTCAAAACAAGATTCTGAAATAATCGCAGATAATTCTGATCCTGGACCTTGATCAATTAACTCTTCGTGTGCTATAATTACTTTATTCGATTTTTCAATTGAGTTCTTTATTAAATTTAAATCTAAAGGTTTTAAACATTTTAAATCTATAACTTCGCATTCAATATCAAAATCATTCTTCAAAATATTTGCTACTTCCAAAATTTTATGGACCATAAATCCATATGTAATAAATGTAATATCATTACCTTCTTTTTTAATAGAAGATTTACCAAAAGGGTGTAGATAATTTTCATCTGGTTCAATAGAAATGGAGTGTTCACTNTCAAATANATTTTCATTTTCAAAAAAAATAACAAATGAATTTGATCTACAAGACATTTTTAATAAACCTTTTGCATCNTCAGCATTTGATGGATAGACTACTTTAATATTTGGNATATTTAAAATACCTGGNTTTAAAATTAGATTATTCGAACTANTTAAATCTTCTAAATNTATNATTGGGACTCTAATAATCATTGGCAGATTAGCAATACTTGGATTTGCCAATAAATAATTCAAATATCTTAATGAAGAATACAAATCTTTTNGTGAANATAATTTTACAATTGGTTTATAGCCTGATATTGAAAANCCTATAGATGCACCTATCAAAGAGGAGCTATTNAGAGGAAGAGAAATCACTCTTTTATTACTATATTTTTTTTTAAGACGATTATTNATTCTATATTTATCATTGTCAATTTCAGTATAACATAAAATCANTTTTTCATTTTTTGAAAACTCCTCAAAAAGAGCATTATAAATAGATTCAGANAAATTTGTTTTTTGATCTATTGTATTTTTNNTGTAATCAAAATTAAAAAAAGAGGAATCTGAACTTTTNTCANTTTCAAAATCATCATCAAGTAAATTTTGTCTAACTTTATTNAAATTATTTTTGAGCTCCTCATTAATTTTATTTTCTAAAAAATTAAATTCATTAATATCACACAAATCTAAATCTGTAATATTTGTTTTTAGTTTTAATAATGGATCATTATCAAAATTGGATTCTNTAATTTTATTATATTCATATTTTTTAGCATTGGATGAAAAATGAGATGTTAGTGAATAAGCATTTGAAATAATAATAGTGGGCCCGTTACCCATTCTAGCTCTTTCAACAGCCTTTTGAAATGCNAGGTTTGCCTCAAAAAAATTTACTCCATCAATATCAATTTTAAATAAATTTTCAAAACCTGATAAATTATCTAATATATTTTGATGATTTAAAATAAAATTATTAGGTTTTTGAATATGAAAAATTATGGGTAGTTTTTTTAAACTTGAACATTGAATNGTTTCAAAAAATTCACCTTTCAANATATCATTATTTTCAATTGATAAATAAACAATTTTATTTGAATTTTCATTTATTGAAGAAATAGCAGAACCTATTGANGGCAAAATAACGGGCTCTAGAAAACTACCCTTATTAATAATTTTAAAATTTTTATGATTATAGTTATTTATTTTTTTAGAANCTGAAATNGATTTTATTATTTTATTTAGATCTACACCCATACCAATTGAAAATGCNAAATCTTTTTTTGANAAATANNACCAATCCTCNNANGGAATTAAATTGTTTGCTGCTGCTATTTGACATCCTTCAAATCCAGATGAAGAAATTGAATTAAATGAATTTTCATCTGAATATAAATAAAATAATTTTTCATCTANCTGTCTTGATAAATACATCGATTTATAAATATCTAAAATTTTTTTCTTTGAAAAACCATGAATATTATTCATTNCTAAATTTCACCTTTTCAAAAGAAAAATTTTTAACAAATTGTTTTGTTATAATTTCTTTTACTTTATTAATATCAACTTCTTTTTTCAATAATGATTTCATNGAGGTTACATCATATTGAAAAAGACCACATGGAATTATTCCATCATAAAATTTTAAATTATTATTAATATTTAATGAAAAACCATGCATAGAAACCCATTTNGAAAGCTTAACNCCTAGGGCTGCAACTTTAAAATCATTNACCCAAACTCCTGNAAAACTATGGCGCCGATGTGCTTCAATTTTAAATTCTTTTAAAGTTTCAATTATAACTTTTTCGAGAGTTCTCATATACCATGATATGCTTAATTTGTGATAATGTANATCNAAAATTGGATAACCCACTANTTGACCAGGACCATGAAATGTAACATCTCCTCCNCGTTCAATATTAAAAATTGGTATTTTCAAATCACGAGAATCAAGCAAATGATTATGGTTTGAATTTTTACCAAGTGTATANACNGGTTCATGCTCAACAAAAAATAAAGTATCCGGAATTAAACCTAATTTTCTGTTTTCAACCGCTTTTTTCTGTTTATCCCAAGCATAATTATAATCTANATTGGTCAAATTTATTAAATGTAATTTTTTATTATTATTTTTCAACTTNTAAATGTGAATTGCCTCATTATATGCNTCAGCAACTGCTTCCATAAAAGACTCAGAAATNGTTGGATGTGCATGAATCGTATTTAATATTTCATGNTGTGTAGTNTCTAATGTTCTTACAACTCCAGCTTCAGCAATTAATTCTGTTGCCTCAGAACCAATAATATGACAACCTAATAATTCGCCATATTTTTCATCAAAAATAACTTTTACCATTCCATCAGGTTCTCCAATNGCTAATGCCTTCCCGCTAGCTTGTAATGGAAATCGACCAACTTTNATTGATAAACCTGCTTCTTTTGCAGCATTCTCGGTTAAACCTATTGACGCAACCTGAGGTCTACAATAGGTNCATCCTGGTATATTTTTATAATCTATTTTTGAAATATTTTTATTGGAAATATGTTCAGCTGAAACTCTTCCTTCAGCTGATGCAACATGAGCTAGCCATGGTGGACCAATAACATCTCCTATTGCATAAATATTACTTAAAGATGTTTGATAAAATTCATTTGTTTTGATGTANCCATTATGAATTTCAATTCCAATATCTTCTAAACCAATATTTTCAATATTTCCTTGAACCCCAATTGCCACTAAAGCGATATCTGATTTAATATGATTTAAATTATCATCTGCATCAATTAAATTAATTTTTAAACCATCTTTTAGTTTTTCAATTTTATCAACTTTTGTAGATAGATGAATGTTAATATCTCTAGATTCAAAAGATTTTTTTAAAATTGATGAAATCTCATGATCTTCTANAGGTAATAATTTTGATTGCATTTCAACAATGTTTATTTTTGTACCATACTCAGAATAAAAACTTGCAAATTCAACTCCAATAGCGCCAGCACCAATTATAGTCATACTTTTCGGTATCTTTTCTAATATCATAGCTTCTTTTGACGATATGACTAGTTTTCCATCAGTTTCTAACCCAGGAAAAACTTTATTTCTAGCNCCAGTAGCNATGATAATATTTTGAGATTCATAAATTTCACTATTACCATCATTAGTTATTACCTCAATTGAATTAGGTGATTTTAAAACACCNGACCCTGAAATATGTTTAATTTTATTTTTTTTTAATAAATACTCTATNCCTTTTGATAGTCTTTTTGAAACACTTCGACTTCTTTTAATTGTTTTATCAAAATTAATTGAATAATCTTTGATATCAATTCCATAATGAGATGCATTTTTTATGATATGTAAAACCTCAGAATCTTTAAGCAATGATTTTGTTGGAATACAACCCCAGTTTAAGCATATACCACCTAAATTATCTTTTTCAATAACAGCAACTGATTTACCTAGTTGACTTGCTCTAATGGCAGCAACATATCCGCCAGGACCACCGCCTAAAACCAAAACATCAAATTTGTTCATGGTTTTTTACTCCCCTTTAATTGTTTAAGTAATTCTATTTCAGACTCATAAATAGTTGGGTCTGGAGTCTCAAGAATCATTGGCAAATTTTCAAATCTTTCATCATTAACCAAACACCAAAAAGTTTCCAATGTCAATAAACCTTTTCCAATACTTGCATGTCTATCGACCCTTGAACCACATTCTTTTTTTGAATCATTCACATGAAAAACTTTTAAGTTATTTATACCAATTATTTTATCAAACTCGTCAAATGTACTATCCCAACCTTTTTTAGTTCTAATATCAAATCCAGATGCAAATCCATGTTGAGTATCAAAGCAAACACCTATTTTTTCATTTTTATCAACATTATCTAAAATTGTTTTTAAATGCTCAAATTTATAACCAACATTTGTTCCCTGGCCTGCAGTATTTTCAATCAGAATTTTTACATTTAAATCTGGTCTATTTTCAATACAATAATTTAAACTTTCTGCAATTCTTTTTAAGCACATTGTCTCATCGGTTTTCATATGTGATCCAGGATGAAAAACAACATAATTAATTCCCAAATTATCACATCTATCTAATTCCTTTAAGAAAGCAGATCTCGACATTTTTAATTTTTTTTCATCAGGAGAACCCATATTTAATAAATATGAAGCATGACTCACTGATAATTTGGGAGTTTCAAGATTCATTAATTCTTTGAACTTTAAATAATTTTCTTTTTGAGGTTCCTTTGGAAACCATTGATTTTGATTTGCAGTAAAAATTTGAATTGAATTTGCATTAATTAAAGTACCTCTATTTGGGGCATTTTCAATGCCTCCAGCTATACTCACATGTGCTCCAATCAATCCCATTACTATTTGTTATTTCCCAATCATTGAAAAAAATTCTTGTCTGGTTTGAATATTTTCTCTAAAAAGCCCTCGAACAGCAGAAGTAATCATAGATGATGATTTTTTTTCAACACCTCTCATCTGCATACACAAATGCTCAGATTCTATAACAACCACAACACCTTTTGGCGATAAAACCTCTTGTATCGCATCTGCAACATTTTGTGTAAGTCTTTCCTGAACTTGTAATCTTCTTGCATAAACCTCAACAATTCTTGGAATCTTTGACAAACCAATAATTTTCTTATCTGGCAAATATCCAACATGGGCTATCCCTTTAAAAGGTAATAAATGATGTTCACAAAGAGAAAAAAAATCTATATCTTTTACAGTAACAATTTCATCACAACTTTCTTCAAAAACAGCATCTCCTACAACTTCTTTTGGAGTTTGAGAATAACCTTTAACAAAAGCATGCCAGGCTTTAGCAACTCTTGAAGGAGTTTTTAATAAGCCCTCTCTTTCAGTGTCCTCTCCAATCTCATTAAGCAAATTTTTAGTTATTTCTTCTATTTTTTTTAAATTGGAATCATTCATTTTCAATTTTTGGTTTAAAAAACCATACTCCTAGATAAAATAAAGGTGTGTCAAATAAAGCAAAGAAAAATTTAAATAGATATGATGAATAAATTAATGGAATTAAGTCACTTAATTGATTAACATTTTCACCTAAATTACTTGAATAAAATAAAATTAATAAAATTGATACAGTATCAACTAATTGACTTCCAGTAGTCGAAAAAATATTTCTTAACCACAAGTGTTTTCCTTTAGTTAAATTTTTCCAAAAATGAAATAAATTTACATCAACGGTTTGAGCTATTAAATATGCAATCATTGAAGCTATAACATTTCCTATCATAAATTTATATACAGATTCAAAAACTGAGGTTCCACCTGAAACACCATTTGCGTCAGATAAAAAATGGCCTAATGTCATTAAACCAAGCATGAAAAAATTCATGGTAAAACCAACAATAACTAGAAATTGTGCTCTTTTTTTCCCATAT
>PAOF01000042.1 GCA_002707905.1 Fidelibacterota bacterium
AGATATATTTTTTTTGTCAAATCATCACTTTTAGATAGCCAACCACCCCAATGACCATAATATTGAAAATAATATTTTCGTTTACATATTGAAAAGGATCTGGCTCTAGATGAAGACCAAGAAAATTCATTTTGCATATCATTAAATTAATAAATAAAAAATTTTAAATAAATTGAATTAAAATTTTCTATAAGTACATTTTATATTATAGTTTACATATTAAATGTTGTAGTTATAAAAAATTTTTTATATAAAAAACATAAATTAACTAAAAGTTTTAACTATTAGGTTAATTATATTTTATTATTTAAATTGAATTTAAATTAAACTTAAAAAAATTATGTGCCTAAAATCACATCTTTTTGGGAAATTATTTATTATTTTTTATTAATTATAAGGATTAAATACACGTATGAAGTTCAATATTATAAAACTTTCCTTTTCTTTTTTATTACTCAATTACTTTTTATCAGCTCAAACTCAAGAAGTTGATAACTTTGTATCTTTTGCTCCATTTTCTAATAAACTCATATATGGCTCTGCCAATGCTTCAAACGGTGAAGTTCTAGAAATGAATAGCAAAGGGAATGGTGTTGTTGCATTTAGATCACAATACGATGCATACGAAATATATGCTTCTTTATTTGACTCCAGTTCAAACTCATGGTCTAATCCTGTAACCCTACATACTAACCCAGGCGGAAGATCAATGTCTTCAGAAACTGCTGTGAGTATATCTGAAAATAATGATGCAGTTGTCACATGGAGAAGCTATTCTGGTGGAAACAAATTTATGCTTTTATCAAAAGTATATGACTCTTCAGCCAATACTTGGGGTAAAACAGACACTCTCAGCAATACATCTCAACATGCACAGTATAATAGAGTGGTAATGTTTGATAATGGAGATGCTTTAGCGGTTTTTTCATATTATACTGGCAACAGATATAGACAGTATTGGACAAAGTACACTGAATCAAGTAAAAGCTGGAGCACAGCAGCATTGCATGGAGCTGCAAACGATAATTCCTATAATCATGCTGATTTGGTTTATAATTCAACCGCCAATAAAGTGGTACATATGTTTACACGAAATGTGAGCAATAGAAGAGTATTATATTATAACATATATAATATTGCAACTGGTCAATGGGGTACAGAAGGAAGCATAAGTGCTTCTGGGCAAAGTGTAAATAGATGGGATTATGATATGGCTGATAATGGAAATATGATTGCTGCTTACACAAGATATACTGGTTCAATATATGTAGCTCATGCAAAGTACTACACTGCTTCGAATAACACATGGTCTAGTCAAAAAGATTTTACATCATCACCAGTAGCACAAGAATATAACATAAGCGCTTCAATAAACAACACTTCAGCCGATGCATCTGTAATGTATTCTCAAAGTGGCGCTGGGGGTTTTTATTTAAGTCAATATGATGTATCCGCAGGATCTTGGTCAACTACACCCACACAACTTGGAGGAATAGCTACTTCTAGTGGTAATAATGCTAATGATATTTTAGACAATAAAAATTCTTTAATATTGATGTATTCTAATAGTACGAATTCCCTTGCGTTTAAAACTTATACTTATGCTTCAAGTAGTTGGTCTGATCCTGTAGTCATAGAAGATGTGTCAATTAATTATACTAAGCTTGGTGGTTCAAAAAAAGGAACGGATTATATGGTCTATATTGGTGCATCTTCAGGTTCAATGTATTATAGTAATGTTGCCGATCCTGAGGATTATAGAGTTTATCATAATAATACGAACACAAGACCAACAGTGACAGCATCTACCTATAAGGGTTTGAATGAAGATGCTATAGCTACCGTAGCAACAAGCGAATTAAACTATTCCTCTACAAAAAGTTTAAATAAGATTAGAGTTACAACATTACCACAACTTGGAAATTTATTTTTAGATTCGAATTTAAATGGTTCATTCGATGAAACCTCTGCTCCTTTTTCATTATTTCAAGCATCTTCAATAAAAGATGCTTCTAAATCAATTCAAACCAGTCCATCTCATCTTTATAACGTTGAAATTGGATATGTTGATGTACATCCGAATGGTAGGGGTAATGTTACATTTACTTATAATGATAATACTGTAGATGTATTTCAATTTTATGGAAATGGCAGTATAACATATTCTCAAGCTCCTTCAAATACATCTAATTATACCATCGTTGCCAGAAACTCTGGTAGCAATCAAACAGGTGATCCATCTACTTGGGATAGAAATTATTTGAGTTTTACAACGAAAAAAATAGGTTTAACGAAGATAGATATTTCTGATGATGATTATGCTGAATGGAATGGTTTATTAGAAGTGAGTGTTAATCAAGCAGCTTTAGCTTCAGAAATTGTAACACTTGAACAAGTCATTTCAGCCACTGATATTGCAGCAAATAAATTAAAATATTATCCTGGTCCAAATATATTTGGTGAAACATATTTTGGATATAAAGTAAGTGATGGAAAAAATTACTCAACATCAGAAGCTCAGATGAAATTTCAAATAATCTCAGTCAATGATGCACCTAATATTCCTACTTTATCAGATGTGGTTATGATGACAAATTCAAACAAAAAGATAAAATTATTTATTACTGATGTTGATGGTGATGCACTTACAACCACATCCTCTTCATCAAACTCTAGTATAGCTACATCAGTTTCAAATGATAGTTTGGTTATTGCTCCAGCAACTGGATTTTCAGGTGCTTCAACTATAACTATTTCATCTACAGATGGAATAGCAACTACAACAGCAAAATTGAATGTATTGGTTTCCGGTGAACAACTTGCAGGCGGTGGGAATAAACCAGTTCTTGCTAGTATTGCAAATATGGTAACAAACGAAGACATTCCAGTAATAATTAATTTATCAGCAGCTGATACTGACAACGATTTCCTTTATTATTTTGGAACATCTGATACTAATAGTACAGTGACCGTTCATAATAATGCATTGAAGGTAACTCCAAAAAAAGATTGGTATGGTACAACTTCAATAATGGCTTTTGTTACAGACTTTAAAACAACTCCTGATACCTCCCATTTTACAGTAACAGTGAATCCAGTTAATGATGCACCAACTGCATCCTCCCTACAAGTTCCTGGAGATAGTGTTGCTGTTGGTCTTGTTGGTGGACTTATTTCAGAAAAGTTCATTCACTTTATTTGGGATCAATCTATTGACGTTGAAAATGATGACATCACTTATGAATTAAAATACAAACATTCTAGTGATGAAGATGCTGTATTCATTGAAGATTCTTTTTCTACTGCTGATACTAATTTCTACTTCCCACTTGAAAGATTAATTACAGAGCAAAAAACTTTAAACAGTAATCTAACGTATTTTGATTGGGATATCTATTCAAAGGATAATGAATTAAACACTTCTTCATTAAATGGCTCATATACTGTTATNATCGATAGAAATCTATTAAGTGCAATAGCTGATGGCCAATTACCTGTAGAGTTCAATTTAAAGCAAAATTTTCCTAACCCTTTTAACCCAAGCACAAGCATCCAATATCAATTGCCAGAAGCTGGCTTTNTTACACTTGAAGTTTTTGATGTAAATGGTCGTAAGATAAAAACATTGNTTAATAGCCAACAAAACGCTGGATATAAAACANTNATGTGGAATGGAACTAATGATGCNGGNATGCCTGTTAGTACTGGAATGTATATTTACTCTCTAAGATCTGGAGATAAGGTCATCAACAAAAGAATGACTTTCATGAAATAAATATACTTTATTTTTTTCTAGTATAAATACCATAGAAAAATGATCTTGTTTCGATAATATAAATTCGAAGCGAGATCATTTTTATTTTACCACTTTCATCTCTCTCTANCTTTGAAATTCTTANGGGAATAGCACTTATCTTTTCATCAGAATTATCATAAAACATTAAAATTTTNCCATGAGGTGCATGTTCCCATTGATTCTTTATTTTTTTACCAAAGATTAATTCTTCTTTATAATTATTTTCCCTTAAAATAAAATAATCNTTCTTTCTTTTTTTTTCTTTATCAACAAATACCTCATTCCCTTCCATAAAATAATAAGAACCTTGGTAATGCCACTTAACATTCATCAATTCTTCAATTTTATAATCTTGAGAAATAAGATGATTAGAAAAACATAAAATAATGAAAAGTTTTTTTAACATTTAATCTTCCGCCATCAATGAAGAATAAACAAGATGCTGAAAATAATTATAGAAAGATTCATCTTTAGCAGGNGCAATTTGATTCATCAAAATACCTATCATATTTTCTTCTGGGTCAGCCCAACATTCAGTAAAAAAATATCCTCCCCAACCAAATGTGCCATTAGATACTCTAGAATAACTTGTTTCCTCATTTTGNNCAACAGTCACACCTAATCCGGATACAAACTCACCACCATAAAATACTTCTAATGGCTTGTATATCATTCTTGCCGTTTTTTTACTNATAATCTGTTTTCCATACATATTACCATCGTTTAATATCATTTGTAAAAATTTTCCATAATCATATGCAGTACTCATAATATCTGCTCCACCCATAGCTATTTTATTAACATCATTTTTGTAATGTTCATGATTAAAACGTAAATGTGGGTATTTAATTAATTCATTTTGATCTGAATCAGGAAAATCTTGCAAATCCTTAAAAAGAATGAGTTCTCCTTTTTCACCATATGAATAAATGCTTGCGATTCGATCCCATTGTNATGAATCAATTCCAAAGCCTGTAGCTTCAAGTTTTAATGGTCCAAACAACTCATCTTCCATAAACTTTGAAAATGGTCTTCCGTCTAAAACTTCAATAACTCTTCCCAAAACATCCATATTTAATCCATAAGTAAATGTTTCACCAGGTTCATGGAAAAGAGGAAGCTTAGATAATTTTTTTATATTTTCCTCAAGAGTNATNGAAAAGTCAGGAAAAGCAGACTGGACGCCTGATTTTAAATAAACATCTCTTCCAAAATTATCATCAGCAAATATTGGATATGNGATTCCAGAAGTATGTGTAAACAAATGCTTCATTAATATTGGCTCTGTAGCTTTTCTAGTTTTAATTTTACCATTATTTTTATTGTAAGAAACAAAAATATCTGGATTTGAAAATTCCGGAAGAATGTCACNTAACTCTGTATCCATAAAAAACATACCTTTATCATAAAGGATCAAAGCTCCAACTGTTGTCATAAGTTTTGACATACTTGCTAAGGTGAAAATTGTATTTTTTTCCATTTTTTTTTGTTTGTCAATATCAGCAAAACCAAATGCTTTTTCATAAACGATCGATTGATCCTTAATGACTAAAGCAACAGTTCCTGCCACCTCACCTTTTGCAATTCTATCTTTAATTAAATCATCAATTTGCTGAAGATGAATTTGATTCATGTCAACTTTTAACGGATCTAGATACTTAAATACCTCATTTTCTCTTTGNGAATAAAGAATCGAAGTNACTAGAAAAATATAAATNAGGGTNTTTAATGATTTGTACATNTTNATATCCTTTTTTTAAGTGCGCCTGACAAGATTTGAACTTGTGACCTCTAGCTCCGGAGGCTAGCGCTCTATCCAGCTGAGCTACAGGCGCTTATTATAGTATTCTCTCAGCTGATTCAATTGTATTTTCAACTAACATNGCAATTGTCATAGGTCCAACACCACCTGGAACTGGNGTAATGGCTCCTACCTTATCAATTACAGAGTCTATATCTACATCCCCTACTATTTTACCATTNTTATCTCTATTGATTCCTACATCAATTATTATGGAACTTTTTTTAACCATNTTCGCTTTTATTTTTTTNGGAATTCCAANGGCAGCAATTAAAATATCAGCCTGTTGTGTNAAATAAGATAANTTAGNTGTTCTAGAATGGCAAATAGTAACNGTNGAATTGCCTTTTTCTGACCTTGAAGATAGTAAAGACGCAATAGGCTTTCCTACAATNTTACTTCTACCAANAACAACAGAATGTAACTGTTCAGTAATAATATTATAATATTCCAAAATTTTAATAATTCCCTTTGGGGTACATGGTATATATCTAGGATTACCAGANAAAAGAAGACCCATATTTTCTGGATGAAAACCATCAACATCCTTTTTAGGATCAATTTTATTTAATAAATCATCAGAATTTAAATGTTTTGGTAAAGGTAGTTGCAAAAGTATACCAGTAAATCTAGAATCATTATTTAATGAATCAATTAATTCTAAAAGTTCAGTTTGTTGAGTTTTTTCAGGAAGTTTAAAAGTTTCAGCATAAATACCTAGTTGTTTAAATTTTTCATTTTTTTTTCTTACATAGATTTTTGATGCAGGGTTATCTCCAATCAATATCACTGCTAATCCTGGTTGAATATTNTTATTTNATAAAAGTTTAAGACGGTCGGGAACAGAATTATAAAAATGATTTGCTACTTCAATACCGGATAATAGAAGTGTTTTCTTCATTTATCAAATCGTCCTTTGAATAAACGATNAATTAAAAATTAATAAGATGGAATATTTTCGTCAATAGCNTCAGANAGCGTTTGAGCTTTTTCNTCAANATCATTAACTAAATTATTCATTTTATTTTTCTCAGCGAAATAGTCATCGGTTATACTCATTGCAGCAAGAATTGCAATTCTAGATGTTGATTGNGATGAAGGNAGTTGTTCTTTNACCTCTCTCATTTTTTGATCAACATATTTNGCTACATCAGCAATATAACTACCATCTGCCTCAGCTTTAACAGTATATTCATGACCAAAAATTGAAACCCTTGCTAAATTTCCATCAGAAGCCATTATTTACCTCCAATATAAAGTTCGTCATTTTCGATTAAATCAATAATTTTTTGAATTCTCATTTTTAAATCATTTTTNGAAAAATTANTTTGAGAGTTTGAATTAGCATTTTCATTTGCTCTTAATCNTTTTATCTCAACGATTGTNTTTTTTATTTTATCTTCAAGCAATGAAAGATTTGGTAAATCAGNGTCCATATTACCTTAATTTAGCATTTAAAGTTGAAGATGTCTCTAAAATAATTTTGTTCATTATTTCATCAACATCCTCATCGATTAAAGTTGTATTCATTGATCTAAAGGTTAATTCAAATGTGACACTTTTACAATTAGAATCAATTTGATCACCTTCATAAATATCATATAATCTTACATTNTCTAATAAATCAGNAGAAAGTTCTTTAATATTAGTTATTATTCTATCTATTTCAATAGATTTTANCACAGTTAATGATAGNTCTCTAGTTATTGAAGGATAAATAGGAATNTTTTTATACCTTGTAAAATAATTTAATGTTGATAAATTTAATAAGTTAGAATCAAATAAATAAATTTCTTGATTGATTTTAAATTTTTCTAAAATATTTTTATTTATTTTTCCNAGAATGAANAAATTTTTTTCACCTTTATTAAAAGNTATTTCATCATTTAAAAATTCATATTTATTTGATTTTGNAACAGAATGATCAATNTTGTAAGTATTAAGAAAATTNGCTANGTAACCTTTAAGNAGATAAAAATCATTTTTTAATTCAACTTGCCTCCATCCCTTTGCAATCTTTTTACCAGTTAAAATTCCTGAAAAATTAAATTTTTCTATTCTATTATTATCATTTATTTGAAAAACGGTACCATATTCATAAAATGAAAGATTTTTTTCTCCGTGNCTAATATTATAAGATACTGCATTTACTAAACCTGTAATCAAATTTGTCCTCATTGATGACATTTCATTACTTAATGGATTTGCTATCTTAATAAATTTTTTATTTGGGAAAAAAAACTCTTTATCTGGATTGNTAAGTGAATTAGACATGACTTCGTTAAAGCCAATTGAGGAAAAATAATTTTTCANTCTATTAACATATTCTTCTTTATCNCTAAAAATAGTATTTAAATCACTTGTATAAGATAATTTATTTGGTATTTTGTCAAATCCATAAACCCTACCAAATTCCTCAGTTAAATCTATTGGTCTTTCAAGATCAGGTCTAAATGAAGGTATAATACATTTAAAATCATCTTTTTTATATGAAAAAGTAATATCTAATGCATTTAATGTTTTNTTTATANAGTCATCATTTAATTCAACTCCAATTTGCTTTGAAACATTCTGTCTTTTGAAAGATATTTCTTTTTTAATGATTTCTTTTGGGTAAAAATCATTCTCTTCGATATTCGATAAGTTTTTTTCGGAAATATCAGAGATCAATGATAATGTTCTATTAATAACTGTATTGTGATCATCAAAATCAACACCCCTCTCAAATCTTTTTGAGGCATCAGTAGACAAACCCAAACCCTTAGAGGATCTTCTTATACATATTGGTTCAAAATATGCACATTCAATCAAAATATTTTTTGTTGAATTAGTAACTTCTGTATCTTTACCACCCATTACACCTGCAATTGCAATTGGTATATCCGAATCACAAATTAAAAGATTTTTATTATTTAATATTCTGTTTTTGCCATCNAGTGTTAAAAATTTCTCTTTAGATTTAGCTCTTCGAATATTAATGTTTTTAGTTTTTAATTTATCAAAATCAAAAATATGAATTGGGTGACCNAATTCTAATAAAATTAAATTAGATATATCTACGATTGAGTTTATAGATTGAATACCNTTCTTTTTTAATTTGTCTTTTAACCANATTGGTGATTTTGANACATTNATATCATTAACAATAACAGCAGAATATCTTGGACAATCATCCAAAGAATTAGAAGTAATAGTTAATTTTTTTGACTTATNTTTATTAAGATTNTTAGATATTTTAGGAAGTTTTATTTTCTTATTAGTTAAAATAGATGTTTCCCTTGCGACACCTAAATANGACATGCAATCAGGCCTATTGGGAGTAAGTTCAATATCTAAAGTTCTTGTTTTTTTATCTAAAGATGATTCAAGACCCAAAATAGTTAATTTTTCGCATAATTCATCATCAGAAAATGGGATTTCAATATATTCTTCTAACCAATCTATAGAAATAATCATTAAAACTGTCTCAAAAATTTAACATTTCCATTAAAAAATAAGCGAATATCATCAATTCCATATTTCAAAATTGCCATTCTTTCTATTCCCATACCCCAAGCATAGCCNGACCATATTTCAGGATCATAACCTACATTTTTTAAAACCTCAGGATCAACTAAACCACACCCTAATATTTCTAACCAACCAGTTTTTTTACACATGGAACAACCTTTACCATTNCACATCATACACGAAATATCAACTTCTGCACTTGGCTCTGTAAATGGAAAAAAGCTTGGTCGAAACCTAGCAACAACATTCTCNCCGAAAAATTTTTTACAAAAATATTCAATAGTTCCTTTCATTTCTGAAAATGAAACATTTTTATTGATATANAGGCCTTCTATTTGATGAAAAAGACAATANCTTCTAATNCTTATAGCTTCGTTTCTAAAAACTCTTCCAGGGCANATTACTCTTATTGGGGGATCACTATTTTCCATTAAATGAATTTGAGTATTTGATGTATGAGTTCTTAAAACATCATTAGAATTAATATAAAAAGTATCNTGCATATCCCTTGCAGGNTGATGTTTTGGAATGTTTAAAGCTTCAAAATTATGATAATCATCATCAATTTCAGGTCCATATGCAACAGAAAAACCTATTTGNGAAAAAATTGATTTTATTTCATCAATAGTTTTNGTAATTGGATGTTTNGATCCGTAGGAAATAAAATCACCAGGAAGTGTTAGGTCAATATTTTCATCTGAAGATTCTTTAGGATTAGAATTAAAAGATTTTTCTATTTCGTCAATAGATTCTGAAAATGATTTTTTTAAATCATTTATTTTTTTACCAAGTTTAGGCCTNTCAAACTGATCCNCNTCACCTAATTTNATAAATAATTCAGATAATTTTCCTTTTCGAGAAAGATATGTGTGTTTTATCTTATTTAATGAATCAATGTCATTGTGACTAATTGATTTAATACTATTATTAAATTCAGTCGTTAAACTATCAATTTCATTCTTTAANGTCATTTATTTTCAATTTAAGATTCTTTGACACTCTCAACAATCTTAGAAAAAGCATTAGGATNTTTTANAGCTAACTCAGATAACATCTTTCTATCTAGTTGAATATNATTTTTGATTAAACTAGAAATAAATTTAGAATATGTTATTCCATTTATTCTGGCAGCAGCATTTATTCTTGCTATCCATAATGCTCTAAACTCAATTCTTCTTTTTCTTCTATCCCTATAATTATAAAGAAGACCCTTTTCAACAGCTTGTTTTGCAGTTCTGTATAGTTTACTACCNGCACCGTAATAACCTTTTGCTTGTTTTAAAATTTTTTTATGTTTCTTTTTTCTTGCTACAGAATTAGTTGCTCTTGGCATTTTAGACTCCTATTTTCCAATCATTGATTTTACTCGACCCGTATCAGCTTTACTTACTTCTGTTCCTTTTCTTAAGGACCTNTTTCTATTCATGCTTTTACCTTTAAGTAAGTGTGATTTATTAGCTTTATTTTTTTTTAACTTACCAGAAGCCGTTAATTTAAAACGCTTNGTAGCGCTACTTCTTGTTTTCATTTTTGGCATTATTGATCCCCTTTAGTTTATTTTGGTGACATAATAATAGAAATTCTTCTACCTTCAAGGTCACCTTTCTTTTCAATATCAGCAATCTCACTCAAAGATGAAGAAATTTTATTAAAAAGCTCTTCACCTAAATCTTGTCTCGTAATTTCTCTACCTCTATACATTACAGTAATTTTNACTTTACTTCCATCAGAAATAAATTTCTTTATTTGATTAACCTTGATTTCAAAGTCATGATCACTGATTCGAGGACGAAATCTAACCTCTTTTATTTTAATAACATGCTGTTTTTTCTTATTTTCTTGATCTTTCTTTTTTTGATCATATTTCAGTTTACCAAAATCCATTATTTTACAAACAATTGGAGATGCTGTNGATGCTACCTCAACTAAATCCAAACCAGAATCTTCNGCTAATCTTATTGCCTCTGACTTTGAGACTATTCCTAATTGTTCTCCAGTTGCGCCAATCAACCTTACTTCTCTTGCTCTTATACTTTCATTAATATTTATATCAGTTATCTTTGCGATTTTTCGATTCTCCTTTTATTATTAACTTCATCAAGTAATTTTGACAACAATGAATCTAACTTCATTTCACCAATATTACCTCTAAATCTTTGTCTTATTGAAATTTCTTGTTTTTCAAACTCTTTCTCACCAACAATTAACATATAATTAATCTTNCTCAATTCTGCATCTCTAATTTTTGCTCCAATTTTTTCAGATCTATTGTCAATTTTTACTCGAAGNTTATTTTNATTTAATATTTTTAAAATTTGATATGCATANTCANTATATTTATCAGATATAGGTAAAATAATCGCTTGAACTGGTGCTAACCAAAGAGGTAGATCTCCACCAGTGTGCTCAAGATATACACCAATGAATCTTTCTAATGAGCCAAGTATTGCTCTGTGAATCATTATTGGCCTTTCATATTCTCCATTTTCAGCCACATATTTTAAATCAAATCTTTCTGGTAAATTAAAATCTAATTGAATAGTACTTAGCTGATGATATCTTCCNAAAGCGTCCTTAACTCTAAAATCAATTTTTGGACCATAAAAAGCACCTTCACCTTCTTCCTCNGTAAATTCAATTTTTTGGTCAGTAAGAATATCTCTTAAAATAGCTTCTGATTTGTCCCATAATTCTGGATCACCCAAAGCTTTATCNGGCTTTAAACTTAATTCAACTTTAAGATGGTCAAAACCAAATACATCAAAAACATGTTTAATCATACCTATATTAACCTTCATTTCTTCATATATTTGGTCTGNTGTACAAAATATATGAGCATCATCTTGAGCAAAGCTTCTAACTCTAGTTAATCCTGATATAACACCTGCTTTTTCAAATCTATGCAATCTTCCAAAATCTGCAATTCTATAAGGCAAATCTCGGTANGATCTTAATTCGGAAGAAAAAATAATTGTATGACCTGGGCAATTCATAGGTTTTAAACTGTATTCTTTTTCACCAACCTTAACATGATATAAAAATTCTTGAAATAAATCCCAATGACCTGATTTTTTCCAAAGTTCAANATCAAATACTTGAGGAGTGATCACTTCTTTAAAGTTATTTTCATTATAAATTTCTCTAATAAATTTTTCTAATTCTCTATAAATGATAGTTCCTGAAGGCAAGAAAAAAGGACTNCCTGGTGACATNGAATCAAACATNAAAAAGCTTAAATTTTTGCCTAATTTNCTATGGTCTCTTTTCTTTGCTTCNTCGATNAATTGNAAATAAGATTTCAATTCTTTTTTATTAAAAAAAGATGTACCATAGATTCTATGTAGCATTTTATTTTTTTCATCACCTCTCCAATACGCTCCTGAAGTAGAAAGTAATTTAAAATTTTTGATCATACCAGTAGATTTGAGATGAGGACCTCTGCATAAATCAACAAAATCACCTTGNGTATAGGTAGTAATTTCCTGATCTTTGGGCAATTCATTTAAAATTTCAATTTTATAGGACTCGTTANTATTTTTGAATATTTTTAATGCATCATTTCTAGTAATCACATTTCGCTTAATTGGATAATTTTGATTNGACAATTCAATCATTTTCTTTTGAATGTTTTCTAAATCATTTTCAGTAAATGGATTTTCAACATCAAAATCATAAAAAAATCCATTTTCAATTGGTGGACCTATAGTCATTTTAGATTCTGGAAAAAGAAATTTTACTGCTTGTGCCATTAAATGAGCAGTACTATGTAAAAGAATCTCATGAGAGTCATGAGATTGTATTCTTATTAATTCAATTTTTGCATCTTCAATAATATTAGAGTTTAAATCTTTAATAGAATCATTTACTTTTATCGCTATTACGTCTGATATATCTTTGTATTTATCAGAAATGATATCAAGAAAAGATGATTTTGAGGAATAAGATTTTTGAGATAAATCTTGAAATGTAACTACAAAATTATTCATTAAATTAAAAATTAGTTATCAGATTTTAGACGCATAAAAATGATGTAAATAAAATAATCCTTGTTAATTAAATGAATGATCGTGTATTATGGTCGTTAATTTATAAAAAAATTGCAACAAATGAGACAGGTATTTCAAATCAAATTATTTTATTAATATCAATTTATGAGAAATATTAGCTTCATCAGTTTTGATTATAAAAAAATAAACTCCAGAGTTAATATTTTGACCATCTTTATTTTTTAAATTCCAATTAAATGAGTAATGCCCTTTTTCAATAAATGCATTTTTAACATTTAATATTTTTTCACCTAAAATATTATAAATACTAATATTTACATCTGAAGATTTATTTAGAAAATAACTGATTTTAGTAGATGAATTAAATGGATTTGGATAATTTTTAATCAAAACCTCCTCATAATCTTCATTATAACTTTCTAAACTTAATATATTATAAGATTCAATAGGACCATATGGAATTAATTCCTTTTCATTTAATACTCCATAATTAAGAGCATATTTTCTAACTTGGAAAAGAGGATTTCTTGATGGTGATTCATTATAATTTAGAATTCCTGAATTATTTACTGGATTAACATACTCCCAAACAATGTTTTTATTATTATCAATTTCAAAGACTTTACCCTTAATTCCTTCGCAAATTAAAATATTTCCATTGGAAAGTTGCTGAGACCCTGAAATCCCAGCTGAAAAAAAAGTATCAAAGCTACCTTCATTATAATCTATTTTTGATTTAATAGGTGAAAAAACTCCTGAAGAATCAATATCATATTTTCCATGTTCATTTAATGGAGTTTGAATTGTCTCAACAGTAGAATAATTTCTAAATCCCCCACCATTATTAAAAAATCTTATGATTCCTTTTTCTTCATCTATCCAGTGGGCATCATGAACAAAAAATAATTTTTGATCATCAAAATCACCCATGTCATACATTGCAGGATTACCCCATCTATATAAAATATCACCCCCCATTTCATAATAACCACCTTGGTGAGATGATGACTCAAAGTTTGTTGTGCTATGATCAATAATATAAATCTCATTTGAAAAAGGAGATGTTATTAAAATTTGATCTAAATATTCATTGTAATCTAATGAATTAAAATGTAACCAATCTCCAGTATGACCTTTATTAATATCAATTAATTGATAGTTTTGACTTACTGAATTAAAATTTTCTAAAGTATCACTAAAGTTTTGAACTACATGTTCAAAAACGTTCCATTTCCAAACTATTTCACCACTTATTGGATTTATTTCGATAATTTCTTCACCCCATAACTCTTCTAGTATATTACCATCATGATCAAAATGTAATTCAGGATCTCTTCCAAGTTTCAACATTCTTTCTAAATTTATTTTTTTCCAACAAATTGCTAAAATATTTCCATTTGGGAGTATTTCAATATCATGATGCAACATTTTATTCGAAGTAGAAAGATCATAATTCCATATGATTTCACCATTCCATGACAATATTTCAATCCCTCCAGTTGAACCACCAACACCATCAAAATTTTCATTATTAAGAAAAATTGTCCTTACAAGATTACCATTAGGAAGTAGATAACTAATTAATGCATTATGTTCACTTTTCCACTCATGAACCTTTTCACCGTTATTATCAATGAGGTAAGTTGTTTTAAGCGATATAGGATTTAATAATATATATCCATCTGAAACATCATCAGTTTTAGAAATCAAACCAACTGAATTTTGTTGAGGAAAAATTAAAACATTACAAAAAAGTATTGTCAATATAATATTTTTCATAAAAAGTGGGCGATACTGGATTCGAACCGGTGACCTCTACGATGTCAACGTAGCACTCTAACCAACTGAGCTAATCGCCCAAATATTAAGTTTAATTTAAAAATATTATTTTATATTAAGAAAGTCTGGTTTATGAATTTCAAAATCCGACTTGGTTTTTCTTACAATAACAATATCAGCATCATTTGGCATATATTTTTCCATGTTTTTTGTAATACGTTCAAAATGCATAACAAATTTATACACTTCCTCTTTGGTCATATATTTTGATTTGTTTTTAGTATTATCCATTTCAATAGCTGTTTTTTCTTGCAACCATCTATTTTCAAGAACTTTTTCGAAATTTGGAGATTTTATATAAATTTTTAAATCAAACAATCCAAAAAGATCTTGGTACTTATTATTTAATTGAGAATTTACCCAATTTACCCAAATACCATCTGGATCAGACTCTCTTTCAAGGTCATTAATTGGAGATTTTAAATTATCAATAGGTTCTGGCTTTGCACCAAGACACCAGCCATCAAAAATAATTACATTTGGTGTTCCTTCAAATACTTTCCATCTTATTTTAGGAAGAAGATCATCAAATTTTTTTGAAAATTCTGGAATTAATGTTGTTTTTTCTTTTGAAGATACTAAAGAATTAATTGTTTCTAAACCCAAAGAAACATCATGTGTTCCTGGAACACCTCTCGTTGCAAGCAAAGGGTGAACATCCAAAGAAAGTTTTGTTCTTTCTTTTTTTGACAAATATATATCATCGATTGAAAAAGATGCGACTTTTAAATTAAAGTGGTTATTTAATAAAAGCTTTATAAAATCAGATATTGTTGATTTTCCAGAACCTTGACCGCCAGAAATAGATAATTTAAAAACATGATTTTCTTTTAATTCTTTTTCAATAATTAATACAATTGGAATTATATTATTTATTAAAAAATTTTTATTTAATTCTTTTATATTTTTTTTGTCAGCTAATAATTGAAAATCATTTTTATTTAGCTCATAAATATCTACACAATGATTAAAATCAATTTTTTCTTTTGTAAACATAAATCAAGTTATATTATTTGATATCCATAAAGTTTCATAAGGATTCATTTCTATTTTTCCATTAATAGATAAAATTTTATTTCTTGTAATTATGTCAAACCAATCCTCTGTTTCGATTAAATTGATACTATTAAGAGGGAATTTTATTACATCTTTAGTTATGTTTGAGACACAAAAAATACTTTGTGTTCTTTCAAGATCTTGTCTCCACAAACCGTAAATTTTATTACCTAAGTTTAATGTGAATTGAGTAGAGTTTGGATGAAATGCTGGTTGGTCGATTCTAATTTTCAATAATTCATTAATTTTTTTATAAATTTTATAATTTATTGAATCATTGTTCTCTAATAAATTAAATAATTTTTGTTTATCCCATTGGTATCTATTTATAATTCTATTTTCACCACCTTTTTGAATTCCATCAATATTATTCTTTGTTCCTAACAAACTATGTATATAAATAGCAGGAACACCTTCAAAAGCAAACATGATTGCATGAGCACATATAAATCTTTCAAATAAAAATTCATCTTCACCCTCAAACGTACCTCTCATGCTATCATAAAAGGATATATTAATCTCATAGGGTGTTTTATCTCCCCACTGAGTAGTTCTATATGAAATTTTTCCATCAAATTTTTTCATTAACATTAATAGTTTTTCAATATTATCTTCATCTATATATCCTTCAATCGGTCTTAAACCAATCCCATCATGAGATGCAATAAAATTAAAATATGCATTTCCATTTTTAGCTGGTGGCATTGTCATTGACCACTTTCTTAATTCGCTACTATCTCCATTCACAAGAGTATAAAGAATTAATGGGGCTAATGTAAAATTATATATCCAATGAGCTTCATCACCATTTCCAAAATATGTTAAATTTTCTTTATTTGGAATATTAGTTTCTGTAATTAAAACAGATCTTTTGTCTAAATAATCTAATATTAACCTAAAAATTTTAATTAAATAATGAGCTTCAGGCCTATTAATACAATTTGTATTTTCTTCTTTCCATATATATGCAACAGCATCAAGCCTAAAAATTTTAATATTCTTCTTAATATAAAAATTAAAGATATTTATAAACTCTATTAAAACATTTGGATTTTTAAAATCAAGATCAATTTGATCATGACTAAAAGTACACCAGACCTCTCTTTCGCCACTTTTAGTCTTTACAGTTTGAAATAATTCTGATGTTCTAGGTCTTACAACTTGGGGAATACCATCCCAATTATTTACATTTATAAAAAAATCAGAACCATGACCATCTTCGTTTATGAAATTTTCAAACCATTTACTTTTTTTTGATGCATGATTTAAGACCATGTCAATCATAACATTGTAATTAGTTGAAATTTTTGACAAATCATTCCAATCTCCTAAATTAGATGAAACTTGATAATAATCTTTTACAGAAAAACCTTTATCTGAACTTGATGGCATAAATGGTAAAATATGAACCGAGTTAATTAAAGGATTAAATTTTATAAGAAAATCATTTAAACTTTTTAATGGAACTTCTAAGTCGTCAATAATAGAATCTCCATATGTAATTAGGAAAATGTCTTTTTGATCCCAAATATTATTAATTTTTTCTTTTTTACTAATATTTGTTGGATTCAAAATAGATAATATTTGAGATGAAATTTGATTTAAATCAAACTCATTTTTGTTATATACCCTCTCTAATAATAAAAGAAGGTTTTTGTTAAATTCATTTATACTCATATAAAAAAATTATTTTTTATTATCATTTTCAACAGCATCTATTAATTTTTCATAAA